>DATJAE010000080.1:0-5891 GCA_035516595.1 Kofleriaceae bacterium | reverse complement strand
CGTAGACGTCGTCGTGATCGGCGCGGGCGCCGTGGGGCTGGCGTGCGGCGCGGTCCTGGCGCGGCGCGGCCTCGCGGTCGTGATCCTCGAGCGTCACACCCGGATCGGCCAGGAGACGTCGAGTCGCAACAGCGGCGTCGTCCACGCGGGGCTGTATTACCCGACCGGCAGCCTCAAGGCGAAGCTGTGCGTCGCGGGGCGCGAGCTGCTCTACGCGCGCTGCGAGCGCGACGCCATCCCGCACCGGCGCTGCGGCAAGGTGCTGGTCGCGACCGACGCGGCCGAGCTCGCCAAGCTCGAGACGATCCACGCGCAGGCGCGCGCGAACGGTGCGGGCGACGTCCGGATGATCGACGCGGCCGAGCTCGCGCGGCTCGAGCCCGCGGTGCGCGCGATCGCCGGGCTGGTCTCGCCGGCGACCGGCATCGTCGACGCGCACGGCCTGATGGACAGCTATCGCCGGCAGGCCGAGGCGCACGACGCGGCGGTCGTGCTCGGCCAGGCGGTGACCGCGCTCGAGCGCCGCGGCGAGGCCTGGCACGTCCGCGCCGGCGACGACGAGCTCGCCGCGCGCTGGGTGATCAACGCGGCCGGGCTCGACGCGTCGCGGATCGCCGCGCTCGCCGGGCTCGATATCGACGCGCTCGGCTACCGCCAGCGCCCGTGCAAGGGCGACTACTTCCGGCTCGCGCCGCGCCACGCGGGGATCGCGCGCCACCTGATCTATCCGGTGCCGGTCCACGCCGGGCTCGGCGTGCACATCACGTTCGACCTCGACGGCAAGGTCACGGCCGGCCCCGACACCGAGTACATCGCCGAGCTGCGCTACGACATCGATCCGGGCAAGGCCGCCGCGTTCGGCGCTGCGCTGCGCCGCTACCTGCCCGACGTGCGCGACGACGATCTCGCGCCGGACTACGCGGGCATCCGGCCCAAGCTGCAGGGCCCCGGCGAGCCGTTTCGCGACTTCGTGATCGAGGAGGCGAGCCGTCACGGCGCGCCCGGTCTGGTCAACCTGCTCGGCATCGAGTCGCCGGGGCTGACCGCGAGCGAGGCGATCGCCGGCGTCGTGGCGAGCCTGATCGCCTAGCGCAGGAACGCGGCGAGGTCGAAGCCAGGGTCCTCGACGCGCTGCTCGAGCCCGGCGCCGCTTCGCCACGATCGCGCGATCCCGCACGCCAGGCACAGCGAGATGTCGCGGCCGCCCGCCTTGCCCGCGATCACGTAGGTCGCGACCGCCTGCTCGTGGCAGGTCGTGCACTCGTGGAGCAGCAGGTCGTCGCGGCGGAACCCGCGCTTGGCGAGCTTGTATTCGAGCTGGTCGAGGTTGGCGATCGCCATCTCGCGAGCGTATCAGGCGTGCTTGGCGGCCGCGATGCAGCGCGCGGCCTCGTCGGGATCGTCGGTCAACTGGACCAGCTCGAGATCGGCGTCGGCGATGTTGCCGGCGGCGAGCACGTGCGCGCGCAGCCAGTCGAGCATGCCGCTCCAGTAGCTCGTGCCGAACAGCACGATCGGGAAGTGCGAGATCTTGCCGGTCTGGATCAGCACGAGCGCCTCGAGCAGCTCGTCGAGCGTGCCGTAGCCGCCGGGGAAGATGACGAACCCCGACGAGTACTTGATGAACATCGTCTTGCGCACGAAGAAGTAGCGAAAGTTGATCAGCGTGTCGATGTACGGGTTCGCGGCCTGCTCGAACGGCAGCTCGATGTTGCAGCCGATCGAGCGCCCGCCGGCGTCGCGCGCGCCGCGGTTGGCCGCCTCCATGATGCCGGGCCCGCCGCCGGTGATGATCGCGTAGCCGGCGCGCGCGAGCAGCGCGGCGGTCTTGCGCGCGGCCTTGTAGTACGGATCGGCCGGCGGCGTGCGCGCCGAGCCGAACACCGACACCGCGCGCGTCACGTCGCCGAGCGAGTCGATGCCCTCGATCACCTCGCCGGTGATGCGCAGCACGCGCCACACGTCGGACCGCCGGAAGTCCTCGGCCTGGGGCCGGGCGTCGAGCAGCTTCCTGTCCTCGGTGATCGGCGCCGGGTCGCGCAGCGCGTCGTCGACCGACACCACGGCGCCGTGCTGGCGCCTGCCGGTGGGCTCGCGGCCGGCCGCGCGGTGGCCCTGCTCGACGCGGGTGCGCGCGCCGTGGAGCGCCGCGCTCTGCAGCCGGCCGAGCTCGTCGCGATCGAAAGCGGAGGGGCGATCGAGCGCGCGCTTGGAGTTGACGCGCGGCTTGCGCCCGGTCGATCGTTTCGATCCATGCACGGCCATAGGCTCGATATGGTGCAGGTCGCGCGGCGCATCCTGCAAGAGAATGGCTTCGAGCCCGACGAGCCGGCCGGGCTCGAGGCGACGATCCCGCCGCAGCCGGCGATCGAGCCGGCGCGCGATCTGCGCGGGCTGCCGTGGTCGTCGATCGACAACGCCGACTCGCGCGATCTCGATCAGATCGAGGTCGCCGAGCAGCTGGCGGACGGGGCGATCCGCGTGCTGATCGGGATCGCCGACGTCGACGCGCTCGTGCCGAAGGGCTCGCCGGTCGATCGCTTCGCGTGCGCCAACACGACCTCGCTGTACACCGGCGCCAAGATCTTTCCGATGCTGCCCGAGGTGCTGTCGACCGATCGCACGTCGCTGCTGGCCGACGGCCGCGAGCGGCTCGCGGTGGTCACCGAGCTCGTGGTGGAGCGCGACGGCGCGCTCGACGGCCGCGCGGCGGTCTACATCGCGCGCGTGGTCAACCACGCCAAGCTGGTCTACGACCGGGTCGGCGCGTGGCTCGACGGCAACGGCGAACCGCCCGACGGCGGCGACGCGATCGCGGCGCAGCTCCGCTTGCAAGATCAGGCGGCGCAGCGGCTGCGCGCGCATCGCTTCGAGCACGGCGCGCTCGAGCTCGAGACCATCGAGGCCCGTCCGGTGGTCGAGGCCGGCGAGGTCGTCGATCTCGCGGTCGAGCGCAAGAACCGCGCGAAGGAGCTGATCGAGGATCTGATGATCGCGGCCAACGAGACCACCGCGCGCTACCTCGAGCGGCGCGGCGTGTCGGCGATCCGCCGCGTCGTGCGCACGCCCAAGCGCTGGGGTCGCATCGTCGAGCTCGCGCGCGGCTACGGCGCGGAGCTCCCGGCCGAGCCCGACGCGCGCGCGCTCGCCGGGTTCCTGGCCGCGCGCCGCCGCGCCGATCCGCTGCGCTTCGCCGACGTCTCGCTCGCGGTGGTCAAGCTGCTCGGCCCCGGCGAGTACGTCGTGCAGCGCCCCGATGCGCCGGAGCTCGGCCACTTCGGCCTCGCGGTCGAGAACTACGCGCACTCGACCGCGCCCAACCGCCGCTATCCGGATCTCGTCACCCAGCGCCTGCTCAAGGCGTGCACCGCGGGGGCCGCGCCCGCGTACAGCGACGACGAGCTCGCGCAGATCGCCGCGCATTGCACCGATCGCGAGAACGCGGCGCGCAAGGTCGAGCGCACGATGCGCAAGGTCGCGGCCGCCGAGCTGCTGTCGTCGCGGATCGGCGAGACGTTCGACGCGATCGTCACCGGCGCCGCTGACAAGGGCGTGTTCGTGCGGCTGCTTCGCCCGCCGGCCGAGGGCCGGGTGGTGCGGGGCGAGCGCGGGCTCGATGTCGGCGACCGGCTGCGAGTCACGCTGGTCGACACCGCTCCGGAGCACGGCTTCATCGACTTCGCGCGCGCCTAGCGTGTTACGAGATCGCGATGCCAGCCACCTACACCGCGATCGCCACCGCCACCAACGGCCGCTCGGGCTCGATCAAGAGCGACGACGGCCACCTGTCCGCTCCGCTGTCGCTGCCGAAGGAGCTCGGCGGCCCCGGCGGCGCCGGCACCAACCCCGAGCAGCTGTTCGCCGCCGGCTACGCCGCGTGCTTCGGCAGCGCGCTCGGCATGGTCGCGCGCAGCCAGAAGATCGCGATCGGCGAGGTCGCGATCACCGCGAAGGTCGGCCTGGTCAAGGACGACACCAGCTTTCATCTCGAGGTCGAGCTGCACGGCGAGTTCAAGGCGATCCCGGCCGAGCAGGCGCACGCGCTGATGGAGGCCGCGCACCAGGTGTGCCCGTACTCCAGGGCCACGCGCGGCAACGTCAAGGTGACGCTGACGCCGTAGTAAGTCACAGCGCTTGGCCCGGCCGGCGTGGCTCGACGAATTCGATCAGCCGCTGGCTGCGCCGGAACACGAACGCGATCCGCCGGCCGAACGCGGCGGCGATCACCGGCTCGCACACGACGCGCGCGCCGCGCGCGACCTCGGCCGCGACGCGATCCTCGAGCGTGCCGTCGCCGGCCTCGAGCTCGTAGCACACGTGGTCGAGTCCGCCGCCGCGGCCGAGCCGCGATGCCAGCGGGCCGCCTTCGATGTCGCCGAGCGGCGCGACCAGCTCCCACAGCTCGCCGCTCTGCGGCTCGCGCAGGAACTGCACGGTCACGCGCTGGATCGGATCGTCGATCGGCGGGCTCGCGATGATCGCGCCGTCGCGCTCGAACCCGCGGCGCGCGCGCTCGAGGTCGCGCACGACGTAGCCGAGGTGGTGCAGCTTCACGCAGCCTCCGACGGCAGCGACACCACCGCGCGATCGCGCCGGCCGATCCGCCGCCACGCGCCGCCATCGCCGTGCCACGACATCCAGCGCACGCCGGGCGCGGCGAGCGCGACCACGGTGCCGAGACAGCGAAACCCGGTACGCTCGTGCAGCGCGATCGCCGGCGCGTTGCTCGCGGTCACCCGGCAGCGCACGCGCGCCGCGCCGTGCTCGACGAACAGCTCGCGCAGCGCGACGTGGAACACCTTGACGAACACGCCGGACGCGCGCGCCTCCGGCAGCGTCACCGCGTGGTAGCTCCAGAACGCGTCGGCGGGCAGGCCCCAGCGCGGGAACAGGGGCAGGTCCTCGTCGAACGGCTCGGGGCCGCGGTGGAACCACGCGTGCGCGATGGTCTTGCCGGCGAGCTCGCCGACATACGCGAGATCGCCGCGCTCGAGCCGAGCCGCGACCAGCGCGCGCGGCGCGCGATCGAGCTCGACCAGCGCGGCGGTGTCGCCGGGGCCGGCGCGCCGCACGATGAAGTCGCGCAGCCCGCGAAACGGCCTGGGCGGCGTGACGAGCTCGTAGATCCGCCCGTGGCCGACGCCGACCAGCGGGCTCAGCCGCGCCGCCGCGAGCGAGAGCTCGGCGACGCGCAGCCAGCGCCCGGCGCGATCGAGGTCGTCGCGCGCGAGCTCGGCGCGCAGCCGGTCGAGCTTGTGGCGCACGCTCACGTGGCGAGGCCGTCGGCGCGGATCGTGATGTGATCGTCGTCGAACGCCGGGCCGGGCAGCGGCTCCTTGATCCAGCCCTCGGCGTCGCCCGCGATCGCGGAAAAGCCGTGCTGCGGCAGGAACTCGCGGACCGGCGCGTTCTTCTTGGTCGGGACGAGCTTGCTGGTCAGCCGGCGCGCGCCCGCGGCGACGAGGTCGCGCGTCACCGCGCGCAGGAACGCGCTCTCGACCCCGCGGCCGAGCACGCGGCACGACAGCAGGACGGTGTCGAGGTGCCACGCGTCGTCGGCGGTGCGCTGCGCGAACACGAGGCCGGTCGTGCCGTACTCGCCGAACCGGTCGTGCACGTCGAGCGCGTATAGCCGCCACGCCGGATCGCGGCGCATCGCCTCGATGTCGGCCTCGCTGCGGCGGATCGTGGACAGGTTGAACTGGTTGGTCTTCTGCGTGAGCTGCGCGGTGCGCGCGACGTCGGCGTCGCCGACCCGGCGGATCGAGCACACCAGCTCGAGCGAGCGCAGGTGCTCGCGCAGCAGCGCCGGATCGTGCTCGGCGGCAGCGCGCGCGGCGGTGCGCTGCTTCTCGGCGGTGTACGCCGCGGCGCGCATGCGATCCTCGTCG
>DATJAE010000079.1:0-11362 GCA_035516595.1 Kofleriaceae bacterium | reverse complement strand
GACTTCGACGACCTCGCGGCGCCGCCGGTGGCGGGCGCGCGGCCGGAGAAGCGGGCGCGCGCGAAGGAGACCGTTCACGGCAAGAAGAGCTCGCGCGGCACGCCCGGCGTCGCGAAGTCGTCGGCGTCGCGCACGCCGAGCATCGATCTCGACGACGAGGCGATCGTCGAGGTCACCGAGTCGCCGCGCGCTGACTCCAGGCGCCGCAACGCCGCCGCCCCCGGTCCCGGCACCGCCGTGCGCAACGCGGTCGCGATGCCATCGGGGCCGATCGACGCCGCGGGGTTTGCCCACGACGGGCGGCGCGCCGCGGTCGAGGCCCCGACCGCGCCGGCCGCGCCGGGCTACTCGGCGCGCCCCGCGAAGTCGCCGTCGGCGCCGCCGCCGATGGCGCCGGTCCACCCGCCGATGCCGCTCGGCGGCCCGCCGCCGGCGCCGCTGCCGCCCGCGCCGGTGCCGCGCCTGGCCGCCGCGATGCCGACCGTGGCGGCGCTGCCGCCGCCCGGGGGGCAGTACAGCCGCACGATGCCGGCCATGCCGCCGCCGGCCAACGCGGCCAGCGTCGCGGCCGCGGCGCGCCCGACCGTCGCGATCGGGCCGGGCCAGCCGCTGACGCCGATGCAGCTGCAGTCGGCCGCCGCGGTCGATGCGGTGTTCGGCGGCGCCGGTCAGCCCGCGTGGGCGCAGGCGACCGCGCACGCCGGCAACCAGCACCACGTCGCCGCGGTCGAGCCGACCGCGCGCCCGTCCGACGCGCTCGACCCCGCGCTGATCGCGCTGATGTCGGGCTCGCCTGCGGAGAGCGGCGTCGCGGTCGCGGTCCAGCAGCCGGCGCAGATGAAGACCGGCGTCCGCAAGATGCGGTCGAAGCTGCAGCTCGCGGTGTGGATCCTGGTCGGCGTCGTGGTGATCGGCGGCGGCGTGTTCGCCGGCTTCAAGATCCGGGCGATGCGCCTCGACACCCAGATCGCCCGCGAGCGCGACCACGCCAGCG
Organism: Kofleriaceae bacterium; assembly: GCA_035516595.1. GTDB lineage: Bacteria > Myxococcota_A > Polyangia > Haliangiales > Haliangiaceae > JABFXX01. The sequence continues at coordinate 10,368 of DATJAE010000079.1, read as the reverse complement.
GGCTCGCCAAGGCCGACACCTGGCTGGGCTGGACCGCCGCGCGCGACAGCCTGGCGAAGATCGCGGCGGCGTCGCCGACCGGCGAGAACCGCGCGGCGCTCGCCAGGGCGCGCGCGCTGATCGCGTTCGAGTTCGGCGACGGCCTGGCCGACGCGCAGGCCGCGGTCGATAGCCTGGGCGGGCAGGGCGGCCTCGACGGCGATCTCGCCGCCGCCTACCTCGCGCTCGCCAGCCACGACCTCCGCGCGGCCAAGATCGCCGCCGACGCCGCGCGGTCGTCGGCCTCGCAGGATCCGGACGCGCTGTACGTCGCGGGCCAGGCCGCGCTCGCCGAGGGCGACGTCAAGGGCGCGCTGCTCTACCTCCAGACCGCGGCGCAGAAGGATCCGCGTCCGCTCTACGGCGTCGGCTACGCGCGCGCGCTCGCCGCGGCCTACTCGTGGGACGACGCGATCGCCACGCTCGACAAGGTGCTCAAGGACAACCCGGATCACCCCGCCGCGGTGCTCGAGCGCGCCAGCGTGCTCGCGGCGAGCGGGCGGATCGGCCCGGGCGTCCAGCTCGGGCTCGACGTCCACGGCCAGCTCGACAAGCTGGTCGCCGAGGGCACCAAGCCCGCGCTGCAGCAGACCCGCGGCGTGTCGCCCGCGCAGGTCGCGTTCGTCAACCTCGCGCTCGCGCGGGTCGACTACGCGCGCGGCGATCTCACGACCGCGCACGGCGATCTGCGTGCCGCTGCCGGCGTCGGGTTCGACGATCAGGGCTTTGCCGAGGACGCGATCGACACGCTGTACGCGATCGGCGATCTCGACGAGGCGCGCGGTGCGTCGCAGCGCGCGCTCCAGGCCTGGCCGACCAGCCGGCGCGCCCGGCTCACCCTGGCGCAGGCGCTGATCGCGCAGGGCAAGCCGAGCGACGCGCTCGACGTGCTCGCGAAGCAGCCCGAGGTGATCGCGATGCCGCTGGGCCAGGCGGTGCGCGGCCAGGCGCGGCTCGCGGTCGGCGACGTCGACGGCGCGCGCGCCGACTTCGACGCCGCGCTCAAGAAGCTGCCCAACCTCGAGCCGGCGCTGATCGGCCTGGCCGGGATCGAGATCGCCGCGGGCGATGCCGACAGCGCGCGCCAGCTGATCGAGCCGCACGTGGCCGGCACCGCGCTCACCGCGGGGATCGCGACCGCCTACGCGGCGACGCTGCGCCAGTCGGCCGATCCGGCGCAGCGCGGCAAGGCCAAGACGATCCTCGAGAAGGTGGTCAACGGCCCGCCCGGCCCCGACGTGTCGCGCGCCCAGCTCGAGCTCGCGCGGATCGATCGCGACCTCGGTGACTTCCACGGCGCGCGCGCGGCCTACGCCGAGGCGATCAAGACCGGCAACTTCGACGCGCGGCTCGAGAACGGCCTCGTCGCGATCGAGGATCGCGACGCGGTCGGCGGTCACGAGACGCTCGAGGCGCTGCTCAAGGACTCGGGCGACAAGCCGCCGCCCAACCTCCAGCTCGAGGTCGCGCGCGCGCGCATGCTGGTCGGCGACAACGCCGGCGCGCAGCAGCTGCTCGACCTCGCCGCGCAGTCGCCGACCGTCGCGAAGTGGAAGCTCGATCGCGAGCGCGGCCGGCTCGCGCTGCGCCGCGGCGACCTGATCGGCGCGGCGACCGCGCTCGGCCGCGCGATCGACGGCTGCGGCAGCGACGCCGAGACCTTCCTGCTCTCGGCCGACGCCGCGACCAGCGACGCCAAGGAGGTCGCGGCGCTCGCCGAGAAGGTGCGCCGGCTCGCGCCCGATCGCCTCAAGGGCCAGCCCGAGGCGTCGGTGGTCACCGGCAAGCTCGCGATCGCGGCGAGCAAGTGGAACGACGCGGAGGCCGCGTTCAAGATCGCGCGCGACCAGCTCGAGGCCACCAAGGCCTCGGATCGCCGCCAGGCGCAGGCGGCGTTCGGGACCGCGGTCGCCAAGTACAACCAGAACCTCGACATCGAGGCCACGCAGGTGCTCGAGCTCGCGGTCGAGCTCGATCCCGCGCTCTACACCGCGTACCTCTACCGCGCGCTGATGCTGACCGACAGGCAGCCCAAGCGCGCGTTCGAGCTCGCCCAGAAGGCGGTGCAGCTCGATCCCGACTCGGTCGACGGCTGGGCGATCACCGGCTCGCTCGCCGCCAAGCTCGGTGACAAGAAGGTGCTCGGCGACGCGATCGCCAGGCTCACCGCGATCGCGCCGACCAGCCCGCAGCTGCGCCAGCTCCAGGCGATGCGGCGTTAGCTCGACGCGCCGCGTGGCCGGCGGCGTTGCCGGGGGTGACGACTCGCCCGACCAGCGGCGCTCGATCGCAGGCGCGCGAAACGTCGCGCGCGCGCGTCGCGATCCGTCACCCGCGGTCGGCGATCTGCGACCCGCGATCGGCGCCCGCGCGTCGGTACGGCCGCTGCATTACCGGCGATCGAACCCGCACAAGGAGCACGTATGGAGACGATCGACGACGATCAGCTCGCGACGGTCAGCGGCGGCATGAACCCGAAGATGTTCACCGCCTGGCAGACCGCGGTCGGCATGGGCGGCAACATCTCGCATGCGATCGAGGGCCCGCACTACCCCAACTCGTTTCACTGGGTGGGTCGCGCGATCGACGTCCACGGCTCGCCGGCGATGCGCCAGCAGTTCTTCGCGTGGGCCAAGGGCACCAACCCGAGCGAGCTCATCTACCAGGACTATCACTCGCTGCGCGGCCAGCGCCGGGCGCCGGTGCCCGGGCACTACGACCACGTCCACCTCGCGTACTAGGAGGCTGCCATGACGACGATCTCGACCGACGAGCTTGCGACCATCACCGGCGGCGTCACCCACGGCGCGCCGGGCTCGCGCACCGCGCAGTACAACGAGATGTGCCGGACGCCGGACCCGGCCACCGCGCGCGCGCAGTACGACTGGATGCGCGCCCACGAGATTGCCGATTCGAGCGAGGCGCCGGGCGTCAAGCACCGCGTCGTGCAGGCGATCGGCAACCTGTGCGGCTGGAAGTGACGCTACTGCATCGCGAACACGACAGCCGCCGCGGCGCCCGCCGCGAGCACGACCATCACGATCACGATGAGCAGCCACGGCGTCGCCCGCTGCGCGGCCTTGCCGTGCACGCCGGTACGATCCGGCTCGAGCATCTGCTCGAGCGAATCGATCTCCGGGCCGGGTGTCGGGTGAGCCGCGCGCGCCTTGCTCGGCGGCGGCGTCGGCTTCTTGAGCGCGGGTGCCTGCTGCGACGCCAGGCCGAGCTCGCCGACCCAGCTCGAGGTGTCGACGAACGCGCTCGGATCCAGGCTCATCGATCCCTCGGCGGTCGCGCCGGGCGCGGCCTGGCCCTCCTGGCCGACCAGCGAGGTCATCTTCTGCATCTCGTCGAGGATCAACGCATCGATCAGCGACTCCTTGGGCTCGCTCGAGCGCTTGCGCATCATCTCGACCTGGGTGTCGCGGACCAGGCCGGCGATGTCGCGCGCGGTCACCTTCATCCGCCGCGAGAACAGATACTGCGCGAGCGCGTCGCCGAGGTCGGCCGCGTTCTGGTAGCGATCGGCCGGGTCGCGCGCGAGCGCCTTGCGCACCACCGCCTCGAGCTCGGGCTCGATCTCGGGGTTGAGCGCGGCGATCGACGGCACGCGCGCCTGGCGGACCTGCTCGACCGTCTGGTAGTCGCTGTCGCCGTAGAACAGCCGGCGGCCGGTGAACAGCTCCCACAGGATGATGCCGACCGCGAACACGTCGGCGCGGTGGTCGACCTCGAGCCCGCTCGCGGCCTCGGGCGACAGGTAGCTGAACTTGCCCTTGACCACGCCCTGGTCGGTCGACTCGATCTGGGTGTTGGCCTTGGCCAGGCCGAAGTCGACCAGCTTCACCTCGCCGTTCTTGGACAGCAGGATGTTGGGCGGCGAGATGTCGCGGTGGACGATGCCGAGCGGCTCGTTGGTCTCGGGGTGCTCGAGGAAGTGCGCGTACTGCAGCGCCTTGCAGCACTCGGTCATCATGTAGATCGCGTGGGCGACCTCGATCCGCCGGCCCTTCTGCTTCTGGCGCTCGAGCAGGGCCTTGAGGTTGCACCCGTCGACGTACTCCATCACGAGGAAGTACGCGTTGTCGGGGGTCTTCGAGATGTCGAACACCTGGACGATGTTGGCGTGCTGCAGGAACAGCGACAGCCGCGCCTCGTCGAGGAACATCGAGACGAACTTCTGGTTCTTGGTCAGGTTCGGCAGCACGCGCTTGATCGCGACGGCCTTCTTGAACCCTTCCATCGACTCCGCTACGCCGCGGAACACCTCGGCCATACCACCGTGGTCGAGACGTTCGGTGATCGTGTAACGGTCGCGCATCCCCGACGACGGCGAGTGTACCAGAGGTGACGCGGCGCTAGCAAAGCCAGCGGGCGCGCGCTACTCGCCGGTCTCGTCCGCCTCGACCTGCTCGCGGGCGGTCTTGCACTCGAAGCACAGGGTCGTGACCGGGCGAGCCATCAGGCGCTTGAAGCCGATCGGCTCGGAGCATTCCTCGCACTCGTCGATCTCGCCGGCCTCGAGCCGGCGCATGGCCTCGCGGATCTTCTCGAGCAGGAAGGTCTCGCGGTCGTGCAGGCGGAGCTGGGTCGAATAGATCTCCTCTTCGGTCGACTCGTCCATCGAGTCGCGGCCGATGCGGTCGCGGTCGCGATCCATCGTGAACTCCAGCCCGATGTGGGCGTGGTCGGCGAGCCGGCTCAGGTCCGCCTGAAGGCGTTCACGAAGGGCCGTGGTTTGGTCCGGCGTCAACATGAATTCAGTCTACGGAGCCTCGGTGGACCGTCAATCGGCGAACGACCTTGCCCGCTGATCTCGCATGACGATCGTGCGCGTGCGCCCGATGCGCTTGCGAGCACGCGGACGCTCGGCGATGATTCGCGTTCTCGCGGTGGCGGACAGCGCAGAAATCGCGCGACCGCGTCGCGCCTGCCGGCTCTTCCCCGCAGATGCCACGAGCCGCGAACGATCGCGCCCAGGTGATCCGGGGTGGTTTCGCGCGCTTCCGGCCCGGTGGGACGGCAGCGCTCGGAATGGATCGATACCTGGCAGCGTTCGTTTGACACGAGGAGCACATGACCACCGTCACCCGCTGGAAGCTGGCCTGCGCCCTGTTCGCGACGATCGCCGGCGTGTCAGCGGTGCGCGCACACCGCGGCAGCCGCGATGTTCCGGCCGCGACGGCCGCCAGCCGCGGCGCGCTCCCCCAGCAGTTTCGCCGCCCGATCCACGTCTCCGCCGACGCGATCGGCCTGGCGCCGCACGAGCTGATCGAGCGCATCCTCGGCGCGCGCAACCTCAAGGACCTGCAGGTCCTGACCCAGAAGCTGGGCGCGGTCGGCAACGACGACACGATCGACGCGGTGGCGTCCCTGCTCACCGATCCGCGGCGCGGCTTCCCCGAGGCGGTGCTCGCGGCGATGGGTCAGATCGGGACCCAGCACGCGGTCGACATGCTGATCGAGCGCGTCGCCGACGACCGGCCGAACGTGCGGATCGCCGCGATCAACGCGCTCGGCCAGACCGGCAGCGTGAAGGCCGAGGGCGTGCTGCTCGAGCTCGCCAAGAAGTCGGGCGATCCGGCGCAGGGCCAGGCGGTCGCCGCGCTCGGCCAGATCGGCAGCGAGCGCGCGGTCGCCGAGCTGATCGAGATCGCGAACAGCGCGGACTCGCAGAACGCGCCGGTCGCGGTCTACGCGCTCGGCCAGACCTCGAGCCCGACCGCGCACGACGCGATCCGCAAGCTGATCGATTCGCCGGACGTCCGGATCGCGACCGCGGCGCTCGCGTCGATCGATACGGTCGACGACGAGCTGATCGCGCAGCTCACCCAGATCGCGCGCTCCGGCAACCCGCAGCTGGTCAACGCCGCGCTGGTCGCGCTCGCCCACGCCGGCGAGGCCGCGCTGCCGGTGCTGCGCGAGGCGGCGCTGCACGGCGCGCAGATGACGCGGTGGGCCGCGGTCAACGCGATCGGCGAGGTCGGCAGCCCCAAGGCGATCGAGACGCTCGGCGAGATCCTCAAGACCGGCGATCGCCAGTCGGCGATGTCGGCGGCGGCGGCGCTCGCGATGCGCGGCGGGCCGGACGCGCGCGAGCTGCTGATCGAGTCCGCGCTGTCGGATCGCGCGCAGATCACCGGCGCGCTCACCCAGCTCCAGCAGATGCCGGGCGAGGACGTCGATCAGGCGCTGCTCAGCGTGGTCAAGCAGGGCACGAGCGCCGATCGCCGGGCCGCGCTGCCGCGCCTGCTCCGCGCCGGCAACCCCGACGCGATGCAGCTCGCGGTCTCGCTCGCCCAGAAGGGCTCGCGCAGCGAGCGGTTCGACGCGATGCGCATGCTGTCCGAGGCCGGCACGCAGCAGGCGTTCGACGCCCTGGTCGACATCGCGGGCAAGTCGCGCGGCCAGAACCGGACCAGCGCGCTCGAGATGCTGTCGCAGACCCACCCGGGCGATCCGGCGGTCAGCCAGCTGCTGTCCGATGCGCTGTTCTCGGGCCGGCGCGACGAGGCGCAGTACGCCGCGAACCTGCTCGGCCGGATGGGCGGCGACGACGCGCGCCAGGCGCTGATCACCGCGCTCACCGGCAAGGACAAGGAGCTCGCGGCGGCCGCGGCGGGCGCGCTCGGCCAGACCGGGCTCGACGACGCGCTGAAGTCGGCGCTGATGTCGGCGGCGCAGGACAACCCGCAGGTCAAGCAGCAGGTGATGACGCAGCTGGTCCAGGCCGGTCAGCCCGAGGGCCTGCAGCTCGCCCGCGACATGCTCGACAGCAAGGACGCCGGGATCGGCCAGGCCGCGGTGTGGGCGCTCGCCCAGTCCGGCACGCCCGAGGCCCGCGAGCTGCTCGATCGCGCGGTCGAGGCCAAGGACCCGAGCACCCGGCTCGCTGCGATCTCGGCGCTCGCGCAGAACCCCGACGACCGCGCGACCGACACGCTGCTCCGGCTGTCCCGCGATCAGGACGCGTCGGTCCGCCAGACCGCGCTCGGTGCGCTCGCCCAGCTCGGCTCGGAGCGCGCGCAGGACGCGATCCTCGACGCGGCGCGCAGCAGCAACGCGCAGGACAAGATCGCCGCGATCAGCGGCCTCGGCACGATGGACGACGCGCGCGCCGGCCAGGAGCTCGCCCAGCTCATGCACGATCCCGATCCGTCGGTCGCCCAGGCCGCGATCGGCCAGGCCTACAACGCCGGCCCCGAGGTCGATCAGACGCTCGAGCAGATCGTCGACGACCCGGGCTCGGCCGATCCGCTCAAGGCGGCCGCGGCGGTGCAGCTGCGCCAGCGCGGCACCGAGCTCGACGCCACGACCGAAGCGGCCGTCACCAGGCTCGCCGGGCCGGCCGGCGAGTTCGGCGGCTGCGGCTACGGCGGGCGCGGCTGCCCGCACGACATCGACGTCGAAGACTGACGCGGCCTGGTGCTACATCTAGGCGATGGCCACGCCCGCTGTCGCCGCTCCGAGCCTGCGCGCCGCGCTCGACGCGACGTTTGCGGCCTTGCCCGACCGGCTGCGCGTGCCGGGCGGCGGCGCGGCGGCATGCGCGGCGATCGCCGACGTCTACGATCGGGCGATCGCCGAGCGGTTCGCGGCGGCATCGGCCGGGATCGCCGCGCCGCTCGCGCTGGTCGCGACCGGCGGCTGGGCGCGCCGCGAGCTCGCGCCGTACTCCGACATCGACTTCGTCGTGCTGCACGACCGCGACGAGCCCGCGGCCAGGCAGCTCGCCGATCGCCTGCTCTATCCGCTGTGGGACGAGAAGCTCGCGGTCGGCCACGCGATCCGCGAGGCGCGCGCCGCGGCGCGCCTGGCCAGGGGCGACCTCGCGACCGCGACCGCGCTGCTCGACGCCCGCCACATCGCGGGCGATCCGCGGCTGACCGCCGAGCTCGTCCAGGCCACGCTCGGCGCGCTCGCGCCCGGCGGCAACCCGAACGACTTCATCGCGATGCTCGCGGCCGAGAACAAGGCGCGCCACGAGCGGTTCGGCGCGGCGCTCTACGTGCTCGAGCCTAACCTCAAGCAGGGCATCGGCGCGTTGCGCGACCTGGCGACCGCGCTGTGGGCGGCGCGCGTGCGCTGGCGGCCGCCGCGCCCGGGCGCGCCGTACGAGCTGCCCGACGCGCTGATCGCGAACCTGGTCGCGATGGGACACCTGACGCCGCGCCAGCGCGACGTGCTGCTCGGCGCGCGCGACTTCCAGCTCCGCCTGCGCACGCTGGTCCAGCTCGCGGCCAAGCGCCGGTTCGATCAGCTGACGTTCGAGATCCAGGAGGCGATCGCGCCGGCGCTCTACCCCGACGCGCGCTCGCAGGATCGCTCGCGCTCGCCCGCCGAGGCCGGAACCGCTGAGGCGACCGCCGGAACGGGCGCGCGTCCGTCGGTCGCGCCCGCGGTCGAGGCGCTGATGCGCGACTTCTTCCTGCACGCGCGCGCGGTCGTCCAGGTCGCCGAGCGCCTGCTCGAGTCGGCGCGGGTGCCGGCGCGCAAGCGGCCGCGGATCGCGCCGGTCGACGCCGCGTTCATCACGTTCAACGGCGAGCTCGCGATCAAGGATCCGCGGCTGTTCGCCGAGCGGCCGAGCGAGATGGTGCGGCTGTTCCGGGTCGCGGTCGCCGAGCAGCTGCCGGTGTACGGTCACACCCGCGAGCTCGCGGCCGAGACGATCGCCAGGGATCCGGCGCCGCTCCGGCGCGATCCCCTGGCCGCGCGCCTGCTCCGCGACGCGCTGCTCGACCTGCGCGACGCCGCCCAGCCGTCCGCGCTCGAGCTCATGCACCAGGTCGGCATCCTGTCGGCGGTGATGCCGGAGTGGGCGCCGTGCACCGCGCGCGTGCAACACGACCTCTACCACGTCTACACGGTCGACCAGCACCAGCTCTACGCGGTCGCGATGCAGAAGCGAATCGCGCGCGGCGAGCTCGCGGCCGAGCACCCGCTCGCGACCGAGCTGTGGCGCGAGATCGCGCGGCCGGCGCCGCTGCTGCTCGCGACCCTGCTGCACGACGTCGGCAAGCCGCTCGGCAAGGGCCACGCCGAGAAGGGCGCGGTGATCGCGGGCGCGGTGGCGCGCCGGTTCGGCATGACCGAGGCCGACGCCGCGCTCGCCGAGCTGCTGGTCCGCCAGCACCTGACGATGTCGCATCTGTCGCAGCGCCGCGATCTGTCCGACCCCGAGGTGATCGCGCGGTTCGCCGAGAAGATCGAGAGCGACGAGCAGCTGGTGCAGCTCTATCTGCTCACGCTGTGCGACACCGCGATGACGGCGCCGGATAATCTTTCGGCGTGGAAGGACGACCTGCTGCGCGATCTGATGGTCCGCACGCGCGCCTACTTCCGCGGCGCGCCGCCGGGCGAGGACCCGGGCGATCGCGACGCGCGCGCCCGGATCGTCGCGCTGGTCGGCGCCGACGCGCCCGAGCTCGCCGAGCTCGCGCGGCGCGCGGTCGACGGCATCGACCCGCGGCTGCTCGGCCAGCTCACGCCGCGCCAGGCGGCGCGCCACGTCCGGCTGCTCCATGCCAGCGCGGCCAAGCAGCCGCCGCTCGGGCTCGAGGTCCACTGCTATCCGATGAAGGGCCACAGCGAGCTCGCGATCGTCGCGCCCGACCAGCCGGGCGTGCTCGCCGCGCTCGCCGGCGCGCTCACCGCCAACCGGATCGACGTGCTCGGCGCGGTGCTCGGCCACGTGGATCTCGAAGGTCGCCGGCTCGCGCTCGACGTGTTCTACGTGCGCGACCTCAAGGGTGCGGCGATCGCCGACGACGATCCGCGCTGGTCCAAGCTCGCGGCCGATCTGCGCGCGCTGCTCGTGCCGGCGCCCGATCCGGCCGCGGTCGCGCAGCTGATCGCGCGCCGCCGGCCCAAGAGCGGGCTGCCCGAGCGCGTGACGCCGGGCGTGGTCACCGAGATCCGGCTGCACGACGACTCGACCCGCGCGACGATCATCGAGGTGTTCACGCGCGATCGGGTCGGCGTGCTCTACGCGATCACCCACACGCTCGCCGAGCTCGGCCTCGACATCTCGCTCGCCAAGGTGTCGACCGAGGGCGAGCGGGTCGCCGACGTGTTCTACGTCGGCAAGCTGACCGATCCGGAGCTGCGCGCGCGGGTCGTCGCGCGGCTCGAGGCGGCGCTGCTGCGATGAGCGCGGTCGACCTGCCGCCGGGGATCGGCCTGCTCGGCACGCCGCTCGGCACGTTCCGCGCGCCGCGCGGGGCGCGCGCGCTGTCGACCGTCGCGCTCGCCGCGACGATCGCGCTCGGCGCGCTCGCGTGGTGGTTCGTGTCGAAGCATCACTACACGCGGCACACCAGCACGCAG
>DATJAE010000078.1:0-67663 GCA_035516595.1 Kofleriaceae bacterium | reverse complement strand
ATGGGGAGCCATCGCCTGGTCACGCTTACGGTTTCGCTGCTCGCGCTCGCTGCCTGTGGTGGCAAGAAGCCGGTCGCGAAGCCCGAGCCGAAGGCCGAGGTCAAGCCGCCGCCGCCGCCGCCGGAGACCGAGGCGGATCGCGCCGCCAAGCGCCACGCCCAGGCGATCGCGATCATCCCCGAGGGCTCGAGCTGCCTGCCCGCCTCGCTCAAGGACGATAACGCGCCCAGGCTCGAGCTCGCCGCGGTCGGCAGCGATGCCGTGGTGTGCGCGATCGACACCGATCGCGCCCGCCTGCTCGGCCCGATCGGCTGCTGGAAGATCGATCTGTCGAGTGGCGCGTTGAGCTATCAAGATCCCGCCCCGCTGCCCGGCTACGACCTCGATGTCTCGCTCGACGGCCGGTGCGCGCGCGGCTATTGCATCCCCGACGACGCCAAGCTCGCGCCGACCAAGGTCGCGCACATGGCGTGGAGCCTCGATGGCACCCAGGTCGCGGTGCTCGTCGGCGACGACGTCCACCTGTTCGATGCCGCGAGCAAGGCGCACCAGTCGACGTTCTCGATCCGCGGCGACAAGGGCGTGACCAACGATCCGATCGCGATCTACTTCGCCGGCGACTCGATCTTCGTCGAGGGTGCCGACCAGGGCGCGTCGTCGAACGTCTGGCAGTTCAAGGCGGCCGATGGCTCGCCGGTCGGGCCGCTGGTCGGGATGGGCAAGGACCAGAAGCCGCTGTCGACCTACCACGGCTCGTTCTCGATCCTCGACAAGGGCCACGTCGGGGTCGCCGAGCGCGGCTTCGAGACCTTGACCTCGTTCGAGGTCGCGACCGGCAAGCGCGCCAAGGCGGTGCGCAAGATCGCCAAGATGGCGTGCAAGCCCGACGAGGTCGAGGCGTTCTGGCACGACGGCGACAAGGTGACCGATCGCTGCCGCGATGCGATCGGCAAGCAGTTCGGGCCGCTGATCGGCGCCAACGCCGTGATGGGCAGCAAGAGCTTGCTCGTGCTGCTGCGCGATTCCCGGCTGGGCGAGCTCGCGGTCATGGATGCCAAGTCCTTGGCCGAGAAGAAGGTGATCAAGATGCCGTGGTGCGAGGACAAGGGCGACGCCGCCGGCTCGGCCGCACCGCCCGCCGCCGAGCCCGCCGCGGCGGCGCCGAGCAAGCCGGGCAAGCCGGGCAAGCCGGGCAAGAGTGACAAGAAGGCATCGGCCAAGGACTCGAGCGATCCGGACGAGGGCGGCCAGTAAGACGCCGGCCGGGGCGAGACGTCGCATTCGCGTGACGCGGATCGTTCCACGCAACTCTTATTGGCGCACGGCTGTCCTACGAGTCACCGTCTAGTCGGAGGCACCATGAGAGTGTCCAGCGCGCTCGCCCTTCCCGTCGCCGTCGTTCGCTCGATCTCGCCGTACCTGCTCGCGTCGGCCGCGGCCGGCGCGATCGCGATCATGGCGCCGGTGCACGCCACGATCGTTCCGATCCCGGTGCCGGTCGCGGTCCCCGTCCATCAGGTCGTCACGCGCACGATCGCGATGCCGATCCCGCTGGCGATCACGATGCCGCCCCGGTGCGACGACACGTACGTCGGCACCTGGGTGGCGAGCACCTATCGGACCGAGTTTGCCGACTGGCACCGGTACACGATGCACCTGCGCTGCCGGGGCGACCAGCTGGTCGGCACGCTCGACCTGGAGCAATGGCGCGCCGGCCCGAGCGCGACCCAGGTCCCGGCGTGCGCGGACGGCGGGCCCGACGAGAACGGGGAGTACATCGTGGCCCGGGTGAGCGAGCGCGACGGCGTCCTGCGCGTCGACGCGGTCACGGCCACGCCGCGGCTGCTCAGCGCGTGCTCGATCGAGACCGGCTACTCGCTCGATCACTTCGCCGGCAAGCTCGACGGCCACGGCGGGCTCGACATGCTCAACAACGACGAAGCCGGCAACGCGCACGACCGGCCGTATCACTTCCATCGCATCGATCGCTAGCGGCGCACGCGGCGCTAGCGGCGCAGCGCGTTCAGCCGATCGCGCGACGACGCGACCTCGGCCTCGGGGATCGAGCCGACCACGTCGAGCGACGCGCGCTGTTCGCGGCCGGTGTTGGCGTCGCGCGCGCGCACCTGCAAGATTCCCGACGCGTCGAGCATGAACGTCACCTCGATCGCGGTCTCGCCACGCGGCCGCGGCGGCAGGTCGTCGAGCCGGAGGTCGCCGATCACCACGTTGTGATCGAGCCGACGCGACTCGCCCTGCACGACCACGATGCGCACGACCTGCTGGAGGTCGCGCGAGGTCGTGAACAGCTTGCGGATCTCGGTCGGCACGCGCGAGTTGCGCCGGATCAGCTCCTCGCAGTAGCCGGCGACCGTCCCGATCCCGAGGCCGCGCGGCGTCACGTCGAGCACGGTCGGCGGCGGCATCGCCGCGAGCACCGGGTAGGTCTGCGGCGGGAAGCGGTTCGCGGTGATCGCGGCGGACGACTCGGGCGGCACCATGCCGCGCGCGGTGCTCGCAGGCGACACCGGCGGCTGGGTGGGCCTCGGCGGCGCGGCCGGAGGATCGATCATCAGCGTGGGGGCCTGGGGCGCGGCGATCGGCACGGCGCGCGCGGACGGCAGCGGCTCGGGCACCGCGCTCGGCGCGGGCGGCACCATCCCGCGCGGCAGCGGGATGGTCTGCTGCGGCGTCGGGGCTTGCGGCGGCACCGGCGGCACGCGCATCTCCTTCGAGGTCGTGCGCGGCGCCGCCGGCGGGCTCACGCCCTGGCGGGTCATGCGGCCGAGCGGCTTGGCCTGTGGCGGCGGGGTGGGCACCGGCATCGGGGTATGCTCGTCGAACCGATCGTGGTGCTGGCCTCGCATCGTGTAGCCCGCGGTCGCGCGCTTCTCGCGCGGCTCGAGGTCGGGCACCGGCAGCTCGCCGGCCGGCTCGGTCAGCGAATCCTCGCTCGCCGCCGAGTCGGGCCGCGCGAGGTCGGGCCGGGTCGCGGTCGGCGCGTCCTGGAACGTCGGCTCCTGATCGGCGGGGGGCGGCATCACGACCGCCTGGCGCCGCGAGGTCGGCGGCTTGCGCTTGAGCACGCGATCGAGCGCGCTCGCCTGCAGCGCGGCGCCGATCGCGACCGCTTCCTCGGGATTGACGTCGGTGCGCGGCGCCTTGGCGAAGAACTTGCTCACCTGATCGCGGACGTACGGGATCTTGGTCGTGCCGCCGACCAGGATGATGTCGTCGATCTGATCGGTGTGGATCTGCGCGAGCTGCAGCGCCTCCTGGCACACCGGGAACGTGCGATCGATGATGTCGGCCACCTGGCTGACGAAGTCGTCGCGCCGGACCTCGATCTGGAGGTCGAGCGGCTTGCCGGCGGTGCCATACGCGATCTCGTCGATGCGCACGACCGCGCGGGTGCGCCGCGACAGCTCGATCTTGGTCTGCTCGGCGACCGCGCGCAGCCGCATCATCGCGACCTCGTTGGTGCGCAGGTCGACGCGATTCTCTGCGAGGAACTTCTCCACCATGCGGTCGACCAGGCGCTCGTCGAGATCGTCACCGCCGAGGAAGGTGTCGCCGGACGTGCCGAGCACCTCGTAGACCTGGTCGGCCAGGCGCAGCACCGTGATGTCGAACGTGCCGCCGCCGAAGTCGTAGACCGCGATGATCTGGCGCAGGTTGCGCTGCGCGCCGTAGGCGAGCGCCGCGGCGGTCGGCTCGTTGAGCACGCGCACGATGGTGAGCCCGGCGATCGCGCCGGCGGTCGCGGTCGCCGAGCGCTGCGCGTCGTTGAAGCTCGCCGGGACGGTGACCACCGCGCGGGCGACCTCGGTCTTGAGCTGACCGCTGGCGATGTTGCGCATGTGATCGAGCACGATCGCCGAGATCTCGGGCACCGCGAACTCGCCGCCGCGGGTCGCGACCACCGGCAGGTGGTTCTGCCCTTCCTTGATCGTGTACGGCATGCGCGACTTCGCGATGTGGACCTCGGGCGCGTCCCAGTCGCGCCCGATCAGCCGCTTCACCGAGAAGATCGTGTTCTTCGGATCGATGACCTTGCGCTGCTTGGCCGCCGCGCCGACCACCACGCCGCCGCTCGGATGGAACGACACGACGGAGGGATGGATCTTGTAGCCGGACTCGTCCGCCAGCACGCGAACCGTACCGGCGTCGTCGGCATAGCCGACCACCGCGTTCGACGTTCCCAGGTCGATGCCGACGATCGGATCGTTCACGCCTGCGAGACCACTGTCGTCAGGACTCGATCGTACCACCGTTCGACCCGACCACGAAAAGGCCACATCCAGCCGTACGACGGCCCGATGAACTGCTGCACGATGTGCGCACGGTACTCGGGCCGTCGCGGATAGTCGGGCCCCCACACCTCGGCGGCCGCGCGGATCGACTCGGCGTAGGCCTCGCGCTCGAACCGCGCGCGGAAGTACGCCAGGCCGATCGGGAACGGCAGCAGCACGTACAGCACCGCCATGACCGGCACGGTCAGCCGGCGAAACTGCCGGAGATGGACCGCTTCGTGGCGCAACGTGACGTAGCGCTCGTCGTCCCCGCGGCCGTCCCAGTCCGCCGTCACGTAGACCGTCCGGCCGATCGTGGTCTGGTAGCTGTCGAGGTACGCGGTCATCCGGCCGAGCGTCACCACCTGCAGCGCGCGGTGGATCGCGTGGTGCAGGCGCGACCGATCCTTGCGCACGATCCGGAAGCCCGGGAGCTCCGCGCGCAGCGCCGCGACGAGCGCGTCGTAGCGACTCACCTTGTGATCGTACCAGACGACCGTGTAGCGTCGGCGCCGCGTGGTCGACCTCGGCGAGCTCAATCCCCCGCAGCGCGAGGCCGCCGGTCACGGCGACGGCCCGCTGCTCGTGCTCGCCGGCGCCGGCTCGGGAAAGACCCGGGTCATCACGTACCGCATCGCCCACCTGCTCGCGCGCGGCGTCCCGGCCTCGGCGATCTGCGCGGTGACGTTCACCAACAAGGCGGCCGAGGAGATGCGCGAGCGGATCGCGCGGCTGCTGCGCGATCGCGAGCTCGCCCGCGAGCTGACGATCGGCACGTTCCACGCGCTGGGGCTCACCGTGCTGCGCAGCGAGCGCAAGGCGCTCGGGCTGCCGCGCGGCTTCGCGATCTACGACCAGGCCGATCAGCTCGGCGCGGTGCGCGAGGCGATGCGCGCGCTGCACGACGGCGACCGCCGCTACGACGCCAAGGCGGTGCTCGCCCGGATCTCGCTGGCCAAGAACGCGTTCGTCGGGCCGGACGACTATGCCGGCAACCCGGCCGACGATTACGACGAGATCGCGTCGCAGGTCTATCCGAAGTATCAGGACGCGCTGCGCGCGTGCGCCGCGTTCGACTTCGACGACCTGATCGTCGAGCCGGTGCGGTTGTGGCGGCGCGACGAGGAAGCGCGCCGGCGCTGGGCCGAGCGCTTCGCGTACGTCATGGTCGACGAGTTCCAGGACACCAACCGCGCGCAGCTCGAGATGGTGCGCCATCTGGTCGAGCGCCACGGCAACCTGTGCGTGGTCGGCGACGACGATCAATCGATCTACAGCTGGCGTGGCGCCGATCCGACCAACATCCTCGAGTTCGCGACGCTGTTCCCCGGCGCGAAGATCGTCAAGCTCGAGCAGAACTACCGCTCGACCCGCACGATCCTCGCCGCGGCGAACGAGGTGATCGCGAACAACGTCAAGCGCCACGGCAAGACGCTGTGGTCGCAGCTCCCCGCCGGCGAGCCGATCACGCACGCGGTCGCCGCGACGCCGGAGGACGAGGCGAAGTGGATCGCGCGCGAGATCCGCGCGCTGCGCGCCGGCGGCCGGCGGTGGAGCGACGTCGCGATCATGTATCGCTCGAACCTCCAGGCCAAGCTGATCGAGGAGGAGCTGCGCCAGCTCGAGGTGCCGTACGTGATGTACGGCGGCCAGCAGTTCTTCGAGCGCAAGGAGGTCAAGGACGTCATCGCCTACCTGCGCGTCGCGCTCAACCCCAGGGACGAGCTCGCGCTGCGCCGCGTGATCAACTATCCGGCGCGCGGGATCGGCGCGACCACGATCGACAAGCTCGCGGCGGCCGCGCAGGCGCGCCACGTGCCGATGTGGGACGCGCTGGCGGCGGTCGAGGTTCACGGCGCCGCGCGCGCGGGGATCGCGCGGTTCGTCGCGGCGGTCGAGCGCGTGCGCGGCTCGCTCGCCGCCGGCGTGGTCGCGGCGACCCGCGCGCTGATCGACGACATCGCGCTGTACGACGACCTGCGCGACGCGTCGCCGAGCCTGGCCGCGGCGCAGCGCCGGATCGACAACGTCGAGGGCCTGCTCGGCTCGCTCGATCGGTTCGCGCAGCGCGGCGGCGCTGGCCGCGGGCTGTCCGACTATCTGCGCATGCTGACGCTCGACACCAGCGAGGATCGCGGCGAGCCCGGCGACAAGGTCGTGATGACCACGCTGCACGGCGCCAAGGGCCTCGAGTTCGCGGTGTGCTTCATGATCGGCCTCGAGGAGGAGCTATTGCCGCACGCGCGCTCGCTCCAGCCGCAGGTCACCGACGTCGTGGATCCCGATCACGTCAGCGACATCAGCGAGGAGCGCCGGCTGTGCTACGTCGGGATCACGCGCGCGCAGCGCAAGCTGTACCTGACGCGCGCGTGCACCCGGGTCAGCCGCGGCCGCGCCGCGCCGCGCACGCCGTCGCGCTTCCTGCTCGAGATCCCCGACGAGCTGCTCGAGGTGCGCGACCTCGGCGAGGAGGCGCGCCAGGCCGTCCCCGCCGACGAGGTCCAGGGGTTTTTCGCGGCGCTCGCGGCCGACGACTGACCGCGCGCAGGCGATGCGCCGCCTCGATCAGCGCGGCGACCTGCGGCCACGCGACCGGGCGGTCGAGCCGCACGCCGATCCAGCCCAGCCGGGCCACGTACGGCGGCAGGTAATAGATCTCCGGATCGCTGTCGACCAGCATGGCCTGGACGCCGGGCTCGGCCGCGCACACCAGCGCGAGCCGGCCGTCGTGGTGGTGCTGGTTCGAGAACACCGCGAACTGGTGCTTGCCGACGAACCACGCCGGCATGCCGTGGCTCGGCCGCTCGGTCACGTCGGGCAGCGCGAGACAGGCGGTGCGGAGCTTGGCGAGCGCGGCGGCGGGCGTCACGAGGCGGCATGTTAGCGTGTCGCACGTTGTCGCAGTTTCGTCGCTGGCAGGATCGATGGTATGGCCCTGACCATGAAGCGGAACGTGCTCCTCGTGGCCACCCTGGCAGCGTGCGGCGGCAGCAGCCCCCCGCCGCCGGCGGTGCCGCAGACCGACCTCGGCACCTCACGGCACGCGACGATCGGCGGCACCGGCCTCGCGGCCCTGCCCGATCCGGCGCTCGGCTTTCGCGTCCACTACTCCGACCCGGGCGGGATGTGGATGCCGGCGCAGATGGTGCTGCCGCAGCACGTCGAGAACTTCAAGGACATGGGCGTCGCGATCGATCCCAAGACGCTCGCCGATCCGCTGGCCGAGCCGCTCGCCGCGGTGGTGTTCCTCGGCGGCTGCACCGCGTCGTTCGTGTCGCCCGAGGGCCTGCTGGTCACCAACCATCACTGCGTGCAGGGCGCGCTCCAGCTCAACTCCGACGAGAAGCGCAACCTGGTGGAGGACGGCTTCCTCGCCAAGACCAAGGGCGACGAGCTGCCCGCCGGCCCGGCGCAGCGCGTGACCGTGCTGCAGGCCTACAAGGACGTCACCAAGGACATGCGCGACGGCCTCGACGCGATCAAGGATCCGGTCGCGCGCAAGGAGGAGGCCGAGAAGCGCCAGAAGCAGCTGGTCGCCGCGTGCGAGAAGGAGCATGCGGGCGCGCGCTGTCAGGTGTCGTCGTTCTTCAAGGGCGACTACTACCAGCTGCTCGAGTTCCTCGAGCTGCGCGACGTCCGCGTGGTCTACGCGCCGGCGCGCTCGGTCGGCGACTACGGCGGCGAGATCGACAACTGGGGCTGGCCGCGCCACACCGGCGACTGGTCGTTCTTCCGCGCGTACGTCGGCAAGGACGGCAAGCCGGCCGACTACTCGCCCGACAACGTGCCGTACCAGCCCAGGCACTGGCTCAAGGTCACGACCGCGGGCGTCGAGCCCGACGACTTCGTCATGGTCGCCGGCTATCCGGGGTCGACCAACCGGATGGCGACCGCCTCCGAGATCCACCACGACATCGAGTGGGTCTATCCCTACCTCATCGCGTACTACAAGGAGCGCTACGCGCTCGCCGAGAGCCACCTCAAGGACGGCGGCGAGACCGCGATCAAGGCCGGCGTGGCCAAGCAGTTCCTGCAGAACGGGCTCGAGAAGTTCAACGGCATCCTGACCGGCTTGCAGAAGGATCCGGAGCTGGTCGCGCAGAAGGACGAGCTCGACAAGAAGGTGAAGGCGTGGGCGGCCCAGCCCGGCCACGAGGTGCAGAAGCAGGCGATCGACAAGCTCGAGAGCATCCTCGCCGACGAGCGGCGCACCGCGCGGGTCGACTTCGACCGCGGCGCGGTGTTTCGCGGCTCGAGCTTGCTCGGCGCGGCGCTGTCGTTCACGCGCTGGGCCGAGGAGCGCGAGAAGAAGGACGCCGATCGCAAGCCCGGCTTCCAGGACCGCGACATGCCGCACGCGATCGCGGGCCAGAAGCAGCTGGGCAAGCAGTACGACCGCACGCTCGACCGCGCGAACTTCCGGCTCGCGCTGGTGCGCGCGATCCAGCTGCCCGAGGCCGATCGGCCGTGGCTCGCCCAGCTGCTCGACACGCGCAAGGGCCAGCCGATCGACGAGGCGTTGATCGACAAGACGCTCGACGCCTGGTACAAGGCGCCGGGCCTCGAGGACGAGAAGCTGCGCTTGCAGCTGCTCGAGAAGGCCACGCCGGCGCAGCTGCGCAGCTCGCGGGATCCGTTCATCCGCGCGGCGCAGCGCGTGTGGGGCACGGTGAAGGCCGAGGAGAAGAAGAGCGACGCGCGCTCGGGCGAGCTGCTGCTGGTGCGACCGGTGTACTTCCAGGCGCTCAAGGAGGTGCTCGGCGGCGCGCTCGCGCCCGATGCGAACGCGACCCTGCGGATCAGCTACGGCACGGTGCGCTCGCTCCACCCCGAGTCGAAGGATCCGGCGGACTCGCCGATCACCGTGGCGTCGCAGATCCTGGCCAAGGACACCGGCAAGGAGCCGTTCAACGCGCCGCAGAAGCTGCTCGACGCGATCAAGGCCAAGAAGTTCGGGCCGTACGGCGATCCGCTGCTCGGCGGTGATCTGGCGATCGACTTCGAGGCCGATCTCGACATCACCGGCGGTAACTCGGGCTCGCCGGTGCTCAACGGCAAGGGCGAGCTGGTCGGCCTCGCGTTCGACGGCAACAAGGAAGGCCTCGCGTCGGACGTCGTGTTCAATCCGGCGACCACGCGGTCGATCCAGGTCGATGCGCGCTACATGATCTGGACGATGGACCTGCTCGACGGCGCCGATCACCTGGTGCGCGAGATGGGGCTCGAGCCCAGGATGCAGTAGCTAGCTCGCGATCCCGACGCACTCGGCGATCTTGCCGTCGGCGTCGAACCGGAACACGTCGGTGCCGGCGGCGAGCGTCTTGCCGTCGCGCACCGCCGCCCACTCGACGAGCGCGGTCGCGTGGGCGTGGCGCGGCGCGCCGCGCTGCTCGAGCCGCACGCCCGGCATGAACCGGTGCGAGGCCGCGATGTGCTGCACCAGCTCGTCGACCCCGCGCGTGCAGCCGTGGGCGTCGCGGAACGTGACCTCGGGCGCGACCGCGCCGGCCAGCCGCTCGCGCGGCGCGGCGTCGTTCCACGCCGCGAACCAGGCCGCGATCGGATCGGGCGCGAACACGTCCTCGGCGACCACGCGGGCGAACACCGCGAGCTGATAGCGCCAGCCCTGCACGTGATCGTCGCGGGTGCCGCGATCGGCGACGTCGTGGCGCAGCTCGAGCCGCGTGCCTTCTGGCACGTCGTGCAGCGTGATCGTGACCAGCGAGCCGCCGGGCGCGATCGGCTTGCCGGGCGCGTCGTAGCCGTAGGTGAACGCGATCCGCGCATCGGCTGCGAGCTCGGCGACCTCGCCCGATGCGGTCGAGCCGTCGGGATAGCGGATCCGCACCGCGCCGCCGACCCGCGGCTCGATGCTCGAACCTTCGCCCCACCAGCGCGCGAACCGCGCGCTGTCGGTGAAGAACCGGAACACCGCGGCGCGCCGGGCGCGGATCACGATCGTGCGGTCGAGCGAGAACGCGAGGGTCATGCGTCGTCTCCTTCGGCGAGCGCGGCCAGGTCGTCGAGCGCGCTCGCCCACATCTGCTCGAGCCAGCGCCTCAGCGGGCCGAGCGCGGCGCGGCGCGCGCGATAGAAGCGGTGGCGGCCGGCCTTGCGCACGTCGACCAGCCCGGCGGCGGCGAGCACGCGCAGGTGCTGCGACACCGCGCCGAACGTGACGTCGCCGAACGCGCGATGGATCTCGCCGGCCGCGCGCTCGGCCCGCCAGGTCAGCCGCAGGATCTCGCGGCGCCGGGGCTCGGCGAGCGCGTGCAGCACGGCGGCTTCCATCCCGATGGTTTAGCGTAGACTAAAATGTCGGTCAAGCGCGAAGGCGCTCGCGGGCCAGCCCGACGTAGCGCGGGTCGGCATCGCCGCAGAGCCAGCTCCGGCCGAGCCGCGCGGCGACCACGGCGGTCGTGCCCGAGCCGACGAACGGATCGACCACGAGCTGGCCGGGCGCGCTCGACGCCAGGATCAGCCGCTCGATCAGCGCCTCGGGCTTCTGGGTCGCATGCGGCGTCTTCTCGGCCATACCGTTGCAGATCACCGGGATCTCGAGCACGTCGCGCGGCTTGGCACCGAGCGGGTGCGGCTCCCAGCGATCGCGCCGCACGCCGCGGCCGTACTGCGACGACACCGCCTGGACGCGCGCCGGGTAGCGCGTGGTGTGGCCGTTGTAGGGCACGCGCACCGCATCCACATCGACCCGCGCGGCCTCCCCGCGCAGGTGCAGGATCGACTCGTGCGAGCGGCCCCAGTCGCGCCCGAGGTTGGCCTTGTTGCGGTAGTACCAGACCAGCCAGCGGCAGCCGGCGAAGCGCCGCGCGCTGCGGACCTTCACGTCGGCCAGGATCTCCGAGAACCCGCACACGTAGGCCGAGCCGTGCGGCGCGAGCACGCGCGCGACCTCGCCCAGCCAGCGATCGCACCACGCGACGTAGGCGTCGAGCGACTCGAACTCGTCCCACTCCTGCTTGGCGAGCGCGTACGGCGGATCGGTCACGATCAGATCGACCGAGCGGTCGGCCAGCCGGCCGAGCAGGTCCAGGACATCGGCCAGCCACAGCTCGCCGCCCTTGTCTGCCAGCGCGCGCTGCGGGCCGCCGCCGCGCAGGTCGTGCGGGATCGCGAGCTCGCGGGCGACGCGGGGTGGACGCTTGGGCACGGCGTCGGCATCCTACTGCCGATGTCTGACGCGGTCGTTCACCCCACGGCGATCGTCGAGACGCCGAGCCACCTCGGCGCCGACACCCGGATCTGGCAGTTCGTCCACGTCATGGCGGGCGCGTGGATCGGCGATCGCTGCTCGATCGGTCAGGGCTGCTTCGTCGGCCGCGTCCGGATCGGCCATGGCTGCCGGGTCCAGAACCACGTGTCGATCTTCGACGGGGTGACGCTCGAGGACGACGTGTTCGTCGGCCCGTCGTGCGCGTTCACCAACGTCCAGCATCCGCGCGCGCACGTGTCGCGGCGCGCCGAGCTCGCGCCCACCCTGGTGCGGCGCGGCGCGACGGTCGGGGCCAACGCGACGATCGTGTGCGGCGTGACGATCGGCGAGTACGCGATGATCGGCGCGGGCGCGGTGGTCACGCGCGACGTCGCGGCGCACGCCATCGTGGTCGGCGCGCCCGCCCGGCCGCGCGGCTGGGCGTGCCGGTGCGGCGAGACCCTGCCGGCCGAGCTCGCGTGCGCGCGGTGCGGCGACACCTACACGATCGGAGCGGGTGGCCCGACGCTTCGCAAGTAGGCGGAGGTCCACGGCCTTCTCGAAGTGATGCGACGGTTCGTGCCGGGCCGCTCCTTGCCGGTATGCGGACCTCGATGTCGTTCATCCTCGCTGCCGCGCTCGCCGCGTGCGGGACCTCCAGCTCCATGGCCACGGATCCCGGCGATCCGGCGCCCGTCGGCACGCCGACCGGCGATCCGGTCACGGCCACGATCGGCGCGGCCGGCGGCACGCTGACCAGCGGCGATGGCGCGCTGTCGATCGTCGTGCCGCCCGGCGCGGTGGCGTCCGACACGACGTTCTCGATCCAGCCGATCACCAACACGACGTTCGCGCCGCTCGGCGCCGGCTACCGGCTCGCGCCGAGCGACCTCGCGTTCGCCGCACCGGTCACGCTGCGCTTCTCCTACACCGACGACGAGCTCGCGGGCACCGACCCGGAGGCGATGACGATCGCCGGGCAGGATCCGGCCGGATTCTGGCACGGTCGCGGCGACACCGCGCTCGATGCCGGGGGACACACCGTGTCGCTCGACGTGTCCGGCTTCGCGGTCGCGTCGACCGCGGTGACCGCACGGCTGGCGCCGGACGCCCCGGCCACCGCCGACTGGACGCGCACGTTCACCGTGCGGGTCACGCCGACCACGGCGACGGTCGCGCTCGGCAAGACCGCGACGTTCGAGGTCCACGAGTGCTTCAAGCTCGATGCTTACGGCAACCTCGCCACCGAGGACGTCATCATGCGCCGCTGCGTCGATGCCCCGCCCGGCGCGCGCATCGAGTGGTCGGTCAACGAGGATTCGTCGGCGGGCATGGCGGGCACGGTCGTCGGCAACGGCGCCAGCGCCAAGTACACCGCACCGCAGCAGCTGTACTCGCCGGTCCGGGTCGACGCGTATGTCGCCTACCACGACCACGGCCTCGGCTACGCCGCGCTCGTCACCCTGGTCTGCCCGGCCGGCCATCGCGTCGCGCCCGACGGCGGGAGCTGCGCGCCGGTGACGTGGAACGGCACCTCGCACATCACCGGCGATGACGGCGCGGTCTACGACTCGAGCTTCGTGTTCGCCGCCGATCCCACCATCCCCGGCGCGTTCGTCGTGCAGTCGGGCGAGGTCAACATCACCACCCAGCCGCCGTCGAGCGGCGACTGCACGACCACGATCGAGGCCCACCACGCGATCGCCAGCAACGACGGCCGGCTCACGGTCGACGACACCGACTACAACAACCCGGTGATCTCGGGCGGGGGCACCACGGTCTGGACCGCGACCTACACCATCACGTGCCCGGACGGGACCACCACCGAGCAGCTGCCGTACTCGATCGCGTGGTGGCCGACGCCCGAGACCGGTCCGGTCCCGGTCACGGCGCCCGCCGGCAGCGCGACGGTCCCGGTCAGCGGCATCGGCGGAGCGGGCACCGTGACGATCAGCCGCGTCGATAGTGGTGCTTGAGCCGCGACCACAGCTCGATCGGGTCGAACCCGAGCAGCGCGAACGGATGCGCGCCGGAGTCCTTCATCGCGGTCTGCGCGCGCTGGGCGAGCGCCGACGCGCGGTCGCGCGCCGACTGCGGCAGCATGCTCGCGATCGCGGTCGCCGCGCGCCCGGCCATCGCCGCGACCGCCGCGCCGCCGAGCAGGCCGAGCAGCCACGCCGGCGCCGGATCGATCACGACGCGCTTGGCGTTGAGCTCGCGCGCGAGCTGATCGCTGGGACCGGTCAGCACCTTGAGCAGCGTCGCGCGCTCGAGGAACAGCCCGATCGCCGGCCGGGCGAACCGGTCCTCGACCGCGGCGAGCACGCGGCGATAGCCCTTCTCCCAGTCGCGCGCCAGCGTCGACTCCGAGACCACATCGGCGATCGCGCGATGCGAGGCGGCGCGCGCGAGGTCACCGCCGTCCTTGGTCGCGATGATCGAGGTGTGGACGCGCGAGCGATCGTCCTCGATCACGTAGGCCACGAGCGCGCTGCGGTCCGGGACCAGCAGGTCGAACGTGCGCTGCACCGCCTCGAACGACGGCGCGGGCAGGATGTCGAGCAGCGGGGGCTCGGTCCACACGCCGCGCCCGGCGTGCCGCTTGAGCGCGCGCAGCGCGATCAGCGCCTGGGCCACGCCGTCCTGATCGAGCGCGAGCGCGCCCTCGATCTCGGCCGACAGCGCGCCGATCACGCCGCGCTCGATCACCACGACCGACGCGACCCCGAGCTGCGCGGCGTAGGCCGCGAGCTGCCTGGGCGCGACCCCGGGCAGCGCGACCGGCGGGATCGTTCCACGCGCGTTGCCGCCGGCGATCACCAGCTTGATCACGCGGTCGGGCGTACCGTCGACCACGACCAGCGCCCAGGGCGGCGCCTCGAGCATGCGCGGCGGCACGAGCAGCCGCCAGCCGTTGCGCCAGTGGCGGGAGTCGAGGTCGCGCAGGTCGAGCTCGGGCGACAGCACGCCCGGACCCTAGCAAGTTGCACGGCGCAGCGCATCGCGAGAGCATCTCTGACATGACGAAGAACCTATTGCTTTCGTTGCTTTTCGTCGCAGTCACGGCCGGCGTCGCGAGCGCCGGCGGGCAGGCCGGCTCGATCGGGCTGGGTGCCGAGTACCAGCTGAGCGGCATCGGCGGCATCTCGGTCAACTACGACGCAGGCCGGTTCCACGTCGGCGGCTTCTTCGGCTACGACGACCCGTCCGGCCCGGCCGAGTACACGGTCGATCTCGGCGCGCGCTTCTTCTATCACCTGCACACCACCGCGATGTCCGACTTCAGCCTGGGCGGCAGCCTCGGTTTCGCGAGCATCCCGCCCGCGGCCATGGGCGGCCGGACGAGCGCCGTGTTCCTCGAGCCCGGCTTTCAGATCCGCGTGTTCGTCGCGTCCAACGTCGCGCTCAGCTTCACCGGCGGGTTCTCGATCGGCCTGGCCGACGTCTCGGGCTTCGCGATCACCAGCCAGGCGGTCGGGATCGCCGGCATCCACTACTACTTCTTCTAGTCGCCGTCGCCGCCGCCGACCGCCGCGGCGATCGCGACGTCCTGCGCCTTGATCTTCGACGGGTCGAACTTCTTGGCGCCCTCGATCATCTTGTCGATCGTCTTGTCGAAGTCCGCGCGCTCGTCCTTGCCGGCCTTGACGAAGCGCAGCGGGTTGACCCGCGCGACCACGATCGGCTTCAAGTAGCCGCTGGTGAAGCCGGCGGCCTTGAGCTTCTCGACCGCGGCGGCGACCGCCTGATCGAGCTCGAGCAGCTTGTCGGCGTGGGCCTCGCGCATCGGCAGGCTCTTCGCGATCGGCTCGGTCGCGAACGCCTCGCACTTGGAGACCACCGAGTTGTACGCGCCGCCCGAGAACCGCGCGTTCTTCTCGTAGCAGATGCCGATCGTGACCAGCGAGGCCTGCTCGAGCTCGAACGCGACGTCGGCCTCGCTCTGGCCGGCGCGCTTGGGATCGGCGGCGATCGCGCGCACCATGCGGATCACCTCGAGCGCCTTGTCCTTGAGGTTGTGCGCCTTCTCGGTGTTGAGCGCGAGGATGCGGAACGCGATCTCGGGCTCGGGCATGACCAGCGCGACCGCGGTCTTGGCGCCGAGCTGGCTGAGCGCGGCGAGCCGGTGCATGCCGTTGGGCGAGATGAAGTCGGCGCCGTCGGGCACCGCGATCACCGGGTCGAGGAAGCGGCCGACCTTCGGGATCACGCTGGCGAGCCGCTCGGCGTGCGCCTTCGACAGCTCGCGCTGGTACGGCGTGGGCTTGACGCGATCGAGCGGGAGCGCGGCGAGCGCGACCCAGTGGCCGCCGAACGGCTCGCGATACGACGCCAGCACGTGGCCGCCGGCGCTCTCGATCTGTCCGCGCAGCTTGCCGACCTCGGCGGGCGGTGACCCGGTCGCGACCTCGTCGGCGGTGAGCCCGACCGTCCCGGGAGCTGCCTTCACCTTCTTCTTGCGCGGCGTCGTCGCCTTCTTCGGTGCCGCGGTCTTTGCCCGTGCCATGCGCGCACTCTAACCCTGGTAGTCTCGGCGCGAGATGCCCGAGACGTCGTTTCCGAAGTCCGAGATCAAGATCCTGCTGCTCGAGAACGTCCACCCGGTCGCGCGCCAGGCGTTCGCCGAGGAGGGTTTTCACGTCGAGACCGTGACCGGCTCGCTGCCCGAGGCCGAGCTCGCCGCGCGCGTCCGCGACGTCCACGTGCTGGGCATCCGCAGCAAGACCCAGGTGACCGCGAAGGTGCTCGACGAGGCGCGCCGGATGCTCGCGGTCGGCGCGTTCTGCATCGGCACCAACCAGCTCGATCTGGCGCACGCCAACCGCGCCGGCATCCCGGTGTTCAACGCCCCGTTCTCGAACACCCGCTCGGTGGCCGAGCTGATCCTCGCCGAGATCGTGATGCTGTCGCGCCACCTCGGCGATCGCCTGCGCGAGGTCCACGACGGCAAGTGGCGCAAGGTCGCGGCCGGCAGCCACGAGGTGCGCGGCCACACGCTCGGCATCGTCGGCTACGGGCACATCGGCAGCCAGGTCGGCGTGCTCGCCGAGTCGTTCGGCATGCGGGTGGTGTTCCACGACATCGTCGCGAAGCTGCCGATGGGCAACAACCGCTCGCTGGCCAAGCTCGAGGATCTGCTCGAGCAGTCGGACTTCGTCACGCTGCACGTTCCCGAGACGCCGCAGACCAAGCACATGATCGGCGCGGCCGAGCTCGCGCGCATGAAGCAGGGCGCGTGTCTGCTCAACGCCAGCCGCGGCACGGTCGTGGTGATCGAGGCGCTCGCCGCGTCGCTGCACTCGGGCCACATCGGCGGCGCGGCGGTCGACGTCTACCCGCGCGAGCCCGAGTCGAACAGCGATGGCTTCGAGTCGCCGCTGCGCGGGCTCGGTAACGTCATCCTCACGCCGCACATCGGCGGCTCGACCGAGGAGGCGCAGGAGGCGATCGGCCGCGAGGTCTCGGCCGCGCTGCTCAAGTTCGTCAACCAGGGTGCGACAACGGGTGCGGTCAACTTTCCGCAGGTCGAGCTGCCGGTGACAAGAAATGTTCACCGCATCCTGAACATCCACCGCAACGTGCCCGGCGTGCTCCGCGACATCAACAAGATCGTCTCCGACCTCGAAGCCAACATTCGCGCGCAGTTACTGTCGACCGACCCCGAGATCGGCTACCTGATCATGGACCTCGATCAGGACGTTTCGCAGGACGTCAAACGGGCCGTGGCCGCGCTCCCGACGAGCATCAAGACCCGCATCCTGTTCTGATTGGCGATCCGGCGCGCTCTCGTTGTGTTGTAATCGGCCCATGACGAAGCTGCTGATCCTCGTCGCCGCGGTTGCAGCCTGCACGTCCGAGCCGACCACGCCGCTCGCTCGCCTCGACTCCAACCAGCTGCAGGTCGTCGCGAACGGCCAGCTCAACATCATCCTCCACGTCGATGGCAACGGTTGCCCGAAGCTCGAGGACAACGTGGTCGCGACGTTCGACGGCATGCCGATGAACGTCGCGCGCGGCGGCTACGCCACGAATGCGACCGGCTGCTTCCCGATCGCGTTCTGGTTCGACACCATGCCGAGCGCCGCGATCGCCGACTACGAGGCGCGCACGCTGGGCTCGGAGTTCGTCGTCGCGGACCGGAGCGCGACCTGGACGCTCGACTCGGCGAACAAGCTGTTCGGCAACGACTTCGAGATCCAGCCGCAGAACAACCTGATCGTGTGGGAAGACGTCTCGACGATCTCGCAGGCCGAGATCGCACCGGTCGCGCCGACCACGATCGACGGCAACACGATCCACTATCCGGCCGGCACGATGATCACGTGGGTGAGCGGCATCGCGCACCCGACGCCGGCCTCGTGCGACGGCCCGACCGGCTGCGAGATCGACGTCAGCGGCCAGCGCACGTTCAAGTCCGGCGAGTAGCGGCTAGATCGCGAGCTTCGCGCGCAGCCACCAGCCGAGCTGCTTGCGGCGCTGGAACGGCGGCAGCGCGCGGTAGGTGTCGAGCGCCTCGCCACGCCAGCGCTTCGCGCCGGCGTCGTCGCGGTTGCGCTCGCACGCCGCCGAGATCTTGCAGTAGCCCTCGAGGCTCGACGTGTTGATCCGGAGGAAGCGGCGATAGGCCTCGATCGCCTCGTCGCGCCGCCCGACCGCGGCGAGCGCGTCGCCGATCGCCAGGTACGCCGAGCCGTAGCGCAGCTTGGCGTCGCGCCGGAGCGCCTCGCCGAGCGGCCCGAGCGCGCCCTGCGCATCGCCGGCGCGCAGTCGCGCGATGCCGAGCAGGTAGCGCAGCTCGGCCGATTCCGGGTCGCGCACGAGCGCCTGTTCGAGCAGCGGGATCGCGCGGCGCGGCCGGCGCTTGTCGAGCCAGATCTCGGCGAGCTGCGCGCGCGCGACCGCGTTGGCGGGGTTGAGCTCGACCTGCGCGCGCAGGCTGCGCACCCTCCCGGCGTAGCGCGCGATCTGGATCGGATCGGGCAACCAGCGCCGGCCGACCAGCGCGACCAGCGCGACCACCAGGA
This sequence comes from Kofleriaceae bacterium, assembly GCA_035516595.1. GTDB lineage: Bacteria > Myxococcota_A > Polyangia > Haliangiales > Haliangiaceae > JABFXX01. Next base: position 49,136 of record DATJAE010000078.1, on the reverse strand, counting down.
CGACCGGGTGCGAGAGCGCGGCCGCGCCGGCGGTCGCCGCGAGCCAGAACACGTAGTAGGTCCACGGCATCCGCAAGGTAGAGCCGCGCCGCGGCCCGAGGTCGCGCGCGATCGCGTAACCCGTGGCAAACTGCGGATGTCGTGCACATCTCGGTGTTCGATATCTTCAAGATCGGGATCGGGCCGTCGAGCTCCCACACGGTGGGACCGATGCGCGCGGCCAAGCGCTTCGCCGAGCGGCTCGCGGCCGACGGTCAGCTCGACGCCACGACGAGCGTCAAGGTCGAGCTGTTCGGCAGCCTGGGCTTCACCGGCAAGGGCCACGGCAGCGATCGCGCGATCATCCTCGGGCTCGAGGGCGACGAGCCGGCCACCGTCGACGTCGACTCGATCGCGCGGCGCGTGGCGGCGGTCGAGGCCGGCCATCGCGTGAAGCTGCTCGGCCGCCGCGAGGTCGCGCTCGATCCGGCGAGCCAGCTGGTGTTCCACCGCCGCGACAAGCTGCCGCTCCACGCCAACGGCATGCGGTTCACCGCGCAGGGCGCGGGCGACGCGGTGCTCGCCGAGCGGATCTACTACTCGGTCGGCGGCGGGTTCGTCGTCGATCACGCCGGCGCGCCGGCCGACGGCTCGACCCCGGCCGATCAGGTGCAGGTGCCCTATCCGTTCAACACCGCCGAGGAGCTGCTGCGCCACGCGTCCGAGCACGGCATGAGCCTGTCGTCGCTCATGCTGCACAACGAGACCGCGCGCGTGCCGGAGGCCGAGGTCCGCGCGCGCGTGCTCGAGATCTGGCACGCGATGGAGGCGTGCGTGAAGCGCGGCTGCGAGCGCGAGGGCATCCTGCCGGGCGGGCTCAAGGTCAAGCGGCGCGCCGCGGGGCTCTACCGCAAGCTCAAGAGCGATCCGCGCGGCACCGGTGATCCGCTGGTCATCATGGACTGGGTCAACCTGTTCGCGCTCGCGGTCAACGAGGAGAACGCCGCGGGCGGTCGCGTCGTCACCGCGCCGACCAACGGCGCCGCCGGGATCATCCCGTCGGTCTTGACCTACTACCGGCGGTTCGTGCCCAACGCCGACGACGAGGGCACGCTGCGCTTCCTGCTCACCGCGGCGGCGATCGGCGCGCTGTACAAGAAGAACGCGTCGATCAGCGGCGCCGAGGTCGGCTGTCAGGGCGAGGTCGGCGTCGCGTGCTCGATGGCGGCCGGCGCGCTCGCCGAGGTGATGGGCGGCACGCCCGCGCAGGTCGAGAACGCCGCGGAGATCGGGATGGAGCACAACCTCGGGCTGACCTGCGATCCGATCGGCGGGCTGGTCCAGGTGCCGTGCATCGAGCGCAACGCGATGGGCGCGGTCAAGGCGATCAACGCCGCGCGGCTCGCGCTGCAAGGCGACGGCACGCACAAGGTCTCGCTCGACAAGGTGATCAAGACGATGTGGCGAACCGGCGCGGACATGAGCAGCAAGTACAAGGAGACCGCGCGCGGCGGGCTCGCCGTCAACATCATCGAATGCTGATACGCTGAGGGAAGTGGAGATCGTCGGGCTCGAGCCGCGGCGGACCGAGCTGGCGCGAGGCATCGTGATCGCGCGCAGCGCGCAGCCGCTCGATGCGGCGACCCAGAAGGCGCTGTGGGACGAGCTATCGCGCGCGGGGATCACCGAGCCGGCCGACGAGGACGCCGGCGACGAGCCCGCGCGGCAATGGCACGCGGCGCCGTGGCTGCCGCCGGCCGAGGCGCAGCTGCCGGCCCAGCGGGCGGCGCTCGAGCGCGCGGCCGAGCAGTTCGGGCTCGACGCGTCGTGGTTCGTCAAGGTCGAGACCGCGATCGACGGCGTGGCGTGGCTCGAGGTCGCGGCCGAGGGCCAGCCCGCCGCGGTCGAGGACGAGGGCGCGGCCGACGAGCTGGTGGACGCGGTGTTCGATCGGCCGCCCGAGGAGGTGCTGTACGCCGCGCCCGACGCGCCGCCCGCCGAGGTCGGCGAGCCGGCGCTGGCCGAGCCGGCCGAGCCCGAGGACGACGGCGAGGACGAGGACGACGAGCTCGCCGCGGTCGAGAGCCACTGGCGGCTCGGCGCGCCGCCCTACGAGCATTCGGTCGCGTTTCCGATCGAGCGCTACCCCGAGATCATCGACGAGTACGACTGGGAGAGCTTCGGCGTCGCGATCAAGCTCGGCGGCAGCGCGCTGCTCGGCGAGGAGTCGGTGGTCAACGCGTTCTTCGCGCTGTGGCTGTCGGTCTACCAGGACGAGCGCGCGGAGGACTTCGAGCCGTTCCAGCGCGCCGACGTGGTGCACGATCGCCGGCACCGCAGCGCGCTGATGTGGGTCGAGCGCTTCGCGGTGCCAGCGAGCGCGGCCGATCAGGTGCACTTCCTGCTGTGGGTGATCGCGCGGCTCGGCGAGATCGTGCCGATCGCGTGGGCGCGGTTCGTGACGGTCGACGACGCGCAGAAGGCGCATGCCGGCGGCGACGGCGACGAGCCGTTCGTCCTGGCGGGCAACCCGTTCGCCGAGCGGTTCCGCCGCCAGGGCGAGGAGGCCGCGCTCGCGTGGGCGGTCGCGCAGAGCGCGTGGAGCCGCCGCGAGCTGGCCGGCATGCTGGTCGAGCTCGCGCTCGAGCACGATCCCGACGATCCGGCGACCGCGGTGGTCGCCGAGCGCCTGCTGCGCCGCGCGCAGTCGTTCGATCCGTCGTGCGACGCCGCCGGCTACCTCGCGATCGTGCTGATCCGCCAGCGCCGGCTGGCCGAGGCGGTCGCGCTCGCGGCGGCGGCGAAGAGCCGCGACGTGCGCCTGCTCGTGATCGGGGAGACCGCGGAGCATGCGCCGGGCGAGCTCGGCCCCGCGCTCGAGCTGCTCGATCCGGCGACCGCGCGCGCGTCGGATCCCGAGGAGCTGGCCGAGCTGACCGCGTCGGTCGCGCGCCACGCGCCGGCCTACCTCGGCGCGCTGCTCGCCCGCCTGCCCGACGACGTCGCGCTGGTGCCGCACCTGTACAACGCGAGCTTCTCGGTCGATCGCCCGCACGGCCTGGCGATCCTGCGCCGCGTGTTGACCCTGCCCGAGCCGGCGCGCGACGCGGGCGAGGCGCGCACCGCGCTGGTCATGGCGTGGAACAACGCGTGCATTCACGCGCACGCGCTCGGCGACTACCGGCTCGCGGTCGAGCTCGCCGACGGCGGCCAGCGCTTCGCGCCCGAGAACCCGTACATCTATCACTCGGCGGCGTGCGCCTATGCCGCGGTCGGGCAGATCGATCGCGCGCTGGAACAGGTCTCGCGCGCGATCGAGCACGACTACGAGCACACCGAGAAGATGGAGACCGATCACGATCTCGCGCCGCTGCAATCGGATCCGCGGTTCGCGGCGCTGTTCAACGAGTGGCGGACGCGCCGCGCCGATCTCAACTAGGCCGCAGCACCGCGCCCGACGCCTCGACCGGGAGCTGGCGGGTCGCCTCGTCGTAGTGCGCCCAGCACACCGGCGCGTAGTGCTCGTCGGTGCCGAGCTGGATCTGCGGGCCGGTGACGGTCGGCGCGCCGTGGACGAACCGCAGGTTGCAGATCGCCTTCTTCGCGCAGTACTGGCAGGTGACCTTCACCTCCTCGATGCGATCGGCCAGCTCCATCAGGCGCTGCGCTCCGGGGAACAGCCTGGTGCGGAAGTCGGTGCGCAGGCCGTAGCAGATCACCGGCACGCCCGGGTCGTGGGTGATCCGGCGGAGGTCCTCGATCAGGCTCGGCGCCAGGAACTGCGCCTCGTCGACCAGGATGCAATCGAGCCCGGCGAGCTCGCGCGGATCGAGCGTGCTGTCGTCGTCGACCAGCAGATCCGCCTCGGCCTCGAGCCCGCAGCGCGACGAGATCTTGGCCGCGCCGAACCGGGTATCGAGCCGGGGCTTGACCAGCAGGACGCGCTTGCCTTGCTTGCGATAGTTGTGCGCGACCGCGAGAAGGTTCATCGACTTCGCCGAATCCATCGTTCCGTAGCGAAAGTAGAGCTTGGCCACGGCAGGACGTTGGATCGGGGGTATGACACCGGCATGCGTACCGCCGTGCTCGCGCTGGTCGCCGCGCTCGCTCCCGGCCTGGCCGCCGCCGATCCGATCACGTACCGCGAGGACGATGTCATCATCGCCATGGACATCCTATCGGCGGAGCCGTTCGTCTCGGTGTCCGACGCCGCGCTCGCCAAGTGCACCGGCGATGCCGCCGGCTCGGCCGTGTTCTACATCGAGGTCGACGCATCGGGCCGGATCACCGCCGCGCACGTCCACGGCGCCGGCAAGCTCGACGCGTGCCTGGCGCGCGCGCTCGGGGCCGGCGCCGCCAGCGCGTGGAAGAAGTCGATGGTGGTGCTCGGCCACCTCGACATCGGCAGCAACGAGTCGCCGCGGATCTCGACCACGGCGGTCGAGCTCGACGCGCACGGCGCGCCGTGGCAGGTCACCGCGACCAAGATCGGCTACACCGCCAATCGCGCGCGCGACATCGCGCAGGCGCTCGACGGCGTGAGCCCGACGATCGCGGCGTGCGCGGGCAAGCGCGGACGCGGCGCGACGCCGAGCGAGGGCAGCGCGTGGCTCGATGGCCGCGGCGCGGTGGTGCGGCTCGGCCCGCCCGCCTACGACGCCTGCGTCGCGCGCGCGCTCGCGAAGATCGAGCTGCCGGCGCCCGAGTCGGCGATGTGGCTCGAGCTGTCGGTCGCCGCGCCGACCGAGGCGCTCAAGGCGCACAGCGCGCACGCGACCACGCACGATCAGGACCTGCGCGACGCGCTCACCACGGCGGTGCGCTCGCGCAAGCTCCAGCTCGAGGGCTGTCTCGACGGTCGCCCGGGGACCCGGCTGGTCTCGGTCGCGATCGCGCTTCGCCACGGCAAGGCGAGCATCACGAAGGTCTCGACCGGCGACGCCGCGGCCGACGCGTGCGTGCGCGATCGGCTCCGCGACATCGCGATCGACGAGGCCGCCGCGGCCGACGCGCTCGAGCTCGACGTCACGCTCGATCAGTAGCCGATCGCGCGGACCAGCGCGAACGCGCCGGCGCCGACCGCGGCGGCCGCGGGGATGGTGAAGATCCAGCCCCACACGATCCGCGTCGCGACGCTCCACCGGATGCCGCGCAGCTTGGTGACCGAGCCGACGCCGACGATCGCGCCGGTGATCGTGTGGGTGGTCGACACCGGGACGCGGAAGTGCGTCGCCGAGAACAGCGTGATCGCGCCGGCGACCTCGGCACAGAATCCGCCGACCGGGCGCAGCGGGGTCAGCCCCATCCCCATGGTCTTGACGATCCGCCAGCCGCCGACCGCGGTGCCGAGCGCCATGCACGCGTAGGACGCGGGCAGGATCCACGCCGGGACGGGATCGATCAGGCCGCCGTGCGCGTCGGTGCGCAACGTGCCGTTGGCGATCAGCACGGCGAGGATCACGCCGACCGTCTTCTGCGCGTCGTTGCCGCCGTGGCCGAGCGAGTACGCCGCGGCCGAGGCGAGCTGGCCGACCCGGAACGTGCGGTCGACCGTGCGCGGGCGAAACCGCTGGAACGTCCACGCCACCGCCGTCATCAGCGCGCCGCCGAGCACCAGGCCGATCAGCGGGGCGAGGATGATGAACTCGAGCGTCGGGTACAGGTTGCCGGTGTCGAGCACGCCGAACCCGTGGTACGCGACGCCCGCGCCGGACAGCCCGCCGATCAGCGCGTGCGAGCTCGACGACGGCAGACCGAGCCACCAGGTGAACAGGTTCCACACGATCGCGCCGAGCAGACCGCATGCCACGACGTAGACGAACGCGCCCTCCTGCGGCGCGACGTGGACGATCCCGGCGATCGTCTTGGCCACGCCGGTGCCGAAGATGAAGAACGCGATGAAGTTGAACGCGGCGGCCCACAGCACCGCCCAGCGCGGCGATAGCACGCGGGTCGAGACCACGGTGGCGATCGAGTTCGCGGCGTCGTGGAAGCCGTTGATCACGTCGAACACGAGCGCGACCGCGATCGTGAGATACACCAGCCCGGCGACGCTCATGTCACGCGTGCTCGAGGATCACGCCCTCGATGATGTTGGCGACGTCCTCGCAGCGGTCGCTCGCGTTCTCGAGGTTCTCGTAGATCTCCTTCCACTTGATCACGAGGATCGGATCGCGCTCGTCCTTGAACAGCCGCGCCACCGAGCGGCGCAGGATCGCGTCCGCCTCGTTCTCGAGGCGGTTGATGTCGATGCACAGCTTGAGCGTGGCGTTGGGATCGCCGAGCGTGCGCAGCCCGCGCACCGCGGCCTCGACCTGGAGCGCCGAGCGATGCAGCACGTCGGCGAGATCGCGCGCGTCGCTGGTCATCGAGGTCAGCTCGTAGAGCTCGATCCGCTCGGCCGCGGCCTCGACGTAGTCCATGATGTCGTCCATCCGCGTGATCAGGCGGTGGATCGAGTCGCGATCGATCGGCGTGATGAACGTCTTGTGCAGCGCCTCGACGCAGCGGTGGGTGATCGTGTCGGTCTCGTGCTCGATATCGGAGATCCGGCGGCACTTGGCGGCGATGTTCGCGCCGGTCGTGACCATCGACAGGAACTCCTTGGCGCCCTCGATCGTCAGCACGGCGTGCTGCTCGAAGAAATCGAAGAAGCTGGTCTCGCGAGGCAGCAGCCGGCCGAACATTTGGCCTCACTGCTGTAACACGGCCGCGACGCAAGCGTCACTCAGGCGGGCGCGAACGTGATGCCCGCCGCGCGCAGCCGCGCGAGCAGCGGCTCGGCCATCGCGACCGATGGTGTCTGCACGCCGCCGGGCGAGTCGAGCTCGTCGTAGGCCAGGCACAGCGCCGACTCTCCGAGCATCTTGGAGGTCGAGCGGTAGCCCGGATCGCCGGCCGGATCGGCCGCTACGTAGATCAACCGATCGGCGCCGGCCTCCGCGACGAACCGAACCTTCCAGTGGCCGTGCATGCGGCGCTCCTCCGAGGGACCCTCGCCCGGCTTGGGCGCGCGCTTGCGGATCAGCGCGCGCAGCGCGGGCCGCTTCATCGCGGCCGCGAGCCCGGCCAGCGCGCCGGTGATGCCGACCGCCATCGCCAGCCCGCGCGCGCTGCCGGGCGTGCTCATGACCTCGCGATACGCGAAGTCCTTGCCCCACGGGAAGCCGGCGAGTGCGTGGGCGCGGCGCACGACCGGCGCGTTGGTCGCCGCCATCACGAACGGCGCGGTGAACATCCGGAGCTCGGGCTGCCAGCCGATCGGCCGGTGGCCGTTCTCGTGCGGGTGCGGCGCGTCGGGATCGGGATCGAGCGCGTGCGGGTTGCGCAGGACGCGGCGCACCGCCGGATCCTTCATCGCGTCGGCGAGCACGAACATGCTGGCCGCGGTGCCGCCCGAGAATCCGCCGCTGGTCTCGCCGAACAGCGCGGTGACCTGCGACGCGGGATGGCCGAACCGCGCGGCGAACTCGTGCTGGGTCGCCCACGTGCCGAGGTCGCTCGGGATCGAGTCGAAGCCACACGTGTGGACGATCCGCGCGCCGGTCAGCCGCGCGCGCTCGTGGTGCGCGTCGATCATCGCGCGCATCCAGTGAACCTCGCCGGTGAGATCGCAGTAGTGCGTGCCGGCCTGGGCGCACGCCGCGACCAGCTCGCTGCCGTACAGCGAGTACGGCCCGACCGTCGTGCACACCACGCGGGTGCGCGCCGCCAGCGCGGCGCACGACGCCGGATCCTTCGAGTCGCACACCACGATCGGTGCGCCCAGGCCGAGCGCCGCGAGCTTGTCGCGGTTGCGCCCGGCGATCGCCCATGCGTTGGGTTTGCGCGCGGCGATGTACTCCGCGACCAGGCGGCCGGTGAACCCGGTGGCGCCGAACACGACCAGATCGAAGTCCCTCATAGCGTCGGTAGCCCCCGCCACGGCGCGAGCGGGAACGCCGCCTCGAGCTCGTGGATCGCCTGTGCGTCGAGCCGCGCGCGATCGAGCGCCGCGGCGAGCTCGTCGACGTGCGCCGGGCTCGACGACTTCGGGATCGCGAACACCGCGCCCCCAGGTCGCTCCCGCGTCAGGTACGCCAGCGCGACCTGGCGCGGCGTGGCGCCGATCCTCCGGGCGATCGCGTCGAGCGCCCTGGCGCGCGGGAACCCGCCGGTGCCGCCGAGTGGGCTGTAGGCGACGACCGCGACGCCGGCGCGCTCGCACCACGGGATCACGCGGTGCTCGATCGTGCGGTCGCCGAGGTGATAGAGCACCTGGTTGCACGCCGGCAGGCCGAGCGGGCGCAGGTCGTCGAGGTCGCCGTCGTCGAAGTTCGACACGCCCCACGCGAGGATCTTGCCCTGGCCGCGCAGGGTCTCGAACGCGCGCACGGTGTCGTCGAGCGCGAGGTCGCCGCGCCAGTGGAGCAGATACACGTCGAGGTGGTCGGTGCGCAGCCGGCGCAGCGAGGCCTCGCACGCCTCGATCGTGCCGTCGTAGGTCGCGTTGCGCGGCAGCACCTTGGACACCAGGAACACCTCGTCGCGCTTGCCGGCCAGCGCCTCGCCGACCAGGGTCTCGACCTTGCCGTTGCCGTAGAGCTCGGCGGTGTCGACGTGCGTCATGCCGAGCGCGAGCGCACGGCGGATCGCGGCGATCGCCTGCTTCGGATCGTCGCGCTCCATGTTCCACGTGCCGATCCCGAGCACCGGCACGGAGCGATCGAGCCGGCCGAACCGCCGCGTGTGCATGGCGGCATCGTAGCGCTATCATGGCCCGTGTCATTCTCGATCGACCGCCTGATCGGCAAGCTCGCGAGCGACACGCCGCGGCCTCCGGATGACGGCCGGCGGCGGGCGGCGGTGGCGATCGTGCTGCACGGCGAGCAGGTCCTGCTGATGAAGCGCGTCGTGCGCGCTGGCGATCCGTGGTCGGGGCACATCTCGCTGCCGGGCGGCGGCTTCCACGCGAGCGACGGCGATCTGCTCGCCACCGCGATCCGCGAGACCCGCGAGGAGCTCGGGGTCGAGCTCGACGGTGCGCGGCTGCTCGGCCACCTGCGCGCGCTGTCGCCGCTGTCGTCGGGTCCGGACGGCGTCGAGGTCACGCCGTTCGTGTTCGCGTGCGATCGCGCGGTCGAGCCCCGGCCCGGTCCGGAGGCCGAGGCCGCGTTCTGGCTGCCGCTCGAGCGCGCCTCGACCGGCGCGTTCGACTCGACCTACGAGTACCCGGGCACCGGGCGGACGTTTCCGGCCTGGCAGGTCGAGGGCTACACGATCTGGGGCCTGACCTGGCGGATCCTCGGCGAGCTGCTCGAGCTAGCGCGCTGACCGCGCCGCCGCGCTGATCGCGGCGAGCCCGCCCTGGCCGCGGCTCCGCGAGCCCGCGACCGCGCCGCCGATGCCGGCGATCGTGGTCTCGAGGAACACGATCACGGCGACGAAGATGCCGAACGTCTTGCCGAACATCGCGCCGGCTTCCACGCCCCGCGCGTGGGCCTCGCCGCCCGACACCGCGTCGGTCATCACGACGGTCGCCGAGCGCATGATGTGATCGACCAGCGCGAAGTACGCGACCGCCGCGACGCCGGCGCCGATCAGGAACGACAGCACCGCGCCGCGCAGGCGCGCGCGCGTCAGGTAGGTCGAGAGGAACCCGCCGATCGCGATGATCGCGAAGTAGATGGCGGCGTTGACCTTCTGGCCGAGCCCGGCCGTCGCGTACGTGATCGCGATCCCGGCGGCGATCGATCCGAACGCGAACAGCCAGGTGGTGTGGGGCGAGAGCTTCTGGTTGGACATGCTGATCTCCTTGTGTGTGGCTCGCCCGATGAGCAGCGCACGTGCCAGCGCAAGGCCGCGGAACCGCGAGCAGCGGCGCTGACAGCTTTGGCAGCGCGTGCCGGCGCTGGCAGCTCGGCTAGCGCCGGCGGCGGAACAGCGAACGACTGGCAAAACCGACGAGGCTGCCGCCGGCGAACGCGCGCAGGCTGTCGCGCAGCGCGACCAGCCGCGAGCCGCCGTGCGCGGCGCACAGGTAGACCGGCTCCCACGCGTGCGGCCGGAGCTTGGCCTTGAACGCGCGCAGGCCCTCGAAGTCGTAGAGCGCGCCGCCCGCCCAGCGCGCGAAGCGCAGCCAGCGCGCGACCTCCCCGGCGAGCGGCGCGAGGCCGAGCGTGACCTCGCGGGTCTCGACCCCGCGCATCACCGCGTCGACCAGCAGCTCGGCGGTGCCGTTGGGCGCGCTCGGCGAGCGCACGAGGTCCTCGAGGAACATCCGATCGCGCGCGTACACCGGCACGACCGAAGACAGCCCGACCAGCGCGCCGCCGCGCTCGGCGACCAGCACGATCCGCTCGTGCGCGTAGTTGAGCGGCTCGAGCTGGACGAGGAACTGCATCGGCGGCATGCGGTGCGTGGCCTGCCAGTGGCGGCCGAGCTCGTCGATCGCCTCCCGGATGCGCGCGCCGGGCGCGAGCTCGTCGAGCGCGAGCCGGCGTACGGTCACGCCCTTGTGGCGCGCGCGGCCGAGCTGGTAGCGCAGCGACGCCGCGCCGGCGAGCACCTCGCCCCAGCGCGCCACGTTCCACACCGGCTGCTCGCCGATCAGCAGCGACGGCACGCCCGATGCGACCAACGCCTGCTCGGCGGCGAAGAAGCAGGCGCGCCGGCGCTGCGCGACCGCGGCCTCGCCAAAGCGCTCGGCGACCTCGGCGAGCCGCTCGGGCGGCGCGCTCGGCCCGCCGGCGCCCACCCACGCGCCACCGGTGTCGACGAACGCGACCACCGCGTCGTCGCCGTCGAAGAAGTAGCGATAGCCCGGCTCGAGCCCCTGGAACGAGACGGTGTCGTGGCCATACGTCCGGATCAGTGCGAGCGCGCGGTCGCGCGGGGTGAGCGTCGCGAGCGCGACGGTCACGGGGCCGGCCGCCGGGGGATCGACGGGTTCGCTGCGGTCACAGGCCCTCGGGCTGGAGCTGCTTGCGCGCGTTGCGGGTGAACGCACCGATGATGTCGCTGCGCGTGACGATGCCGATCGCGCGGGTCGGATCCGCGCTGTCGACCACGACCAGCCGGCCGACGTGCTCGCGCGACATCCGATCGACCGCGGTCCGCACGGTGTCGCCGGGGAACACCGACACCGGCTTGCGCTCGAGCAGGCGTCCGACCGGCGGGTCGCCATCGGCCGCGAGCAGCTCGCGCGCCGTGATCACGCCGACCAGCACGCCGCCGCGCACGACCGGATAGGCCTGGTGGCGCTCGCGCCGCGCGCGCAGCTCGCCGAGCGCGGCCGACACCAGCTGATCGGCCTCGATCACGCGCAGGTCGCGCGACGCGATCTCGTCGACCACGACGTGGGCGAGCGGATCGACGTCGTACTCGCCGGCGACGCGCACGCCGCGCCGCGCCAGCTTCTCGGTCATGATCGTCGTGCGCATCATGATGCACGACGCGAAGTACGCGAGCGACACGCCCGCGACGATCGGCACGACGCAGTGGATCTGCTGGGTCGACTCGAGCGCGAACGCGATCGACGCCATCAGCGCGCGCGACGCGCCGGCGAACATCGCGGTCATGCCGACCAGCGCGCCGACCCGCGGATCGATCCCGGCGTACGGAAACACCTGCGACGCCGCGTGGGCGAGCAGCCAGCCCATTCCGGAGCCGAACGTCATCAGCGGCGCGAGCGTACCGCCCGACGTGCCGCTGCCCAGCGCGATCGCCCACGACACCAGCTTGGCGGCGCACAGCGCCTCGATCGCGGTGGTCGTGAAGTTGCCGGCCAGCGCGCCGGTGATGTTGTCGTAGCCGACGCCGAGCGTGCGCGGCTCGAACACGCCGATCACGCCGACCGCGACCGCGCCGATCGCCGGCCACCACATCCAGTGGACCGGCAGTTCCTCGAACCTGTCCTCGATCCAGTACACGATGCGCGTGATGTAGGTCGAGCTCAGCCCGACGATCGCGCCGGCGACCGTCGCGGTGATGCCGCTCGCGGCGTTGGGCGCGGCGAGCTCGGGCATCTCGAACACCGGCCCGCCGCCGTGGAAGATCACGCGCAGGCCGCCGGCGGCGGCCGCGGCGAGCGCGACCGGCACGACCGAGCGCGCGCGGTATTCGAAGAGCAGCAGCTCGATCGCGATCAGCACCGCCGCGATCGGCGTGCCGAAGATCGCGGCCATGCCGGCGGCGGCGCCGGCCGCGAGCAGGGTCTTGCGCTCGCTCGCCGAGACCTTGACGAGCTGGCCGAACACCGAGCCGAGCGCCCCGCCGGTCGCGATGATCGGACCCTCGGCGCCGAACGGGCCGCCGGTGCCGATCGCGATCGCCGCGGACGCCGGCTTGAGGAACGTGAGGCGCAGCGGGATCTTGCTCTCGTTGGTGAGGATCTGCTCCATCGCCTCCGGGATGCCGTGGCCGCGGATCGCGCGCGAGCCGAACCGCGCCATCAGCCCGACGATGATCCCGCCGATCACCGGCACCGCGACCACGAAGTAGCCGAGGCTGTTGCCGGCCGGCGACACGGTCGAGAACGACCAGCGCTGGTAGAACGCGACGTTGGTGACCAGCGCGATCGCGCGGATCAGCACCTCGGCGACGCCGTACGCCGCGAGGCCGATCGCGGTCGCGTAGCCGGCGACCACCGCGTCGCGCCGGTCCATGATCGCGGGGACCTGCTCGACGTCCTCGCGGCCGAGCGTCGCCGACAGCGACGGCGCGACCAGCAGCCCGACCCGCGCCACCGCGTTGCGAGCGACGCCGACCACGTTGCGCGCCGCCGCGATCACGCGCGGCCGCGAATCATCGCTTCCCATGATCACGACTCCGCGACGAGCGCCTGGGCTCGTCCTCGAACAGCATCCGCGCCGGAAGTCGATCGGCGCCGATCGCCGCGACCAGCCCGTCGAGCGAGCGCACCAGCTCGCCGCGCCGGCGCAGCGGCATCGCGCGCACCGCATCGGCGATCCGGGTCTGCGGCAGACGTCGCGTCGCGTTGGCGACCTGTTGGCCCGCCGCGGTCAGCCGGATCGAGATCCGGCGGCGATCGTCGGCGGTCGCGATCCGCGTGACCAGCCGGCGCGCCGCGAGCTTGGCGACCACGGTCGAGACCGAGCTCTGGTCGGTCAGCGTGCGCTCGGCGAGCTCGCCGAGCGACTGCGCCGGCGCGTCGGCCAGCGAGCGCAGCACGTAGAGCTGTGCGGCCGACAGCCCGGCCGACGCCTCCGCCTCGCGATCGGCCAGCCTGAGGAACCGCACGATGCGTCGCAGCGCGATCATCACGGCGGCCGGCTGAGATGCTTGGGATCCCATGGATCTCGCGCAAGTTACTCCGCGCGCGCGCGCGCGTCCAGCGCTGGCGTCACAACGCGAGCGGCTGGAACCCGCGGGTCGGCCGCGCGAACAGATAGCCCTGCAACAGCTCGATTCCCGAGCCGAGCAACGCCACCCGTTCCGCCTCGGTCTCGACGCCCTCCGCGACCACCCGGCTGCCGAGCTCGCGACATAATGTCGCGATCGCCGCGACCACCCGGCGCTTGGTCGGCTGGCGGTCGAGGTCGCGGATCAGCGACATGTCGAGCTTGACGATCTCGGGCTCGAGCGAGGCGAGCGCGCCGAGCGCGGCATAGCCGGCGCCGAGATCGTCGACCGCGATCCGGTAGCCGAGCTTGCGCAGCATCGCGACGCGCGCGGGCCCGGCCGCGGGATCGATCCCGGTGCGCTCGGTGATCTCGAGCACGACGCGCGACGCGAACGCACCGAGCGGATTGTCCTCGGCGAACAGCTCCTCGTCGATCAGCTCGAGGCCGTGGACGTTGACGAACAGCAGCGCGTCGCTCGGCGCCTGGCCGGCGGCCGCCGCGACCGCACGGCGCACCGCGCAGCCGAGCTCGGGCACCTTGCCGAGCCGCTCGGCGGTCGCGATCAACACGTCGGTGCGGCGCAGCGAATCCTCGTCGGTGCGCAGCAGCGCCTCGTACGCGAAGATCGCGTGGCGATGGACGTCGACGATCGGCTGGAACGCCATCCACGAACGCTCGACCGCGCGCGCGAACCGCGCCTCGAGCTCGTCGCGATCGCCGTAGAGCTCGCGCGCGTAGGACTCGGCGCGCCGGCGCATGCGCGCGACGCCATGGCGGCGCGCGGCGCGCGCGACCGCGACGGCGAGCGACTCGTGGGTGAACGGCTTGGAGATGTACGACACCGCGCCGGACTCGATCGCGCGCACCGCGCCGTCGAGCGACGGATCGCCGGTCATCAGCAGCACCGGCAGGTCGTCGTCGTGACGGCGCACCGCGGCGACCAGCTGGAAGCCGTCGATCTCCGGCATGTTGACGTCGGACAGCACGCAGTCGAACGGCAGGCTCGCGGCCTGGATGCCGCGGATCGCGTGGCCGCCGTCCTCGGCCAGCGTGACCTCCCAGCCCTCGCTCTCGAGCACGCGCGCGCACACCCGGCGGATCGCGGGATCGTCGTCTGCGACCATGACGCGGCCGAGACGTGTGCGCTCGCCGTCGCCCTCCATCGTCACCCCGCGTCGTGGTGCCGCGAGCGCAGCAGGATGTCGAGCGCCGAGCGCAGCTTCTCGTCGTTCCACGGCTTCAGGAAGTAGCGATCGACCGAGCCCTCGTTGACCGCGCGCATCGCGACGTCGAGATCGCGGCTCGCCGTCACCAGGAAGCGCACCATCTGCGGGTACTGCATGCGCGCGTGCTGCAACAGATCGAGGCCGTCGTTGTCGGCGTCCATCGAGTAGTCGCTGACGATCGCGTCGAACCGCTTGCCCTTCATCACGTCGATCGCCTCGCGCGGGGATGCGGCCTCGACCACGTCGTAGCCGCGCAACGTGCGACGCATCGCCGATCGCACGTCGGCATCGTCATCGCAGATCAAGATCGACGAGGCCACCTGCGATCAGGCTATCACGATTCACGCGCGGCCCGGGAGCCGCACCACGAACGCGGGGCCGGTCGGCGTCGCCTCGTAGTCGATCCTCCCACCGTGGGCTTCCGCCACGAGCCGACAGAAGTACAGCCCCATGCCGCGCTTCCCACCCTTACCCTGGACGTACTTGCCAAACAGCGACGGCCGGATGTTGTCCGGAACCTGCGGGCCGGTGTTCGCGATCGTGATCTCGACGCTGCCGTCCTCGGCGTCGTGCCAGCGCCGCGCCACGAGCGTGATCGCGCCGCCCTGCGAGCAGTAACGGGTCGCGTTGCCGAACAGGTTGTGCAGCACGCGCTCGACGAGCCCGACGTCGAACCGCGCGTCGAGCTCGGGCGCGCACTCGAGCTCGAACCGCACGCCGCGCGTCACCGACGGCGCGTTGACGTCGAGCACGCCCTGGAGCACCTGGCGCACCTTGACCTTGGACACCATCGGCTTGACCGCCGCGTCCTCGAACCGCGCGATGTCGACGAAGTTCGCGACCAGGCCCGACATCCTGCGCACGGATCGCACGGTCGCGGTGAGCGCCTCGGTCTGATCGTCGTCGCCCTGGTTGACGTCGAGCAGGTAGGACAGGTTGGACAGCGCGACCGACAGGCCGTTGTTGAGGTCGTGCGCGAGCAGCGCGCTCGCCTCGTGGCCGTAGACCAGGCGGCGCTCGGCGGCCTCCTTCTCGAGCCGGATCTGGACGAACGCGCGCTGCTTGCGCAACGCCGCGGAGATCCTCCGCTTGATCTCGGCGATCGTGGTCGGCTTGAGCACGTAGTCGTCGGTGCCCGCCTCGAACGCCTCGGCGCGGCTGCGCTCGTCGTCGTGGCCCGTGAGGATGATCAGATGCACCGACGGGCCCTGCGCCTGCTTGAGCTGGCGGATCACCTCGAGCCCGCCGCCCGCCGGCATGCCGAGATCGACCACCGCAACATCCGGTGGCGTCACCCGCGCCTGATCGATCGCGCCCGGCACGTCGTTGGCCGCGACGACCTGAAAGCCCGCCGCCGCGAGCCCGCTCGCGATCTGCCGGCAGATCGCGACGTCGTCGTCGACCACGAGGCAGCGAACCGCGCTGGGTAGTACCGCTGCCTCCGAGGTCGCGCCGATCTCGCCCGCCATGGCTGTGTTACTATCATTCGCGCCGTATGCCGCCAACAGCGGAGGGGAACGAGGCGAGCAGCGCCGATCCACGGCGCCTGGCCGACCTCACGCTCGCGACGGCCGTGCGAGCGTCGTGCGACGCGGTGTTCATCGAGCCGCTGGCCGACGACGACGACGCGTACGCGATCACGTTCGAGCGCGATCAGAAGGTGCTCGCCCGGCTCGACCTCGAGGCGATGACCGGCTCGGCGACGATCGCGCGGCTGGCGTTCCTCGCCGGGCTGGATCTGTCCGCGCCGCACGCGTCGAGCGCGGTCGTGCCGGTGCGCTCGGGCGACCGCAAGGCGGAGATCGTGATCACGGTGCGCCCGGGCGACGGGCTGCGCGCCGATCTGATGGTGGTCGCCAAGGCGCGGCCGCGCAGCGCGATGCCCTCGGTCGGCCTGGTCGGCGGCGTGATCGGCAACTACCGCATCCTCGAGCCGCTCGGCGAGGGCGGGATGGGCGCGGTGTTCCGCGTCGAGCACGTCGCGCTCGGCCGGACCTACGCGCTCAAGGTGCTGCGCTCGAAGGTGTTCGATCGCGATCCGAGCGCGTCGCAGCGCTTCCTGCGCGAAGCCCGGGCCGCGGCGCGCGTCCGCCACCCCAACATCGTCGACGTGTTCGACTTCGGCCACCTCGCCGATGGCCGACCGTACTTCGTGATGGAGCTGCTCGAGGGCGAGAGCCTGGCCGAGAAGCTCGGCCGCGGCCCGCTCGAGCCGCACGTCGTGGTCGCGGTCGCGCGCCAGATCGCGGCCGCGCTGGCCGCGGTGCACGATCACGGCGTGATCCACGGCGACGTCACGCCGTCGAACGCGCTCGTGGTGGCGGGCGATCCGGTGACCGTGAAGCTGGTCGACTTCGGGCTCGCGGCGATCGCGGGCGAGTCGTTCGCCGAGGACGATCCCGAGTTCGTGCTCGGCACGCCGGCGTACATCTCGCCGGAGCAGCTGCGCGGCCTGCCCGCGACCGACCGCTCCGATCAATATGGCCTCGGCGCGGTGCTGTTCGAGCTGCTCGCCGGCGCGCCGCCGTTCCAGCACGACAACCTGCGCGAGCTGTGCCTGATGCACGTCCACGCGCCGATCCCGGTCGTGACCAGCTCGTTCGGGCCGCTGCCGCCCAAGCTCGGCGATCTGATCACGACCTGCCTGCAGAAGTCGCCGCAGGCGCGCTTCCCCGGGATGCGCGCGATGCTGGCTGCCCTCGACGAGATCGAGCGCGTCACCGATCGCCGGGGCTGGCGGAAATGGCTCAGCAGCTGATGCCCGGCAAGTTCCTGATCGTGTGTGTCGACGACGACGAGGCGATGCTCTCGACCGTGGCGCGCTGCCTGCGCCGCGAGCCGTCGTTCGAGGTCCGGCCGTCCCACAACCCGCACGAGGTGCTCGGCTGGGTCGCGAGCGAGCAGGTCGCGGTGCTGGTGTCGGACTACGAGATGCCGGAGATGACCGGCGCGCAGCTCGCGGGCCACGCCAAGAAGATCCGGCCCGAGACCGTGCGGATCTTGTTGACCGGCAAGCGCACGCTCGAGACCGCGATCGACGGGATCAACCAGGGCGAGGTGTTTCGCTTCATCAACAAGCCGTTCGAGGACAAGGCGCTGCGCCAGGCGGTGCTCGAGGCGGCGCAGCGCCATCAGGAGCTGCTCGCGCTGTCGGGCGATCGCCAGCGCCGGGAGCGCCGGGAAGCGCTGCGCGCCGCACTCGAGGCCGAGTACCCGGGGATCTCGGAGGTCCCGCGCGACGGCGACGAGGTGGTGGTGACCGCGGATCCGTGGAGCGAGGCCCGGGCGCTGGGCCTGGAGCTCGACCGAAACCTGGAGACGTGATGGCGCACCTCGACGAGTCCGGCGAGCCGTGCACCCGGCACGCGGAGATCTCGCCCGCGCGCCTGCTCGAGCTCGCGATGATCGGCTCGCGCGTGCCGGGCTTCCACCACGACACGGCGTCGAAGCTGCAGAGCCTGATGATGGCGCTCGAGGAGCTCGGCGAGCTCGTGGTGGATCACGAAGGGATCGAGCTTCCGGTCGAGACCGCGCGCAGCGCGCTGCGCGACCTGCTCGCGGTGCTGAGCGCCAACCGCGCGCTCGCCAAGCCGCACGCGCCGGTGCCGACCACGCTCCACGAGGTCGTGCAGCGCGCCGCCCGCGGGGTCGGGGTCGCCGTGCGCGGCGAGCTGCCGGAGACCGCGCTTCGGCTGTCGGTGCCGGGCGCGACCCACGCGCTGGCGCTGCTGCTCGACGTCGCGGCCGGGCCGAGCCGCGGCGGCCGGACCGTCGACATCGCGGTGGCACCGGGCGATCCGCTGATCGTCACGCTGGTCGGCACGCCCGAGACCCGGGCCAAGGAGTCGGCCGGCGAATCGGTCGCGATCGCGGCCTACCTGATCGAGCGCGAGCGCGGCACCCTGCGCTGCGGCGGTCGGGGCGAGCGCTTCGTGATCGCGCTGCCGACGTCCTGATCGATCAGCGCGCGCTCGCGCCGCGACAGCCGGTAGGCGTCGCCGACCAGCGCCGCGAGCTCGCGGTCGCGCGCCGGATCCGGTGCGTCGAGCTGGGCCGCGACCCGCACCGCGATCTGCGCGTGCAGATCGACGGCCGGCTCGGCGAGCGGCAGCGCGCGCAGGTACGCCAGCTTGGGGCGGACGGCGCCGTTCAGCGCGGGCGGAAACCGCCGTCGCGCGTACCACAGATACAGCGGCGAGTTGAGCACGGCGAGCACGAACGGATCGCCGGTCGGCAGGATCCACACCGTCGTGTCGGGCACGAGCTCGCCGGGATCGAGCGCGCACGCCGGCGCGGTCTGGATGTCCTGATAGAGCAGGCGCGGCGCGCGCGCCACGGCGAGCGGCACGACCGGATCCTGGAGCTCGTACCAGCGATACGCGCCGGGCTTGCGGCCGGGCCACGCGCCGGCGTGGTCGCGCGGGCGCGGCTCGAGCGCGGCGCGAAACCGCGCGAGGTGCGCGCGCACGCGGGGCAGCCCGGCCAGCGACGTGCCGCGGTCGACGAGCAAGATGAAGCGATCGCTCTGCGCCGGTCGCCAGCGCCGGAGGTCGCGGCCCTTGACGAACGGCCGGATCAGCGCGGCGGCGGCGGGCTCGGCGTCGACCAGGCGCGCGCGGGTCGCGCCGTCGATCACGAACGCGCGGTTGCAGCCGGTCACCACGCCGCGCGACGGCGGCGCGGTCACGACCTCGCCGAGCGGCGCGAACTCGCGGGCGAGCCGGGCGAGCAGCCCCGCGTCACCCGGCGCGTCGACGTGCCACGGGCCGTCGCGCCAGGCGTCGCGCGCGTGCGGTGCGCCCGGCCGGTCGAGCGCGGCGGCGACCGCGATCGGCTCGGCGACGCGATGCGCGGCGATCGGCGCGGCGCTGCCGCCGGCGGTGCCCCACACGATGCACGGGAACGCGTCGGCGTCGCCGAACAGCGGCAGCGCGCGCGCGAAGTCGACCACGCCTTCGAGCGAGCGCTCGCGCGCGAGGAACCGGCGCAGCGGCCCGCCGTACGCGGCGGTCAGCCACTTGTTCGGCACGATCAGGCAGTAGCGGCCGCCGGGGCGCAGCATGCGGTGCGCGAGCTCCACGAAGTAGACGTAGAGGTCGGCCACGCCGTCGTAGCTGGCGAACCGGCGCAGCGCCTGCTTGCAGGCCGCGAGCCGCTCCTGCCGGATGTACGGCGGGTTGCCGACCACCGCGTCGACCACCGGCCAGTCGAGCGCGAGCGCGTCGCCGACGCGCAGCCGCTCGGCGAGCGCGGGCAGCGGGGCGTCGGCGAGCTGCTCGAGCGCGCGGCGCGCCGCCGCGACCGCGCGCGGATCGATGTCGGCGCCCGCGATGCAGCGCTCGGCGACCCGGCGGCGCGCGTCGCGCCCGCCCAGCGCCTCGGCGATCACTCGCACGATCTCGACGAGGAACGCGCCCTCGCCGATCGCCGGATCACAGACGCGCAGCGCGAGCAGCTCCGCCGCGGTCTTGCCGGCGACGAGCGGCGCGAGCGCGCGGCGCACCATCGGCTCGCACACCTCGCGCGGCGTGTAGACGACGCCGGGCGCGCGGGTGACCGCCATCGCCGCGACGATAGCGCGTATGCTGCGCGCATGGTGCGCACGATCCTCGCGGCGCTCGCGATCGCCGCGTGCAAGTCGTCCGGGCCGCCCGCGCCCGAGCCGGCCCCGCGCGACGCCGCGGCCGGAGGCCCGCCGCCCGCGCGCACGGTCGACGCGGTCGATCGCGCGTTCGGCACGGCGAGCCCGGATCCGTATCGCTGGATGGAGGGCACCGACAACGCCGAGCTCACCGCGTGGCTGCGCGCGCAGGGCGCGTACGCCGCGCACGAGCTCGCGCACCTGCCCGGGCGCGACGCGCTGTACGCGCGGATCCGCGAGCTGACGCTCGGCGTGACCGCGGTGTTCGACGTCCAGCTCGCCGGTGGCCGCATGTTCCACAAGGTGCTGCCGGCCGGCCAGCAGCTCGCCCAGCTCGCGGTGCGCGAGCCCGCCGGCGATCGCGTGCTGGTCGATCCGGCCAGGCTGCCCGCGAGCGGCGGGCACGTCGCGCTGAACGCGTACTCGGTGTCGCCCGACGGCGCGCTGGTGTCGTACGTGCTCGCGGCCGGCGGCGGCGAGGTCGGCGTGCTGCACGTGATGGACGTCGCGACCGGCAAGGACCTGCCCGATCAGATCGAGCGCGTGTGGGGCGAGGGCGCCGGGTCGTGGCTGCCCGACGGCAAGAGCTTCTTCTACACCCAGCTCGCGGGTGGCGGCGCCGATCCGATGGCGAACCAGGTCGCGCGCCTGCACGTGCTCGGCGAGCCGGCCACCCGCGACGTCACGATCCTCGGCCGCGAGCCCGGTGCGACGCTCGCGCTGGCGCCCGAGGAGTGGCCCGGGCTGTGGATCCTGCCCGGCACGACGACGGTGATGTCGTACGTCGGCGGCGCGCACAGCGAGCAGCGGATCGCGATCGCGCCGCTCGCCGCGCTCGACAGGAGCGGCGCGGGCAAGACGCCGTGGCGCGAGATCTGCGGCTACGCCGATGGCGTGCAGCTGATCGTGGTGCACGGCGACCGGTTGTACGCGCTCACCTTCAAGGACGCGCCGAACCGACGGATCGTGTCGATGCCGCTCGTCGATCCGGTGCTCGCGCACGCGCGGGTCGAGCTCGCCGAGGATCCGCGGCGCACGATCGAGGGCCTCTACGTCGCGCGCGACGCGATCTACGTGCTGCGCCGCGACCAGGGGCACGCCGAGCTGCTGCGCCTGGGCTACGGCGGTGGCGCGCCGAGCCCGCTCGCGCTGCCGCTTGCCGGCTGGGCGCCGGATCTGGCGACCGATCCGCTGCGCGACGGCCTGGTGTTCCAGCTCGAGGGCTGGCTCGCGCCCGGCACCTACTTCGCGTTCGATCCAGCGACCGGCAAGGTCGCGCCCGCCGGGCTCGCGTCGACGACGACGGCGACCGGTCCGGAGATCGCGGTGGACGAGGTCACCGCGACCAGCAGCGACGGCACGCAGGTGCCGCTGTCGATCCTGCGCCGCAAGGACCTCGCGCTCGACGGCTCGCACGTCGCGATGGTGACCGGCTATGGCGCCTACGGCGCTTCGCAGTCGCCGGGCTACAGCGCGTCGCGGCTGGCGTGGCTCGAGCGCGGCGGGGTGTGGGCGATCGCGCACGTGCGCGGCGGCGGCGAGCTCGGCCGCGCCTGGCAGGACGACGGCTCGCGCGAGCGCAAGCTCAACGGCGTGCGCGACTTCATCGCGTGCGGCGAGTACCTGATCGCGCACGGCTATGCCGGCAAGGGCAAGCTCGCGGCCGAGGGCGGCAGCATGGGCGGGATCCTGATCGGACGCGCGATCACCCAGCGCCCGGACCTGTTCGCCGCGGCGCACATCGCATCCGGCTTCCTCGATCCGGTGCGGCTGCTCGCCGCCGAGAACGGCGCGAACCAGAAGCTCGAGCTGGGCGATCCGGCCAGCGAGGCCGGCTATCGCGGCTTGCTCGCGATGGATCCGTATCGCACCGTCGCCGACGGCACCGCCTACCCGGCGGTGATCTTCACGGTCGGCCTCAACGACCACCGCGTCGCACCGTGGATGACCGGCAAGATGGCGGCGCGGCTCCAGGCCGCGACCACCAGCCACCGCCCGATCCTGATCCGGGTCGACGATGACGCCGGTCACGGCGGGATCGGCGCGACGCGCGATCAGGGCGCGGCCACGCGCGCCGACGTGTGGGCGTTCCTGCTCGCTCGGCTCGGCGGCTAAGGGCAGGTCGCGGTCGTGCCGCTGCGAGTCAGGCCGCGCGGCGCCGGCTCGTGCTCGCCTGGTGAGCGCGCTCAGACGCTCGCGTTCTTGAGGTCCTCGAGCGCCTTGGCGCGCGCCTGGCGAGCGGCCGCGAGATCGGCCTGCGCCTTCGCCTCGTCGCGGTTCGCGCGCTCGATCTCGTGCGCCGCGTCGGCGCGCATCCTGTACGCCCGCGCGAAGTCCTTGTTGGCCGCGTTGGTGTGCGTCGCGGCGGCGGCGGCGGTCGCGGCGGCCGAGGCCTTGGCGTTCTCCGCGACCTTCGCGAAGTGCGCGGCCTGGGCCTCCGCGGCGCCGGCGGCAGCTTCGGCCGCGTCGGCGCGCGCGTTGTCGGCGGTGGCGACCTTGGCGGCCTCGTCGGCCGCGCGCTTGTCGGCGGCGGCGACCTTGGCGTCGTGCTCGCCCGCGGCGACCGCGGCGTACGCGTCGGCGACGCGCCTGGACGCGGCCGCGTAGTCGCGCCGTGCCTTGGCGCGCTCGGCGAGCGCGGCGTGCGAGTCGTTGTTCGCCTTCACCATGTCGTTCTCCGCGCGCTCGACCTCGGCCTGCGCCGCGGCCATGCCGCCGACCGCGCCGTTGAGGTCGGCCTCGGCCTTGGCGATCGCGTCCGACGCCTTCGACTTCTCGGCGGAAGCGGCCTGGATGTCGTTGCTCGCCTTGGCCGCGTTGGCCGACGCGGCCGCCTGATCGCGCACCGCCGCCGCGAGGTCGTTGAGCGCCTTGGAATCGGCGTGCGCCTTGGCCCCGGCGCGCGCCCTGGCGGCCGCGGCGTCGGCATCGGCGAACGACTTCTGCTCGGCCGCGGCCGCCGCCTCGCTCGACGCGAACTTCTCGTCGGCCGCGGCGCGGGCGTTGTCGTCCTTGGCTTGCTCGGCGAGCGCGTCGGCGGTCGCCTGGTCGGCCGCCGCCTGCTTGGCGTCCTTCTTGGCGGCGGCGCGGTTCGCGTACGCCTTCTGGATCGCGTTGTTCGCGGCCGCCCAGTCCCTGTGGGCCTTGGCCGCGGCGTGGCTCGCCGCGCCGAACGCCTTGTGCGCGCGCGCCTCGTCGGACAGCGCCTTCTTGATCTCGTTCTCGGCCTTCAGGATGCCGGCGTCGTCCGCCAGCGCGACGCGCGCCGACAGCGCGAGCAACACGGATGTCGCGATCACGATCAGATGGTTCGAACGCATAGTGAATCCTCGGTGGAGTTTGGAGGACGTATATGCCGCGAGTGGCGCTCAGGTCCAGAGAGATCACGCCCAGAACTTGTCGCGGCCACGGGATCGAAGATGATGCCGGCATGGTGACCGGCGGGATCGCGACCATCCTTCATCGCAGCACGCTCGCGGTCATGGTGGGTAATCGCACGTTCGAGCGCGGCGAGCGCTGCTTCACCGAGGGCCGGGTGGGCAACGTGGTGGCGACGCGGGGCGAGCTGCGCGGGCTGGTCCGGCCGAGCGAGCCGCAGCGCCGCGAGTACGCCGTGCGGATCTGGGTGCGCGACGACGGCATCGCGTTCGAATGCACGTGCCCGATCGGGCAGGATCGCCAGTTCTGCAAGCACGCGATCGCGATCGCGCTCGCCCACCTCGCGCGCGACACCCCGGAGCGCGAGCACGCGGCGCTGCGCAGCCGGCTCGCGGCCCTGCCCCAGGGCGTGCTGGTCGACGCGCTGCTGCGCGAAGCGCGCGAAGATCCTGCGATGCTCGAGCTGCTGCACCGGCTGTGTGACGACGCCGGGTGATCGGCTATTCAAGCGCTCGCGATCGCAGGGACGCGACCTGCGACGTATTGTAACCGGCACGGCGCGGCAGATCGCGGCGGTTGCACCTGGCCCGCGACGGTCGCGCTGTAGGCTCGCCCGATGGAACGCTGGATCGCGATCGTCGCGCTCGTGGCGGGCGGCTGCAGCGAGTGTCACGTCGGCGAGTCGCGCTGCGGCCCGCGCGGGCTGATCTACAGCTGCGCGGGGGACGACGTCGGCGGCGGGCTCGCGTTTCGCGAGATCGACAGCTGCTGTGGCTCGAACGCGTGCCTCGACCTCGAGCTCGACGGCGATCGCGTCGCGGTGTGCAGCGCGAGCGGCTCGGCGCAGGATTCGCGCTGCGCCGGGCGCGACGGCGACGTGTGCGTCGACGCGACGACCTCGCTGCTGTGCGAGGCGGGCTACGGCAGCTACCAGACCGCCTGCCCGGGCGCGTGCGTCGAGCCGATGCCTGGCGAGGCGTTCTGCGCCGAGGTCGCGAGCGATGCGCGGTGCGCCGAGATCGCCGGCACCGGTTCGACCTGCGACGGCGGCGAGCTGCTGGCCTGTCAGGACGGCGCGCTGATCTCCGACACGCCCTGCCAGACCGCGTGCGTCGCGCCCGCGCCCGGCGAAGCGTTCTGCTCGACCGGCACCGCGCCGGATCCGCGCTGCGCTGCCGGCCCGGCCGCGTGGTGCGACGGCGATCTCGCGATGACCTGCACGACCGGCGGGCTGATCGAGGTCGAGACCTGCGCCGCCGACGCGCCATGCACGATCACGCGCACGCCCGACGGCAGCATCGCGACCGCGTGGTGCAACGCGCCGAACACGACCGGCTGCCCGGCGAGCTAACCCTGGCGCGAACGCGCGGCGAGCTGGGCGCGGCGCTGCTCGTAGCGCTCGCGGAAGCCGTCGCGCAGCCGGTCGACCAGCTCGCGGCGCGCGACCCGCGGGTGGCCGGCGGTGAACGGCGGCGCCGGGTCGTACTCGAGGCCGAGCTGGATCGACTCGGCGACCTCGCGGCCCGCGATCGCGGCGGCGAGCACGAGCCCGAAGTCGATCCCGGCGGTCACGCCGCCCGCGGTGATCCGGTTGCGATCGGTGACCACGCGCTCGTGCACCGGCTCGGCGCCGAACAGCGGCAGCAGCTCCATGAACGCCCAGTGGGTGGCCGCGCGGTAGCCGCGCAGCAGGCCGGCCGCGCCGAGCAGCAGCGCGCCGGTGCACACCGAGGTCACCCAGCGCGCGCGCTCGCCGGCCGCACGGATGAAGTCGATCGTCGCGCCGTCCTCCATCGCGGCGATCTGGCCCGAGCCGCCGGGCGCGAAGATCAGATCGAGCGGAGGCGCGTCGGCGTAGGTCGCGTTCGGAACGATCGCGAGCCCGAGGTCCGACGCGACCGGCGCGCGCTCGCGCGCGACCAGGTGGACCCTGGTGTCGGGGATGCGCGACATGATCTCGTACGGTCCGGTGAGGTCGAGCTGGGTCAGCCCGGGATAGAGCAGCATGCCGAAGTGCAGCGTCATGCCGGAAGGCTAGCCGGAATCGCGCTGGCACGATTGTCAAAGACGCGCTATTTTCTGCCAGATGTCGCGCGTGGTGATCCTGACGTTCGACGGCGCGCAGGGGCTCGACGTGGTCGGTCCCGCCGAGGTGTTCGGCGGGGTCGCGCGGATCACCGGCGCGCGGGGGTACGACGTCGTGGTCGCCGCGAGCCGCGCCGGTGCGGTCGCGACCAGCTCGGGGCTCGCGCTCGGCGTGCGCGGGCTCGCCGGGCTCGCGGTCCGCCGCAGCGACACCGTGCTGGTCGCGGGCGGCGAGGAGGGCGGCGTGCGCGCTGCGGTCGGCGATCGCGCGCTGGTGCGGTTCGTCGCGCGCGCGGCGCGGCGTGCGCGCCGGATCGGCTCGGTGTGCTCGGGCGCGTTCGTGCTCGCGGCCGCCGGCGTGCTCGATGGCAAGCGCGCCGCGACCCACTGGTCGGCGTGCCGGCAGCTCGCCGCGTATCGCCCGGCGGTCCGCGTCGACCCCGAGTCGATCTACGTGCGCGACGGCACGGTGTGGACGTCGGCCGGCGTCACCACCGGGATCGACATGGCACTCGCGATGGTCGAGGACGACCTCGGCCGCGCGGTCGCCGACGCGGTCGCGGCGCGGCTCGTGCTGCACGCGCGCCGGCCGGGCTTCCAGTCGCAGTGGAGCGACGCGCTGGTCGCGCAGCAGGATCGCGGCGCCCCGCTCGGCCGCGCGATCGGCTGGCTGCGCGAGCACGTGCGCGAACCGATCGACGTCGAGCGCCTGGCGCGCCACTGCGCGATGTCGGTGCGCACGTTCCACCGCCGCTGCCTCGAGCACCTGCGGATCACGCCGCGCCGGCTGATCGAGAACGTGCGGATCGAGGAGGCGCGCGCGCTGCTCGCGACCACCGAGCTGCCGGTCAAGACCATCGCCGCGCGCTGCGGGTTCGGCGACGCGACGCGGATGAGCCACGCGTTCCATCGCGCGCTCGGCCTGGCGCCGGGCGCGTATCGCCTGGTCGCCGGCTGACTCGCAGCGTCCACCGCGAGGCCCGCGTCGTGCGGCCGGTCGTCGTGACGCCGGCCCGACGTCGGCTCAGTCGAGCTCGCGATAGTGGCGGAAGATCCCGGTCTCGTCGAACGGCAGCCGGCGATCCGATGCGAGGTAGGCCGCGATCCGCGGGCGCGCGGCGATCCGATCGCGCAGCGCGAGCAGGCGCGGCGTCTTGCGGCGCAGCCGGCCGAACGTGCGCGGGAACGCGTAGGCCAGGCCCTCGGCGATCTGGAACGCGGCGAGATCGACGTAGCTCGGCGTGCGTCCGACCAGCACGCCGGTCCTGGTGCGCTCGAGGTTGTGCTCGAGATAGCGCAGGAACTTGGGCAGGCGGTGGCTGCGAAACGACGCCGCGCGCAGCCGGGCCTGTGGCTTCTGCTGCTCGTAGTACTTGTCGACCGCGATCGGGTGGTGGGTGTCGTGGACCTCGTCGATCAGGTCCGCGATCGTCAGCATGATCGTGCGCGCCGCGAGCCGCGCCTGCTCGCCGGCCGGGGCGCGGCCGAGCCGCTCGCCGAGGAAGCTCGCGATCAGCGCGCTCTGCGCCATCCACAGCGTGCCCGCGCGCAGCAGCGGCGGCGCGACCGGCCGCAGGCCGGGCGCGCCGCGCGCGAGCAGGCGCTGCATGCGCTGGATGCCGCCCTTGCGGCGGCACACGTCGACGTACGGCGTGGCGGTATCCTCGAGCACGAGCCGCGCGACCTCGCCGCGGCCCTGGATCGGCCAGTAATAGAGCTCGTAGTCCATGGCTAGCTGCTACACGAGCTGCCGCACGAGCTGCCGGAGCTGCACGAGCTGCCGGAGCTGCACGAGCTGCTGGAGCTGCACGACGAGCCGCTGGAGCTGCACGACGA
The DNA here is from genome assembly GCA_035516595.1 of Kofleriaceae bacterium. Classification (GTDB taxonomy): domain Bacteria; phylum Myxococcota_A; class Polyangia; order Haliangiales; family Haliangiaceae; genus JABFXX01. The sequence goes on along the minus strand of DATJAE010000078.1, from coordinate 21,648 downwards.
GCCGCTGGAGCTGCACGACGAGCCCGAATCGCTCGCGCTCGAGCTCGCGTCGCTCGAGCCGCCCCACGCGTCGCTCGAGCTGTCGCCGAAGCCGCCGCCGCTCCACGGATCGCTGGTGGTCGGCGCGTCGGGAATCGAGTCCGGCACGACCAGGTCTCCGCCCTCGGTGAAACCGAGCCCGCCGCCGGCCCAGCTGTCGCCGAGGTGCGGTGTGACGGTGTCGCCGGTCGCGAGGAACTGGCCGGCCGGGTCGTAGACGCTGATGTAGCCCGGGTGCCACGACGAGGTCATCATCGAGTCGAGCAGCACCCAGTTCATGTAGTCGTAGTACGGATCGTAATAGTAGTAGTAGAACGGATCGGCGTACGCGCCGTAGCGGCGCTGGGTCGGGACCGCGCGATAGGCCGGCGGGCTGACCTCGCCGCCGAACCCGAGGTTGCGGAACTTCGCGATCTGGCGCGCGTCGGGCCGGATCAGCTCGACCGCGGCGGCCTCGCTGCGCACCTTCGCGCCGACCAGGGTCTCGCGCAGCGCGTCGGCGAGCTGCTCGGTGAGCGCGTCGAGCACGTACTTGAACGGCTCGATGCCCGGGCCGTCGGTCGCGAAGCCCTTGACCCGCTCGGCGTACTGCTGCGCGGTCTCGCCCTGCTTGATGCGCAGCTCCTCGAGCCGCGACGACAGCACGATCGTCATCTCCTCGGTGCCGAGCACGACGCCGTTCTCGATCTCGACGTCGATGATCGTGTGCAGGCCCTGCTCCTTGTGCGCGAGCACGAGGTGGAGCTCCTCGAACGCCTTGTCGAGCACGCCGGCCTCGTGCGCGGCCTGCCACACCAGCGGCAGATCGTCGGGCACGTTGTTGTTGTCGGCGTAGACCACCTTCTTGTCGACCAGCAGCGAGATCGCGTCGCCGATCCCGGCCTTCTTGAACGCGCCCTCGAGGCCCTCGGCGAGCGATAGCGCGCTCACCGTCAGCTCCTCCTTGCCGCTGCGCAGGTCGAGCTTGGCGCCGAACAGCGAGCGCACCCACTCGATCGGGCCCTTGTGGCGGTGGGTCTCGGCGCTGGGCAGGTCGACGACGATCTTGGACTTGAGCATGGCTATCCTCGTGCCTTCTGGAGTTGCGTCGAGCGCAGCGCGGCGAGCTCGGCCTCGAGCTGCGCGATCTTTCCGAGCACCACGCGGTCGGTCATCTGGTCGGGCTTGCCGTCGGCGTCGGCGATCACCGCGTCGAGCTGCTTCTTGAGATCGGACGCCTTGAGCTGGAGCTGCGTGCCGGCGTCGCCGCCCATGTCCTCGCACGCGAGCACGAGGTCGGTGTAGGCCCGCTCGGCCGAGGCGCGCGCCTTGTCGAACTCGCCGCGCGCCTCGCCGGCGCGCTTGTTGCGGCGGTAGATCGCGAAGCCGATCGCGCCGACCACCACCGCGCCGCCGATGCCGAGCGGAAGCCACGGCAGCGAGCTGCCGGTCGTGGTCGCCGGCGCGGTCTCCGTGGTGGCGCTCGGCGCGGTCACCGGCGCGGTCACCGGCGCGGCCGGATGCTCGGGCACGCGCGGCGGCGGCGCAGTGGGCGACGATGCCCTTGCTGCGAGCGCGACCAGCGACGCGACCAGGCCCTTGCCGAGGTAGGCCTTGTACGCCGGCGCGGCGTCGGCCATCGCGGCGTCGATCTGCGCCCTGGCGAGGCCCCAGCCGCGCACCTCCCACGCCTTGCCATTCGAAATGAGCAGCAGATCGGACTTCTCGTCGAGCCCGAGCTTGTCCCACACCGGCTTGGCGTCGGCCGGCTTGTCGGACCGCAGCAGCACGAGCACGTGGGCGCGCAGCCCGCGGTCGTGCTCGAGCGTGGCGATCTCGTCCTCGACCTCCTTGCGGCCTCCGGGCTTGAGCCGGCCGCGGTCGACCAGCCGGGCCTCGCGCAGATCGTTGGCGGTGGCGTCTAGATCCATGGCGGTCTCCACAGGGCTTCGGCGCGTCGCGCCTCGGCGACCAGCTCGGGAAGCGGCGGGACGCGATCATCGCGCTCGACGACGATCGCGACCAGGGAGCGCGCGCGGCCGCGGAGCTGCGCGAGCAGCGCGAACGCGTCGTCGCCGACCGGCGCGTCGTGACTGTCGACCCAGAAGCCGCGGTCGTCGCTGCCGCCGGCGAGGTGGACCTGGACGACCGCCTCGAGCGGGTAGTCGGCGAGGCGGGCGGCGGCGTCGAACCCGAAGTTGCGCGCGTTCGCGATCAGGTTCGATAGATCGAGCAGCATGCCGCAGCCGGTGGCGGCGCACAGCTCGCCGAAGAACGCGGCCTCGGTCAGCTCGGCCTCGCCGAGCGCGAACGGCGCCGCGATGTTCTCGAGCGCGACCGGCACGCCGAACCGGTCTTGCAGCGCGCGCACGCGATCGCCGACCAGCGCGAGCGCCTCGCGCGTGTACCACAGCGGGCACAGGTGGCCGAGGTCGACGCCGCCGGGCGAGCGCGTGATCGCGACGTGATCGGTCACCAGCGCGGGGCGCGCGAGGTCGATCAGCGCGCGGATCCGCGCGACCAGCGCGCGCGATGCCGCCGAGCCGGCGTCGGCGGTGCCGAGCGATAGCCCGACCTCGTGGAACACCAGCGGATAACGCGCGGCCAGCGGCGCGAGCGCTTCGGGCTCGCCGAAGAAGTGACCGGGGATGATCTCGAGCAGCGCCGGGCGCTCGCCCGCGTCGGCGAGCAGCGCGTCGCGATGCGTACGGCGGTAGCCGATGCCCGCGCCGACGAAGCTCACCCCGCCCTCCATGCGACGCGCGCGCGCGCGAAGCGATAGTCGTGCGGCGCCGGCTCCGGATCGATCGGCACCAGGCCGCGGTCGATCGATCGCGCGAGGTCGTGGACCGCGAACCGCGCGGTGAAGCCGCGCGCGACGCCGTCCTCGCGGGTCGCGGCGCCGAGCACCTCGTAGGTCACGAGGTCGGCGGCGTAGTCGGCGTGGCGGTCGTCGGCGAGCGCCGCGCGCAGCTCGCCGAGCGCGCGCAGGCCCTCGCGCGCGCCGGGCGACAGCACGCCGTCCTCGGCCGGCGCCGGATGCTCGCCGAGCCAGCGCCGGTAGATCGCGGGCAGGCTCGGCGCGATCCGCAGCGTGCGCGGCACGACCCGCGCGAGCTCGCCCCAGCGCTTGAGCTCGAGCGAGGCCGCGTAGCGCTCGATCGCCGCGAGCGGGAGCGCGCGCAACGCCGCCAGCTCGCGCTCGCCGAGCTCGTAGCCGGCGAGCACGGCCTCGCGGTCGCGCGCGAATCGCCGGCGCGCCGCGCGATCGGTCGCGACGGCGACCAGCACGTCCTGCAGCGCGGCCAGCACGCCGTAGGCATATCACGTCCGATGCTAGCGAGCCGCCGGAGCGGTCGCGCCGAGCGCGGTGATCACGGCGGCCGAGCTGGTCACGGTCGCCTGGCGCGCGAACACCTTGTGCACGAGCGTCGCGTGGACCTCGGGGTCGCGATCGGCGCAGCAGTCCTCGACCACGACGAGCCGGTAGTCGGCGTCGGCCGCGTGGCGCACGGTCGACAGCACGACGCCGCTGGTCGCGATGCCGGCGAGCACCAGCGTCTCGATCCGGTTCGCGCGCAGCACGATGTCGAGGTCGGTGCCCGCGAACGCGCTCACCCGGTGCTTGGTGACCACGACGTCGTCGGCGTGCGGCGCGATCGCCGGGTGGACCTGGGCGCCCGGATCGCTCGGCGCGAACCGCCCGGTCTGCGTGATCTGCGAGAACGACGCGTTGCGCGCGCTGACCTCCGGATAGCCGGGGCGGAACCCGACCACGACGTAGATCGTGCGGAGGCCCCGCGCGCGCGCCGCGGCGACCAGCCGCGCGGTGCGCTCGACCAGCGCGGCGTTGTCGGCGACCATGTCGACGATGCTGGCCTGGAAGTCCATCACCAGCAGCGCGGACGTGGCGGGCTCGAGGTGCAGCGGCAGATCGGTCATGCCGACGATCTATCACGCGATCGATCCGATCGGCGCGCCGGCGCGTACGCTCGTCATGCCGCCACGACTCCGGGTCGCGGTCGCGCTCGCGATCGTGTTCGCGATCGGCTGCGGCACGTCGACCTACGTCTACCTCGACGCGGTAAGCCGCGCCGCGCGATCGGGATCGTGACGCGCCGCGCGCCGCGAGATCGACGGGCCGGCGACATCCTCGAGCCGAACGCCCGATCCTCGTCCGGGCATGGCACGATGGACGAGCGCCATGGCGACGGTCCGGTCGATCGAGCTGTTCTTCCAGGAAGGCACGTCGGACAAGGTGTACAACGCGGCGATCGTCGAGCGCGGCGGCGCGTTCACCGTCACCGTCGAATGGGGGCGGCGCGGCGCGCGGCTCAACACCGGCGCCAAGGCGGTCAACGTCACGCGCGCCGAGGCCGACCGCATGTTCGAGCGCCTGGTCCGCGACAAGCGCAGCAAGGGCTACGAGGAGCGCACCGCGGGCCATCAGCCGGCCGCCCACGCGCCGCCGCAGGGCCAGGGCTCGGGCAGCAAGGTCACGACCGGGCGTACGACGGTCGGCCGGGCCGCGCAGCTGCTCGCCGCGATCGACGACGACGCCGCGCTCGCGCGCATGCTCGCCGACGAGGCGATGGTCGCGCAGCAGAAGCTCGATGGCGTGCGCGTCCTGGTCGCGGTCGGCGACGAGCTGGTCGCGACCAACCGCGACGGCAAGGTCACCAAGCTCGCCAGCCCGCGCGCGCTCGCCGGGCTCGCCTACCTGCCGCGCGGCACGCTGGTCGACGGCGAGATCCTCGGCGACAGCTACTGGCTGTTCGACGTGCTCGAGCTCGCCGGCGAGGACGTCACCGCGCAGGGCTACCTCGAGCGCTGGCAGCTGCTCGACAACGAGCTCGAGCCCGCGCTGACCGGCGACGCGCGCGTGCTGCCGGTCGCGACCGGGCGCGCCGCCAAGCGCGGCCTTCACGACAAGCTGCGTGCGGCGCGCGCCGAGGGCATCGTGTTCAAGCAGCGCGACGCGCCGTACACCAGCGGCCGTGCGGCGACCCAGCGCAAGTACAAGTTCGTCAAGAGCGCCGACGTGATCATCGTCGAGAACGCGGGTAACGCCTACCAGATGGCGGTGTGGGACGGTCACGCGCTGTTCGAGGTCGGGCGCGTGTTCGCCGGCACGACCAGCGCGAGCCGCCAGGAGCTCGACGCGCGGCTCGCGCGCGGCGAGCGGCCGGTCGCCGAGGTCAGGTACCTGTACGCGACCGACGATCATCAGCTGTTCCAGCCGGTGTTCGTCGCGCTGCGCGACGACAAGCAGGCCGGCGCGTGCCTGCGCGACCAGCTCGTGCGCACCGATCGCGGCGTCGTCCTCTGATGTCGCGCCGATCGCGAGCCGCAACGATCGGTTGCAGTGAGGGCGGTCGCGCCGAGCGGCGGCCGGCGCTAGCATGGACCGGTGGGGACGCTTGGCCGCGCGCTGGCGGTAGTGCTCGTGCTATCGCCGATCGCGTCGGCCGATCCGGACGACGGCGGCGCCGCGCTGCCGCCGGTCCAGATCCACGGCTTCGCGAGCGAGGGCGGGTTCGTCTCGACCGACAACGACTACATCGGTGCGTCGTCGCGCGGCACGCTCGAGTTCTTCGAGGCCGCGATCAACTTCCAGAGCGACGTGACCGACAAGCTGCACGTCGGCTTCCAGCTCTACGGCCGCGACGTCGGCGTCTATCAGGACCTGCCGCCGCGGCTGGACTGGGCGTACCTCGACTATCGCTTCCGCGACTGGCTCGGGCTGCGCGCGGGCATCATCAAGATGCCATACGGCCTGTACAACGAGTACGCCGACATCGACGCGTCGCGCCTCGAGATCCTGCTGCCGCAGGCGGTGTATCCGCTCGCCGATCGCAGCGCCTTGCTCGCGCAGACCGGCTTCGCGCTCTACGGCCATCGCCCGCTCGGCTGCGCCGGCGAGCTCGACTACCAGGCGTGGCTGGGCACGCTCGACATCCCGGCCAACGCGCTCGAGGTCTCGGGCGCCACGCTCGACTCGTCGGACGCGAAGTACGTCACCGGCGCGCAGCTGTTCTGGCATCCGCCGGTCGACGGCCTGAAGATCGGCGTGACCTACCTCCGCACGTCGATCGACTTCCAGCTCATGCTCGACGCCGCGAATGTCCAGGCGCTGATCATGGCCGGCCTCGAGCCGCCGACCTACGACGGCAGCGTGACCATCTCGCAGCGGCCCGACAGCGTCTACATCGGCTCGGCGGAGTACACGCGCGGCGACTGGCTGTTCGCCGCCGAGTACGCGCGGTGGGAGACCCATCAGGAGAGCAACCTGCCGCCGGCGGTCTTGCCGCCGTTCGACCGCGATAGCGAGCGGTTCTACGCGATGGCGCAGCGCCGGCTCACCCCGTGGCTCGCGGTCGGCGGCTACTACGCCGCGTACACGATCGACGTCGACGATCGCGAGGGCCGCAACAGGACGATGTTCCCCAGGCCGTACGACGCGTACCAGCGCGACGGCGCCGCGTCGGTGCGGTTCGACGTCAACGACCACTGGCTGTGGAAGGTCGAGGCGCACCTGTTCGACGGGGCCGCCGACCTCGACCCGACCCGGAACGCCAGCCCGACGCAGTGGTGGGGGCTGTTCCTGTTCAAGACCACGGTGGTGTTCTGATGCGCGCGGGCGCGGTGCTCGTGCTCGCGGTGATGGTCGGGCTCGCCGCCCCGACCCGCGCCGGCAACGACGGATACAAGGTGATCGTGAACCCCAAGAACCCGATCACCGCGATCGACCGCGACTTCCTGCGCAACGCGTTTCTCAAGAAGGTCAGCGAATGGAGCGACGGCCTGACCATCAGGCCGATCGATCTGTCGGCGCAGTTTCCGGCGCGCGCGCGGTTCACCCGCGAGGTGCTGCGCAAGTCGGCCAATCAGCTCAGGAGCTACTGGAACCAGCAGATCTTCTCGGGCAAGGGCGTGCCTCCGCCCGAGGCCGGCTCGACCGCCGACCTCGTCACCTACGTGCTCGATCACCCGGGCGCGGTGGGCTATCTGCCCTCCGACGCCGACCCCGGACGTGCGAAGGTGGTCGAGGTCCAGTAAGTGCCTCGTCGCCTCAAGCTCCGACATCGCATCGCCGTCCTGGTCTCGCTCGCCGCGATCGCGCTGGTAGTCGTGACCGCGGTGACGCTCGTGCTCGGGCGGCGCAGCGAGGCCGAGATCAACGGCATCGAGACTCGCTACCTCCCGCTGATCGAGCTCGGGCACGACCTCAAGATCACGTTCGCCCAGATCCCGCACGCGCTCGAGGACGCCGCGAACGCGGCCGACGAGACCAAGCTCGCCGAGGCCGACGCGCTCGAGGCCGAGCTGGCGGCCCGGATCGTGGCCGGCGGCCCCGTGATCCGCGAGAACGGCGGCGATCCAGGCGCGCTGCGCGCCGAGCTCACCGCGTACTTCCTGCCGGCGCGCGAGGTGTCGGCCGCGATCGTCGCGGGCCGCCCGGCCGACCAGCTCGCGGCGCAGATCGGCGCGATGCGGCGCGCGCAGCAGGCGTTCACCGCCAAGCTCGAGGCCGCGACCAGTCCGGATCGCAAGCAGCTCGCCGCGGCGTTCGCCACCGCGCGCGCATCGCAGACCACCACGCTGTGGACCGAGATCGCGGTCGCGTGCGTCGTGCTCGCGGTGATGTCCGTGGTGTCGTGGCAGCTGATCCGGCGCACCGTGAGCTCGCTCGCCGCGGTGTCGGCCGGGGTCGAGCGGCTGGCGCGCGGCGAGTTCGGCCGCGAGATCGACGTGCCGTTCGGCGACGAGATCGGCGACCTCGCGCGCGAGGCCAACCGCACCGCCGAGCGGCTGCGCGACTACCGCGAGCACCGCGAGCGCGAGGACTGGATCAAGACCGGCATCGGCGAGCTCGGCGATCGGATCGCGGGCGAGCTCGATCCCGAGCCGCTGGTGCGCGCGGCCATGGCCTACCTCGCCGATCGCGTGGGCGCGGTGCGCGCGGACCGCCGCGTCGGAGACCAGGCCGCGCGCGCCCAGCCGACGCTCGCGGTCGTCGACCGCGTCGTCACGGTGCCGTTCTGCCACGCCGGCCGCGTGCTCGCCACGCTCGAGCTCGAGCTCGCCGTACCGCCGAGCGAGCGCGTGCTCGACTTCCTCGGGCGGATCCGCGGGGTGGCCGGGATCGCGGTGCAGGTCGCCGAGTCACGGGTGCGCGCGCGCGCGCTGCTGGTCGAGACCCAGCGCCAGGCGATCGCGGCCGAGACCGCGAACAAGGAGCTCGAGGCGTTCAGCTACTCGGTGTCGCACGACCTGCGCGCGCCGCTGCGCGGGATCGACGGGTTCAGCCAGGCGCTGATCGAGGATCACGCCGAGCACCTGCCGGCCAAGGCGCAGGACTACCTGCGCAGGATCCGCGCCGCCGCGCAGCGCATGGCCGAGCTGATCGACGACCTGCTCCGGCTGTCGCGAGTGAGCCGCGGCGACTTCAAGCGCGAGCGGGTCGATCTCTCGGCGATCGCCGCGTCGATCCTCGCCGACCTCCAGCGCGGCGAGCCGGCGCGCGCGGTCGACACCATCGTGCAGCCCGAGATCGTCGCGCATGCCGATCCGCGCCTGCTCAAGATCACGCTCGAGAACCTGCTCGGCAACGCGTGGAAGTTCAGCGCGAAGACCGAGCGCGCGCGCATCGAGTTCGGCGCGGCCGACGAGCGCGGCGAGCGCGTCTACTTCGTGCGCGACAACGGCGCCGGGTTCGACATGAGCTACGTCGATCGGCTGTTCGTCGCGTTCCAGCGCCTGCACAGCGCGAAGGAATTTGCCGGGACGGGCATCGGGCTGGCGACCGTCCAGCGCGTGGTGCTGCGCCACGGCGGTAGGATCTGGGCCGAGTCCGAGCTCGGCCAGGGCACGACGTTCCGGTTCACGCTGCCAGAAGGAGCCACATCGCCATGACCACGCGAACCATCCTGCTCGTCGAGGATAACCCCGACGACGCCGAGCTGACGATCCGCGCGTTCGAGAAGCACAAGATCGCGAACCGCGTGATCCATGTCGAGGACGGTGCCGAGGCGCTCGACTACCTGTTCGCGACCGGCACGTACGCCGGCCGCGATCCCGGCGCCAGCCCCACCGTCGTGCTGCTCGATCTCAAGCTGCCGAAGGTCTCGGGGCTCGACGTGCTGAAGCGGATGCGCGCCGACGATCGCACCAAGCGCCTGCCGGTCGTCGTGCTCACGTCGAGCAACGAGGAGGCCGACATGCTGTCGAGCTACAACCTCGGCGCCAACAGCTTCGTGCGCAAGCCGGTCGACTTCGCGCAGTTCGTCGAGGCCGCGCGCCAGCTCGGCATGTACTGGCTCGTGCTCAACGAGCAGCCGCAGCCGCTCGGCTGATCAAGGCGGTCCGGTCGATCCGTGCGTCGGTAGTCACGACGGCGGCACGAGCGGCACCTCGACCGAGAACGTCGAGCCCCGGCCGAGCTCGCTGTCGACCCGGATCGTCCCGCCCATCGCATCGACGATCGTGCGCGCGAGCCACAGCCCGACGCCGAACCCGCCGTAGCGCCGCGCCGAGGCCGCGCGCTCGAAGCGCTCGAAGATCCGCACGCGATCGGCCTCGGCGATGCCGACCCCGCGGTCGGTCACCGACAGCAGCGCCCGGTTCGCGGTCTGCACGAGCGTGACATCGAGCGGCTGGCCGCGGCCGTACTTGATCGCGTTGGCGATCAGGTTCGAGATCACCTGCTCGAAGCGGGCGCGATCCCAGTGGCCGTGCAGCGAGCTCGGCACGGCGAGCCGCACCGGGCTGCCGGCGTGCCGGGCCGTGTCCGCGAGCTTGTCGACCACCTCGCGGAGCAGCCCGACCAGGTCGACGTCCTCGCGATCGAGCACGAGCCGGCCGGCCGCGAGCTGCGAGACGTCGAGCAGCTGGTTGACCTGATCGGTCAGGTGCGACACCTGGCGCTCGAGCTTGGCGAGCATCGGGCGCTTCTCGTCCTGCGGCGGGGTGGAGGCGAGCAGGCTCGACACCGTGAGCACCTGCGCGCCGAGCGGCGTGCGCAGCTCGTGGCTCGCGATCGAGATGAAGTCCTCGCGCAGCCGCACGGCATCCTCGGACTCGCGGTACAGCCGCGCGTTCTCGAGCGCGAGCGCGGCGCGATGCGATAGCTCCTCGGCGAACGCGAGCTCGGCCGGCTCGAGGTCGCGATCGCCGCGCCCGAGCACGATCGCGCCGGTCGGCTGACCGCGCACGATCAACGGCACGGTCGCCAGCCAGCGCGCGGCCGCGGCGTCGCCGGCCGCGATGCCGAGCGTGCGCGCGACCAGCTCCGGCGTGGCGGCGACGTGCTCGATCTGGCGCGACAGCGCGGGCGGACCGGCCGCGCGCGCGAGCAGCGCGGCGAGCTCGTCGCGCCGGCCCGGATCGGCGTGGGCGACCGCGGTCGTGCGCGCGCCGTGCGGGCCGGGGCCGATCAGCGCGGCCCACTCGGCGACCGCGGGGACCAGCAGGCTCGTGACGTGGCGGCCGGTGGCGGCGGCGTCGAGCGAATCGGCGAGCAGCGCGCTCGACGCGGCGAGCTGGGCCCGGCTGGCCTCGAGCGCGCTCACCGTGTGCGCGAGCTCGGCGTTGCGGCGCTCGAGCGCGAACGACGCGCCATGCGCCTGGTGCTCGAGCCGCCGCCGCACGATCAGCTGCGCGGTCGAGATCACCGAGACCGAGACCAGGTAGAACACCGAGCCGAACAGCTCCTGGCTCGACGCGTGGGGCCGCGCGACCACGAGCAGCGCGAGGTGGGTCGCGAGGATGATCGCGAAGCTCGCGACCAGGTACGCCACCGGCCACAGCAGGACCAGGCCGCAGCCCCAGAACACGAGCGAGAAGCCGAGCACGTAGAGCAGGTAGTGGTCGACCTGCGGCAGCATCACCGCGATCGTCACGCCGACCGCGGTGGCCGACGCGAGCATCGCGCCGCGGCTGGTGCGCGCGCGCCCGGCCCGCGCGATCAGGATCCACAGCGCCAGCGTGACCGCGACGTCGGCGAGCCGCAGCACGAGGAACTCGCCGGCGACCGCGGGCTCGAGCAGGAAGTCGAACGCGCTCCACACCGGCACGAGCACGCAGATCAAGATCGTGGTCGCGGCGAACGTCGCGCGCTCGCGGCCGGCGATGTACGTCGCCCAGCTGGCGAACGCGGCGGCATCTTCGGCGGCGGCCATGGTCTCGACGAGCCTACAGCGCGCGCGGCGCGGGCGGCGCGTGAGATCGATCTTCGCGCGCGTGTCGGAACCGCGGCCACATCGACTCCGCGCTAGCGATGCGAAGGGTCGCTTACCGATGTCGCGACGTGCGCTGCATCGAGCGCGGCCTCGAGCGCGCGCACGTCCCCCTCGCGGGCGTCGCCGGTGATCACGAGGTGCGCCGCGCCACGCTCGCGGCACAGCGCGACCGCGTCGCCCCGTGCGATCGGCGTGCCGCCGCTCGTGAGCCCGGCGGCGTCCATGCGTAACTCACAGTAGGCCGGCGGCGCGCTCGCCGGCCCGGCGCCCGTCCCGCCGCCGCCGCCGGTGCCCCAGCCGCGGCCGCAGCGCAGGTACAGCACGGCCAGCGCGATCGCCGCCGCGACGCACGCCAGCCACAGCGCGCGCCGCCGCCACCGCCGCTTGCCCTCGGTCATCGCGCCTGCTCCGGCCCGACCAGCACGGCGAGCCCGCGCTGCTCCGCGAGGCAGCGATCGACGTCGCGATGCAACCCCTCGAACAGCGCGTGCGGCAGATCGTCGAGCCGCGCCGCCGGCGCGACGATCACGAGGTAGCGCGCGAGGTCGGGCACCGCGAGGTGGAGCGCCGCCACGTGGCACAGCTGGAGCTCGACCGAGCGATCGCCGAGGTAGGCGAGCGCGACGTCGGGATCGCTGCTGCGCTCGACCAGCGGCACGTCGAGCGGCTGGGTCCGGCCGTCGGCCTCGATCGAGGTGATCGTCCCGGCCGCCGAGATCCGCAACACGATGGTCGGGCGCGCGGCCAGCGCGGCGCCGAGATCGGCGAGCGCGCGCGCGTGCAGCGACGCCGGGTCGAGCAGCGGCGGCGGCGGGCGCGGCGGCGGCGGCGCCTCGGCGGCATCGGCCGCGTGCTGCGCGGCGGCGGCGCGGATCAGCGCGGCGAAGATCACGATGAACAGCACGTCGAACAGCGACGTGAGGTCGGGTGGCATGTGCCGGCGCCGCGACCGGATCATCGCGCCCTCCGCCGGGCGTCCCACGCCTCGAGGTTCTTCTCGGCAGCGTCGACCCACGCGGTCACGGTCATCGCGAAGCTCGCCGACAGCAGGATGCTGCACGCCAGGCCGACCACGGTCGTCCATACCTTGAGCGCGAGCGGCCCGAGCAGCTTGGTGAGGTCGCTGCCGGTGTACGCGAGCGATAACCCCAGGCCGAGCACCGTGCCGAGCAGGCCGAGCTGGCGCAACAGATCGACCCAGAACGCGAGCGCCGGCTCGAGCCGCTGCGCCCGCATCTGCCAGCTGCGCACCTGCTTCTGGGCCCATGCCGGATCGGTCGACTCGAGGATCGCGTAGGCCTCGTCGCGCAGCTTCTGCTGCTCGAGCGAGCCGGGCTTCTTGGCCGCCGGGTCGGTCACCAGCTCGACCCCGAGCTCGTCGGTGAGCGCCTTGACCCACGCGAGCTCGCGGTGGACGTGCAACCAGCCGGCGAGGAACACCAGGACGATGAACCCGCACAGCACGATGGTGAGCGACCAGCCCTGGACGAAGCTCTCCATCCGACTCGATGGTACGCGAAACCCGCGTGGATCCGGAGGCCTACAGCGCCACGCAGATTTCTGCGACCGACCGTGCGCCTGCCCCCACTAGACGTCACGAGGGGGCCATGAACGACCTGGATCCGCATGTCGTGCCGTCGCCGCGTAGATCCCTCGGTGCCCGCGCCGCCGCCGCGTGGCTGTGCGCGCGCGGCGTCTACGCCGCGCCTCGCCAGCGCTGGAGCGCGACGATCGCGATGGACGATCACGCCGCTCGCCCGAGCTCGCGGATGTGCATCGCGATCGACTCGCAGGAATGGGGCTTCCGCTTCACGCGCGGCGACCAGATGTCGTGGATCCGGGTGATCGATCAGCCGCGCGTGCAGGATCGCGACGACTTCGGGCTGCTCGCCGACACGCCGGCCCTGCGCGGGCTCGGCGGACTGATGCAGGCGCTCGAGGAACGGTTCGGCGTGCGCTTCCGGCGCGCGCACGCGCGCGTCCGGACCGACCCGGCCAGCGCGGAGGACAAGGTCCGGCGCGGGGTGGCCGCGCTGTAGACGGGCGGCGCGACCCCCGACGCTGCGGCGATCGCGGAGTGCGCGGTCGCGCGGCGAGGTCCAGGCGATGATCGATCGGATGCAGGCGGAGGTGAGAGGCGCGATCGTTGCACCGCGTGACGTGCATGGCGCCGCCCACGAACCTGGCGAGCAAGCTGCTCGCGTCCCATCTCGTCGAAGGAACTCTCACGCCGGGTGAGGAGATCGCGATCCGGGTCGATCAGACGCTGACCCAGGACGCGACCGGCACGCTCGTCATGCTCGAGCTCGAGGCGATGGGGCTCGATCGCGTGCGCACCGAGCTGTCGGTGCAGTACGTCGATCACAACCTGCTCCAGGAGGACTTCAAGAACGCCGACGATCACCTGTTCCTGCGCAGCGCGTGCCGCCGGCTCGGCATCTGGTACAGCCCGCCGGGCAACGGCGTCAGCCATCCGCTGCACATGGAGCGGTTCGGCAAGCCGGGCAAGACGCTGATCGGCTCGGACAGCCACACCTGCGCGGCGGGCGCGCTCGGCATGCTCGCGATCGGCACCGGCGGGCTCGAGGTCGCGCTCGCGATGACCGGCGAGCCGTTTCACGTGCGGATGCCCGCGATCTGGGGGGTGCGGCTCGACGGCGCGCTGCCCGACTGGGTCAGCGCCAAGGACGTCATCCTCGAGATGCTGCGCCGCCACGGCGTGGCCGGCGGCCTGGGCCGGATCATCGAGTACTACGGGCCCGGGCTCGCCGGGCTGTCGGCGATGGACCGCCACGTGATCGCGAACATGGGCGCCGAGCTCGGCGCGACCGCGACCGTGTTCCCCGGCGACGACGCCGTGCGGCGCTTCCTGCGCGCGCAGGATCGCGAGGCCGACTTCGTCGCGCTCGCGGCCGACGACGGCGCCGGCTACGACGCGCACGACGCGATCGATCTGTCGCAGCTCGAGCCGCTGATCGCGCTGCCGTCGAGCCCGGGCAACGTCGTGCCGGTGCGCGAGGTCGCCGGCCGCGAGATCTATCAGGCCTACATCGGCTCGTCGGCCAACCCGGGCTATCGCGACTTCGCGATCGCGGCGGCGATCGTCGACGGCCGCCACGTCCACGACCGCGTGTCGTTCGACATCAACCCGACGTCGCGCCAGATGCTCGAGAACCTGATCGCGGGCGGTCACGTCGCGACGCTGCTGCGCGCGGGCGCGCGCCTTCACCAGGCCGGCTGCAACGGCTGCATCGGCATGGGCCAGGCGCCCGCGACCGATCGGATCAGCCTGCGCACCGTGCCACGCAACTTCCCGGGGCGCTCGGGCACGCGCGAGGACCAGGTCTACCTGGTCAGCCCCGAGACCGCCGCGGCGTCCGCGCTCGCCGGCGCGATCACCGATCCGCGCACGCTCGGCATGGCGTACCCGACGGTGCGCGAGCCCGAGCATCCGCAGCTCGACCTCGCGATGTTCGTCGCGCCGCTGCCGGCCGAGCGCGCGCGCGCCGTCGCGCTCGAGCGCGGCCCGAACATCCGGCCGCTGCCCGGCCTCGAGCCGGTCCCGAGCTCGTTCGACGCGCCGGTCTTGCTCAAGCTCGGCCACGACATCTCGACCGACGAGATCCTGCCGGCGGGGGCGCGCGTGCTGCCGTTTCGCAGCAACGTCGAGCAGCTCGCCGCGTTCGCGTTCGAGGGCATCGATCGCGAGTACGCGGCGCGCGCGCGGCAGGCGAGCGCCACCGGACACGTCGTGGTCGCGGGCCGCAACTATGGCCAGGGCTCGAGCCGAGAGCACGCCGCGCTGGTGCCGCGCTCGCTCGGCCTGCGCGTGGTGCTGGCGATCCAGTTCGCGCGGATCCATCGCGCGAACCTGGTCAACTTCGGCGTCCTGCCGCTGACCTTCGTCGATCCCGCCGACTACGATCGGATCGCGCAGGGCGACGTGCTCGCGTTCGCCGACGTGCACCGCGCGATCGGGCAGGCCGAGCCGATCGCGATCGAGGATCGCACGCGCGGCATCACGATCCGCGCGACGCACGGGCTGTCGCCGCGCCAGGTCGAGCTGGTGCTGGCCGGTGGCCTCATCCCGGTGATGCGGCGCAGGCTCCACCACGCGGCCTAGTGGTGCAGCGGCGCGGGCCGCGGCGAGGGGCGGTCGGCGACCGACTCGCGCGCGGCGAGCGCAGCGTAGGCGTCGACCTGGATCGCGTCGTCGCACGCGCGCTCGGCGGCGGCGATCAGCGCGAGCTCGAGCGCGTACTCGAGCCGGCCGACCGCGTCGTCGCGATCGCGCGGCACGAACATCCCGGCGGTGAGCCGCAGCCGCGCCGAACCACATGGGCTCCAGCCGTGCAACCCATGCGCCCCCGAGGTCAGTGCGGCCGCGACTCGCGCCGCCGTGCGCCCTGCACCGGCTGCAGCGCGGGGAGCCGCACGGCGTTGCCGGTGAGCTCGTGCGCGAGCGCGAGCGGCGCGGTGATGCCGAGCGCGCGCAGCCGTTCGCTGGCGTAGTCGGCGGCGAGCCAGCGCCGCTCGTCGGCGCCGAGGTGATCCTGGAACGTCCACTTCGTGGTCTCGCAGCCGGTCGCGTGCGCGAGCAGCGCGATCCGCAGCTCCAGCGCCGCCGCGTACCAGGCCTCGGATCCGGGGCACACCGCGAGCAGGCTCTCGGCGGCCTGGAGCTGGCGGCGATGCTCGTCGCGCACGTGCTCGATCAGCCGCCGCGGCGCGTCGGGCAGGTAGTGCCGCGCGCGCAGCGCGTCGAGCGTTCGGGTCTCGGCGATGATGTGCACGGCCAGGCCCAGTCGCATCACGTCGAAGATGTCGGCCAGATCACGGCGCGGTGTGATCGAGGCGATCAGGGCCACCACGGCCTCGTCGAGATCGTCGTGGTCGCGACGGACCAGCGCGCTGAGCTCCCACATCGAGTGATGCAGCGGCGTTCACTCGCGGTGCCGGGTCTCGGCGCCGTGTGGGCCGCTACGCCGTCCCGGGCGATCCCGATCGCCCCTACAGATTTCGCGCGCGATCGCCGGTCGCGCGGGCGGCATCGCGCGGTCGCGGGAGCACGGTGAGGCGGCGGCGCACGGCCTAGGGTTCGTCGACGGCGGCCGCGTCGTCGCGCGCGCCGGCGGCGACCAGCTCCTTCGCGCGGTACGGCGAGATCTTCAGGCGGACCGGCAGGGACGGGATGTCGCCGGTGTGGGTGAAGTAGAACGCGCCGTCCAGGAACAGCACGCGACCGGCGCTGGCGTGGGCAAACGCGAGCACGAACTGCGCGTCGGACATCCACGGATCGAGCACCGTGCTTGGCACGGCGCGAAGCTAGCCCGATCGTACATGTTGCTCAAGCGG
Source organism: Kofleriaceae bacterium (assembly GCA_035516595.1). GTDB lineage: Bacteria > Myxococcota_A > Polyangia > Haliangiales > Haliangiaceae > JABFXX01. The sequence goes on along the minus strand of DATJAE010000078.1, from coordinate 5,035 downwards.
GAAGACGGGGTAGGGCGCCACACATCGGATCCATGCGAACGATCGTTCCTAGTCACACGGCGCGGCGGCGTCCGCGCAGATCTCGGCGGGCGTGCGCGCCACCCCGTACAGCCGGAGCTGATCGAGCGACCCGACCAGCGGATCGCCGCCGCCGGGCGGGTTGTTGCCGCCGATCGTGATCCCGGTCTGGCTGCCGGTCGGCGACAGCGCCGTCGCGGGCGCCGACGCGGCCAGCCTGCCGTCGATGTACACGCTCACGGCAGTGCCATCGCTGGTGCACGCGACGTGCGTCCATTGCTGCGTCGCGATCGGTCCGGCCGTTGCCGTTCCGCCGGCGATGCACTCGATCTGGTCGCTCGCGTACAGGAAGAAACCGTAGCGACCGTCGCAGTCGAGCACGCCGCCGCGGTCGCTCGGCAGCTGCGACGGTGCGATCCACGCCTCGATGGTCAGCGCGCTGACCCCGAACAACGGGCTCTCGGCGACGTCGACCTCGGTGGTCGCGCCGATCACCATCGCCTGACCGACCTTGCCCGCGCCGAACGCGACGTTGTCGGTCACGTCGGGATCGAGGTGGTGCGGCGAGCCGTCCTGGACCTCGCCGTCGAGCTCGTAGCACGCGACCAGCGTCGCGTCGTCGGGATCGCAGAACGGCGGCACGGCATCGGGCGCCGCCTCGCCGTGGGCGAAGCGACACGCCCCCAGCCCGACGAGCAGGAGTGCTCGCATCCTAGGAGCTTCTCACGGCGCTGCGCCACGGCGACGCGAAATGCGCTATCCCGGCAGCGCGCCGAGCTGGCGCATCAGGCCGAGGTAGTCGACCGCCGCCCAGTACTCCGCGATCCGGCCGCCCTCGACGCGCCACAGATCCTGGAATGCGACCTTGACCTTCTTGCCGGTCGGCGCGACGCCCATCAGCTCGCCGCGGTGCGTGCCGGTGAAGTAGCCGCGACCGGCGAGCTTCTGGCCCTCGACCACCTCGTCCTCGAACACGAGCTCGAGGTCGGGAAACGCGCTGTGGAAGTACGCGAGCAGCTGCTTCTGGCCCTCGCGGTTCTGCGGCATCGGCGGTGGGATCTGATGGCCGACGTAGCCGGGGGCGTAGAGCTCGTCGACGAGCTCGCGCTTCTTGCCGTGGAAGATCTCCGCGACGACGCGGTGCACGAGCGTGCGAACGGGATCGCTGGTCATGGCGGCTCCTAGTGCTTGACCGGCGTGCTGTCGGCGCCGTTGTCGAAGTGGACGTAGATCAGGCAGTCGGTTCCCTTGAGGCAGCCGTTGCGGTGCACGATCTTCGCGGGCTGCGTGAAGTACGTGCCGGGCGGCAGCTGAACCTCGGCCTCGCCGTCCTGCTGCGCGGTGAACGTACCGGCGAGCACGACCGCCTTGTACTCGTGGTTGTGGAAGTGCCAGCCGGAATCGCCGCCGGCGCCGAACTTCACGAAGAACGACGCCGGGTGCGAGTCGCCGAACTTGCCCTCGACGAAGCCGAACTGCGGCCCCTTGGGCCCGAACGGCTGCACCCACTGCAGGTCGGCCTGCTTGATCTCGAGCTTCTTGCTGTCGGCCAGCGCGGTGGTTGCGGTCACGCACAGCGCGAGGATCGCGAGCTTGGTCATGGGACGTCTCTCCTTGTTCCCCTTGGACAAGCCCGTGGCGGGTTTTGTGACCGGGCTCGAGCCGCGCGCTAACCCCACGATCTTTCTGTATCGTGGATCGATGGCCGACCTCGAGGTCCTGCGCTGCACGAAGTGCGACGCGCCGCTCGTGCTGGGCGACGCCGATCAGATCAGCTGCCCGAGCTGCGGGGCGGCGAACCCGGTGCCGGAGCCGTATCGCGCGCTGCACCGGGCGCGGCTCGCGGACCACGCGCTCCGCGCCGAGTCGGAGCGGCTGCTGCGCACGCTCGATACGCCGCCGTCGATGGTCACCAAGGTGCTCGCGCGGGTGTTCGACCTGCCGATGCTCGCGTTCATGCTCGCGTTCGGCGTGCCGCTCACGGTGTTCGCGTTCCTCGAGGCGCTTCGCCTGACCGACAAGCTCGCGCCGCACGTCGGCTACGCGAGCGGCGACGACGCGCCGTTCGCGATCACCGTCGCGTTCGCGGCGGCGATCATCCTGATCTTCGCGTTCGTGCCGCACGCGCTCGGGATCTATGCGAACCGGCGCGCGACCCAGCGCGCGCAGCTGCTCGCGGCGTTGCGGGCCCGGCCGCCCACCGTCGAGGGCGGCCCGGCGCTGTGCCGGCTGTGCGGCGCGCCGCTCGCGGTCCTGCCCGACGAGCTGGTCGCGAGCTGCAGCTACTGCCAGGCCGAGAATGCGGTGAAGCTGGCGACGCCGATCGTCGCGGGGTCGCAGGCGCAGGTGAAGGCGCTCCGCAGGACGATCCGTGACGTCGCGGCCGGCGATCGCGCGGAGCGCCACGCGACCCGGCTCCTGCTGGTTCGCGAGCTGGTGCGCTACGTGATCTGGATCGGCGTGTTCGCGGTGCTGTTCGTGCTCGCCGGGCGCGAGGACGAGGATCATCACCCCACCACGGCGGGGATCATCGGGATCGTGGGGTTCGCGCTGCTGTTGATCGCGGCCCCGATCGTGGCGATGTCGGGACACAAGACCAGCGACGCCAAGCAGCGCGTCGCGGGCAACGACGCGCCGGAATGGATCTCGTACGTCGGATGGATCGGCGTCCTCGTCGTGCTCGAGATCCTGCGCTTCGTCGTGCTGTGACGTGCTAGACTGACCACATTCAGGAGCGTGCCGTGCTGTCGAATGCCCGATCCGAGATGGAGCTCGCGAGCCTGACTCGCGGGTGGGCGTGTTTCGACAGCCGCACCATCGCGCCGCACGACTGAACGTTCCCCGTCTCGTCGTCGTGTGACCGCCTGCGCGTGCGCGTGGGCAGAAGGCGCGTGTCATGAAGGAAGTCCCGAACTCGGTCGATTTTTCGGCGCTCGAACAGCAGGTGCTCGCGACGTGGCAGCGCGAGCGCACGTTCGAACGCTCGCTGGCCCGGCGCGCGGGTGCGCCGCGCTTCGTGTTCTACGACGGCCCGCCGTTCGCGACCGGGCTGCCGCACTACGGCCACGTCCTGACGTCGTACATGAAGGACGTCGTGCCGCGCTACCAGACGATGCGCGGCTACCACGTGCCGCGGCGCTGGGGCTGGGATTGCCACGGCCTCCCGGTCGAGCTCGAGGTCGAGAAGGAGCTCGGGCCGGTGCACGACGTCGCGGCGTTCAACGACGCGTGCCGCGGCCTGGTGCACCGTCACGCGCGCGAGTGGGAGGTCGTGATGACGCGGCTCGGCCGCTGGGTCGACTTCGCGGGCGCGTACAGCACGATGGATGCAGGCTACACCGAGTCGGTCGTGTGGGCGTTCGCCGAGCTCGACCGGCGCGGCCTGGTCTACGAGGGCCAGAAGGTGGTCGCGTACTGCACGCGCTGCCAGACGCCGCTGTCGAACTTCGAGACCCGGCTCGACGACGCGTACCGGCCGCGCGTCGATCTCGCGGTGACCGTCGGCTTCCCGCTGGTCGGCGAGCGCGCGTCGCTGCTCGCGTGGACGACCACGCCGTGGACCCTGCCGGCCAACGCCGCGCTGGCGGTGCATCCGGCGCTGGCCTACGCGCGCCTCGAGGATGCGCGGGGCGACTCGGTGTGGCTCGCCGACGCGGCTCGGCCGCGCTACGCGGCGCAGCTCGCCGGCTTCGCCCTGCGCGAGCGCTGCACCGGCCGCGAGCTGGTCGGCCGCCGCGCCGTGCCGCCGTTCGACGACTTCGCGCGGAGCTGCCCGGTGCTCGCGGCCGACTGGGTCAGCGCGAGCGACGGCACCGGCGTGGTGCATCTCGCGCCGGCGTTCGGCGAGGACGATCAGGTGACGTGCGCGGCGCACGGCGTGCGCGGCGAGAACCCGGTGCGCGACGACGGCACCTACGATGCGCGGGTGCGCGCGTTCGCCGGGCTCGACGTGCTCGCCGCCGGAGAGCCGGTCGCGCGCGCGCTCGCGGAGCGCGGCCTGTTGTTCGCGCGGGCCGATGTCGAGCACGACTACCCGCACTGCTGGCGCTGCGATCGCCCGCTGGTCCATCGTGCGGTGACGAGCTGGTACGTCGCGGTGTCGCGGCTGCGCGATCGCCTGCTCGCGTGCAACGCGCGCGTGCGCTGGGTGCCGGCCGAGCTCGGCGAGAAGCGGTTCGCCGACTGGCTCGCGAACGCGCGCGACTGGGCGGTGTCGCGCAAGCGATCGTGGGGCGCGCCGGTGCCGGTGTGGCGATGCGCGCGGTGCGGCGCGACCCGCGTAATCGGCTCGCGCGCCGAGCTCGAGCGGCTGTCGGGGCGGCCGGTCGACGACTGGCACCGCCCCGCGGTCGACCGCCACGTGCTGCCGTGCGCGTGCGGTGGCGAGCAGCGCCGCGTGGCCGACGTGCTCGATTGCTGGTTCGAGTCGGGCGCGATGCCGTTCGCGTCGCTGCACGCGCCATTCGACAACCAGGACGCGTTCCGCGCCGGCTTCCCGGGCGACTTCGTCGCCGAGTACGTCGCGCAGACCCGCGGCTGGTTCTACACGATGCTCGTGCTGTCGACCGCGCTGTTCGACCAGCCGCCGTTCCGCAGCGCGGTGTGCCACGGCGTGCTGCTCGGCGACGACGGCCGCAAGATGAGCAAGCGCCTGCGCAACTATCCCGACCCGATGACGCTGGTCGCCGAGCACGGCTCCGATGCGTTGCGCGTCGCGCTGCTCACGTCGGGCGTGGCGTCGGGCGCCGACGTGCGGTTCACCGCGGCCTCGGTGCGCGACGTCGTGCGCAGGTTGCACCTGCCGTGGTGGAACACGCTGCACCTGGTGAGCGCGTACGCCGCCGGCGATGGCTACGAGCCGCGCGCGCCCGACCTCGCGGCGGCGAGCACGCTCGATCGCGCGCTGTGGAGCGAGGCCGAGCAGCTGCGGGCCGACGTCGAGCGCGCGATGGCCGAGCTCGACTTCGCGCGCGCCTACCAGGTGCTCGAGGACTTCGTGCAGGCGCTGTCGACCTGG
>DATJAE010000077.1:0-11749 GCA_035516595.1 Kofleriaceae bacterium | reverse complement strand
CGTCGACATCTGCTGGTTCACCGTGAAGGAAGACAACGCACCGGCGCGCGCGCTGCACAAGATGCTCGGCGCGGCGGAGGTCGGCCGCCGGCAAGACTTCTACGGCCCGGGCGACGAGCGCATCGTGTCGAAGATCGATCGTGCGACGCTCGAGCGCATGCGCGGCAAGTACGAGCGGCTCGGCTTCTTGCCGGCGCGCGAGGCCGCCGAGGCCGCGGCGTGATCGCGCGGCTCGTCGGCGTGGCGATCGACGCGCGCGCGGCGCGATCGCGCGATCCGCGCGAGGCCGCCGAGGCCGCGCGCTGGATCGCCGGCAACCTGCTCGCGATCCGCGGCCTCCGGCTCGGGGTGGACGGTGCGCCGCCGCCCTGCCCGCGCGTGCTCGCGCTCGCCGCGCGCGATCTCACCGGCGTGCTCGCCGCGATCGCCGCGGTGCCGGCGCTGGTCGACGCCGCGACCCTGCCGCGGCGCTGGCGGCTCGCGCTGCGCGCGCTCGGCGTCCCGGTGGTCGATCGCCCGGTCCCGCTCGTGCTCGCCGGCGGCGCATCGGTCGTGGTGTCGGCGCCCGCGTCCGCGCCGTGCGCGCTGCGCGCGGTCGGCGACGCGACCGGCTACCACGTCCACGTCGCACCCGCCGAGCGTATGCTCGTCGCGTGAAGCAGCTGCCGCGCGGCCTGCCCGAGCTCGCCGCGATCGAGCGGCTCGCCAGCGCGGCGCTGCGGGGCGGCTCGGTCGACGTGCTCGCGACGGTCGACGAGCTGCCGATCCACGCGTTCCGGTTCGGGCCCGACGATCGCACCACGCCGGCGCTGCTCGTCACCGGCGGCGTGCACGGGCTCGAGCGGATCGGCACCGACGTCGCGATCGCCTACCTCACGACGCTGGTCGCGCGGCTGCGCTGGGACGACGTGCTGCGCGACGCGCTCGCGCGCTGCCGCGTGATCGTCGTGCCGCTGGTCAACCCGGTGGGCATGGCGCGCGGCCAGCGCGCGAACGGCAACGGCGTCGACCTCATGCGCAACGCGCCGCCCGCCGCGCTCGGCGGCACGCCGCTGGTCGGCGGCCAGCAGCTGTCGCCGCGCTTGCCCTGGTACATGGGCCCGCCCGGCGCCGCGATGCAGGCCGAGGCCGCCGCGCTCGCCGCGCTGGTCGAGCGCGAGCTGTTCGGCGCGCCGCTCGCGATCGCGCTCGACCTGCACTCCGGGTTCGGCTTCGTCGATCGCCTGTGGTACCCGTACGCGCGCACGCGCGAGCCGCCGCCCGATCTCGGCGCGATCGCCGCGCTCGGCCAGCTGCTCGACGACACCTTGCCCAACCACGTCTACCGGGTCGAGCAGACCGCGCGCGCCTACACGATCCGCGGCGACCTGTGGGACCACCTCTACGATCGCCGGCGCGCGGCCGGGGCCGGCACGCTGCTCCCGCTCACGCTCGAGATGGGCTCGTGGGCGTGGGTGCGCAAGAACCCGCTACAGGGCCTGTCGTCGCTCGGCCGGTTCAACCCGGTCAAGCCGCACCGCCACCGCCGCACGCTGCGCCGCCACCTCCCGCTGCTCGACTTCCTGCTCCACGCCGCGGCGTCGTACCGCGCATGGCTGTAGGATCGATGCCATGGCACGGACAGCGGCCGGCGTGCTCGTCTCCAACGGTCCACGCATCCTGGCGTTCGCGCGGTTCGACCGGCCCGGGCTGGCGCTGCCGTGCGGCCACGTCGAGGATGGCGAGACGCCGGCCGAGGCCGCGCTGCGCGAGGCGCGCGAGGAGACCGGCCTCGTGCTCGAGCTGGTCGACGCGCCGCCGTTCGTCGGGTTCGACGTGCGCGGCGACCAGCTCGTGCACACGTTTCGCGCGCGGCTCGCCGGCGGGCAGCTCCGCGACGAGGCGGCCGGCGAGGGCCGGCCGTGCTGGGCCAGCGTGCGCCAGATCGCGGACGGGCCGTACTGGCACTACAACCGGCGCGCGCTGCGCCACTTCGGGCTCGACGTCCCACTCGCCGGCAAGTTTCACAGCCACATCACGATCGAGGCGACGTCGCGCGCCGAGGCCGAGCGCGCCGCGAAGCTCACCTACGGCAAGCTCACGGTGATCGATCTCGCGCGCGACGGCCGCAGCCAGACCGATTACATGATCACGCATCACTACGAGACCGGCAACCGCGGACTCGAGGACCAGTGGGACATCGAGGCGCTGCTGCGCTCGCGCGAGCTCCTGCTCCGCGAATCGGGCGTCCGCGTGGTGCGGCTCAAGCTCGAGTACGACGCGACCCACGCGGCCAACGACCCGCGCGACGCCGACCCGGCGTGCCGCAGCGGGATCTACACCGAGGTCCACGTCCGCTGCGTCGTCCCGGTCGACCGGCGCGACGCGCTGGTCGCGGCCGCCGCGGCCGCGGGCTGGCACCCGTCCCGCAACCCGTTCGCCGAGCGCGACGACCGGCAGCTCGTGCAGTTCGTCAACCACAGGTTCTACGGCGCGATCGGGCTGCTCGAGGTCGATGCCGCGGTCGACGCGGTCGTCCCTCGCCTGCTGCCGGTGGCGGCGATCGACGAGATCAAGTACGAGGTCGCGGTCTACGACACCCACGAGCAGCACGACCGCTGGTGGATGGCGTGATCACGGGAACTGCAGCGCGTTGGTGAGATCGCCCATCGGCATCTCGCCGTTCTGCGCGAGCGCCTGATCGCGCGCGGTCGTGCCGGGCAGCGGCGGCAGCCCGAACCGCTTGTCGATCAGCCGCAGGATCGAGCCGGTGTCGTACGGCGTGTGATCGACGAAGCCGCGCTTGGCGTACGGCGACACGATGATCGCCGGGATCCGGGTGCCCGGGCCGAGCAGGTCGCCGAGCGGCGGCGCGACGTGATCCCACCACCCGCCGTTCTCGTCGTAGGTGATGACGATGACCATGTTCGCGTACTGCGGGCTGTGCTGGAGCGCCTGCACGAGCTGCGCGATGTGCTGGTCGCCCGCCGCGACCGACGCGTAGCCCGAGTGCTGGTTGAGATCGCCCTCGGGCTTGTAGAACACCACGCTCGGCAGCGTGCCGGCCGTGATGTCCGACATCAGATCGGTGTAGTCCTTGAGGTGGGCGGTGCGCTCGGCCGCGCCGCTCTGCGGATCGAACGCCGCGTAGTAGTTGAACGGCTGGTGATGGAACTGGAAGTTCGGCGCCGAGCCGGGCTGCGTGCTCGGCGGGAAGTCGCGCGTGGTGGTCGCGATCTGCAGCGTCGAGTCCCACGCGCCGGAGTACCACGCCCAGGTGATGCCCTTGGCGTCGAGCTGATCGCCCACCGTCATCTCGGTCTGCGGCGGCAGCGTGGTGGCCTTGCTGCGATCGGCGTAGAGCATCGACGTGTCGGTGGTCGCCGGCGCGTTGCCGCTGGGCTGATACGGCGGCTGCATCGTGTTGACCGCGCGGAACGTGGCGTCGCCGAAGTAGTTCTTCGGCACGATGTTGCCCGACAGCGTGAACACCGGGATGCCGTCGATCGCGGACGCCGGCGAGGTGTCCGCGATCGCGAGCGACGGCACGAACGCGCCGGTCGTGTCGGTGTCGAGCACCGCGATCGTCGGCTTGGCCGGATCGGTGTCGGCGTCGGGATACTCGGGGGCGCACGCGCAGATCAGGTACTGGTGGTTGAGGAACGAGCCGCCGAACGCGCCCATGAAGAAGTTGTCGGCGAGCACGAACTGGCTGGCGAGTGCCCACATCGCGAGCTGGCTGCCGTCGTAGTGACCCATCACGAGGCCGCCGGAGTCGGCGTACGCGGCGAACGCGTCGTTGCTGCCGCCGTCGATCTGCATCTGGTTCTCGAAGAACCGGTGGTAGAGGTCGCGCGTGATGTAGGTGAAGTCGAGCCCGGCGTAGGTCGCCTGCAGCGAGTACGGCGCGTTCGGCAGGTTGTCGCTCTGCGCCTGCGTGATCACCGGCGTGAAACCCGCCGAGGTCACGCCGGTCCAGGTCTGCGGCAGCTTCGCGAGCTGCGTGCCGTCGCGATCGATCTGCGGGATGTACGTGCCGTTGACCGGCAGGCCGTTGGCGCCGGGGAACGAGCCGTAGAGGTTATCGAACCCGCGGTTCTCGGCGTAGATCACGACGATCGTCTGGATCGAGTCGAGCGACGCCGGGTTCGAGCCGTCCGGGTTGGACGAGTCGGGGCTGGACTTGTGGCTGCTGCCGCCACAGGCCGCGAGGGAGAACAGCGCGATCGATAGACATCGCTTCATCGCGTGGCAGGTCATGTCGACACCATGCCAACGCGATCGCACCGCGCCGGCTCGCAGCCGTGTCGGTTTCGCGATGAATCGTCGACCGCCTGCAACGCGGCCGCCACATCGCGTTGTCAAGGTCGCGACGTGCGCACGTACCTCGCGGTGATCGCGCTGGTCGCCTGTCGCGGGAGCGATCCCGCGCCGGAGCCGCCGGTGCCCCCACCGGCGACTGCGCTCGCCGCGCCGACCGTCCCGCGCGCGCAGCGCCGGCCGTCGATCAAGCGCGCGCCGCCCGGCGCGGTGCCGGCGGGCACCACGGCGTTCTACGCGTCGACGTTCGCGCGCCAGCCGAGCGTGCCCGAGCTCGCCGCGCTCGGCGCGCTGGTGTTTCGCGATCGGTCGCTGTCGGCGTCGGGCAAGCTCGCGTGCGCGAGCTGCCACGATCCGGATCGCGCGTTCGGCCCGCCGAACGCGCGCGCGGTCCAGCTCGGGGGTCCGGCGCTCGCCGCGGCCGGCGTGCGCGCCACGCCGTCGCTGCGCTACCTCCAGACCGTGCCGCGGTTCACCGAGCACTTCCACGACGGCGACGATCGCGACGATGCCGATCAAGGCCCGGCCGGCGGCCTGACCTGGGACGGCCGCGCGCAGAGCACGCACGATCAGGCGCGCTCGCCGCTGTTCTCGCCGCTCGAGATGGCGCTGGCTTCGCCCGAGGAGCTGCTCGCCCGGCTGCGCCGCGCCGGGTACGCCGATCGCATGCGCGCCGCGTTCGGCGACGGCGTGCTCGATCGCGCCGACTCCGCGCTCAAGGCCGCGACGCTCGCGCTCGAGGTGTACCAGCAGGATCCGGCCGCGTTCTATCCGTACACCAGCAAGTACGACGCGGTGCTGCGCGGCCAGGAGTCGCTCACCGCGCAGGAGGAGCGCGGCCGCAAGCTGTTCGACGATCCGGCCAAGGGCAACTGCGCGAGCTGTCACCCCGACACCGTGGTCGACGGCCTGCCAGCGTTCACCGACTTCGGCTACAACGCGATCGCCGCGCCGCGCAACCGCGAGATCCCGAAGAACGCCGATCCGAGCTACTTCGATCTCGGGCTGTGCGGGCCGTATCGCACCGATCTCGCGGGCCACGGCGAGTACTGCGGCATGTTCCGCACGCCGTCCTTGCGCAACGTCGCGCTGCGCCGCCGCTTCATGCACAACGGCGTGTTCGGAAGCCTCGACCAGGTGCTCGCGTTCTACGCGACCCGCGACACCGAGCCGGCGCGCTGGTACCCCGGCGGCGTACCCGACGATCTGCCGGCGCGCTACCGCGGCAACATCAGCCGCGAGGCGCCGTTCGGGGGAGCGCCCGGCGATCCGCCGCGGCTGTCGCGCGCCGAGATCGCCGACGTGATCGCGTTCCTCGGCACGCTCACCGATCGGTCACCGAAGTGATGCAGGAGCTTGGCGCGCGCCGCGTACAACGCGGCCATGCACGAACCCATCGAGCTGCGCGGCACGTATCGCTATGCCAGTCCGGCCGCGCTCGAGCACGCGCTCGCGAGCGCGCGGGCACAGATCGACGACGACGACCACGCGGAGCTCGAGCCCGACTGGCTGCGCGCGGTCATCCGCCACGGCACGACGCTGCGGGTCGACGCCCGGCTGCCCGCGGCCAGCGATCGCTTCCTCGCGGCCGCGGTGCTCGACGCGCTCGCAGCCGCCGCGATCGAGGGCGTGGTCGAGGCCCGGCGCGGCGGCGCGGCGCTCGACTGGTTCGTCGCTCAGAACACCGCGGGCACGTACAGGTCGCGCGGGATCGGGCCGCGCAGGTAATCCGGGTTGTGCACGCGATCGGGCAGCGCGACCGCGTCGTGCGCGATCTCGCCGTACGGGATCTGCGCGAGCAGGTGGTGGATGCAGTTGAGCCGCGCGCGCCGCTTGTCGTTGGCCTCGACGATCCACCACCGCGCCTCCGCGATGTGGGTCCGCTCGAGCATCGCCTCCTTGGCCTTGGTGTACGCCTCCCAGCGCCGGCGCGACTCGAGATCCATCGGCGACAGCTTCCAGTGCTTGAGCGGATCGATCACGCGCGCGCGGAACCGCGCGTGCTGCTCCTCGTCGCTGATCGAGAACCAGTACTTGAGCAGCACGATGCCGGAGCGCACCAGCATGCGCTCGAAGTCGGGCACGGTGCGGAAGAACTCCTCGACGTCGGCCTCGCTGCAGAACCCCATCACGCGCTCGACGCCGGCGCGGTTGTACCAGCTGCGGTCGAACAGCACGATCTCGCCGGCGGCCGGCAGCTGGGTGACGTAGCGCTGGAAGTACCACTGCGTGCGCTCGCGCGCGGTCGGCGCCTGGAGCGCGACGACGCGGCACACGCGCGGGTTCATCCGCTGGGTGATCCGCTTGATCACGCCGCCCTTGCCCGCCGCGTCGCGGCCCTCGAACAGCACGACGATCTTGACGCCCTCGCGCACGACCCAGTCCTGGAGCTTGACCAGCTCGCCCTGCAGGCGGAACAGCTCGCGGAAGTACGCGCCGCGCTCGAGCAGCGACCCCAGGTCCGGCTCGTCGAGCTCGAGCTCGAGCTCCTCGTCGATCGTGTCGCGGTCCATCCCCGCCGAACGTAGCGCTCGCACGATGGCGGCTCGATGACAGCGCGATGGAGCGGCGACGACGAAGAAGTTGCCGCGCCGCCGCCGGCGAGCCGCACTCCCGTTGCACGACGCGGGTAGGGTGGCTGCAAACCTCGAGGGAGGTAGCCGTGATCGACCTGGGGATGTTTCGCGCCACCCACCGCGCGGGCCGCGGGCTGTTCAACGCGCTCGCCGAGCTCGGCGCCGCACGCAGCGCGCCGCCGCGCGACACCCGCGACGCCGCGCACCGTCTCGCCGGCGCGCTCGGCGCGATCGCGCGCGCCCACGACATCGCGGTCAGGGTGCGCGGCGACGTGCCGCGCGGCACCGCGCTGGTCGTCGCCAACCACGTGAGCTATCTCGACCCGCTCGCGATCCTGCCGGTGTGCCCGGCGATCCCGGTCGCCAAGGGCGAGGTCGCGGGCTGGCCGATCATCGGCCCGATCGGCGCCGCGCTCGGCGTCGCGTTCGTCCGCCGCGCCGATCCGATGGCGCGCGCGCGCACGCTGCGCCGGGTCCACGCGCTGCTCGCCGCCGGCGTGCCGGTGCTGAACTTTCCGGAAGGCACGACCTCGCAGGGCGATCGCGTGCGGCCGTTCCTGCGCGGCAGCTTCGGCATCGCGCAGCGGCTCGGCGTGCCGGTCGTGCCGGTCGCGATCCGCTACCGCGATCCCGCGCTGGCGTGGTGCGACGACGCCTCGTTCCTGCCGCATTACCTGCGCATGGCGGCGCACCGCGAGGTCGAGATCGAGCTCGTGTTCGGCCCGGCGATGCCGCCGCGCGCCGGCGAGCTCGCCGAGGACATGGCGGCGCGCGCGCGCAACGTCATCGCCCGAACCCTGAGGATCACCGATGCAACAGCCCGCGTTCGAGTACCTGCGTCACGGCCAGACGCCGTTCTTCCGGCTCCCCGCGTCGCTTGATCCGGCCGACACCGACGCCGACGTCGCGCTGATCGGCGTGCCGCACGACGGCGGCACGACCTACCAGCCGGGCGCGCGGCTCGCGCCGTACCACGTCCGCCGGGTGTCGGCGCTGGTCCAGGGCCACCACCCGGTGCACGGCCTCGACGTGTTCGCGCGCCTGCGCTGCATCGACGCTGGCAACGTCGTGTTTCCGCCGTTCGATCGCGCGGCGATGCGCGACGCGGTCGAGGGCGAGATCCGGCGGCTCGGCGATGTCGCGCCGATCGTGATCGGCGGCGATCACTCGATCACCCTGCCCGTGCTGCGCGCGCTCGCGGCGCGCTGCGGCCCGCTCGCGATCGTGCACTTCGACGCGCACCTCGATCTCAGCGGGCCGGAGACCTGGGGCGACGAGTTCCACCACGGCACGCCGCTGCGCCACGCGATCGACGAGGGCCTGGTCGAGCGCGGCCAGCTGTTCCAGATCGGCGTGCGCGGCCCGCGCGGCGGCGCCGCCGACGACGCGCTCGCGCGCGACGCCGGCCACACCACGATCTCGGCCGATCGCGTCGCCGAGGACGGCGCCCGCCGGATCTGCGCCGAGCTGCGCGAGCGGATCGGTGCGCGCCCGACCTATGTCACGTTCGACGTCGACGCGATCGATCCGGCGTACGCGCCGGGGACCGGCACGCCGGTGCCCGGCGGCCTGAGCTCCCGCGAGGCGCTCGCGCTGGTGCGCGGCCTCGCCGGGCTCGACGTGCGCGGCGGCGACGTCGTCGAGGTCTGCCCGCCGCTCGACCACGCCGACCTCACGTCGCACCTGGCCGCCCACCTGGCGTGGGAGCTGCTCGCGGTGATCGCGGTGCGCGCCGGGTGACAGCGGCGCTATGATGGGGTCATGAAGTACGCGTTCGTGCTCGCCCTCGCGATCGTCGCGTGCAAGCACCCGGCGGAGGACCAGGCCGCTGGCTCGGCGCACCACGAGGACCGCCAGGAAGCGCCGATCGCGCCGCCCAAGCTCGTGGTCGACGTCTCGATCGACGGCGCCCCGTCGACGTGGCACTCCGACGCGTTCGACAAGGTCGCGCACCATGACGGCACCAACAACGGCGGCGACACGCGCGAGGTGTGGTCGCTGCGCGACCTCGTGCATACACTGGTCGGTCCGAACGCGCGCGTCGTGTCGGTGACCGGGCGCGCGGGCACCTCGGCGATCACGCCCCAGGCCTGGGGCGATGCGACCCAGGTGCCGATCCTCCATACCACCCGGCGCGGCACGCTCAAGTTCCGGTGGACGCCGGCCCAGGGCGGCACCTGGGGCAAGACCGAGGTCACCGACGTGGCCAAGCTCGAGATCGTCGCGCACTGACGGTGCGCGGCGAGCTCGCCGAGGGCGCGCCGCAGTGGCTCGCGCAGGCCAGGGCGCTCGCGCTGCTGCCCGCGGCGATCGGCTCGTACATTCGCGCTCGCCTCTAGTACCATCGGACGGTGAGCTGGAGGGCGCTCGCGATCGTCGCCGTGCTCGCTGCACCCGCCGCGGGCAACACGCTCACGGTCGGGGCCGGCAAGATGTACCCGGCGCCGTGCGCCGCGTTCGCCGCCGCCCAGCCGGGCGACACCGTCTCGATCGACGCCGCGACCTACACCGGCGACGTCTGCGCGTTCGACGTCGACAACCTGACGATCACCGGGGTCGGCGGGCGCGCCAAGATCGACGCGACCGGCGTGACGATCCCGAACGGCAAGGCGATCTGGGTGATCGAGGGCGCCAACGACATCGTCGAGAACATCGAGATGATGGGCGCGGCGGTGCCCGACAACAACGGCGCCGGCATCCGCCAGGAGGGCGCGAACCTCACGGTGCACAACTGCTACTTCCACGACAACCAGGACGGCATCCTGACCGATCCGAGCACGCCGCCGACGTTCAGCCTGATCATGATCGACAACAGCGAGTTCGCGAACAACGGCGCGGGCGACGGCCTGTCGCACAACATGTACATCGGCGCGGTCGACGAATTCGTGCTCGAGGGTTGCTACAGCCACGACGCCCGGGGTGGCCACGAGGTCAAGACCCGCGCGCGCGAGAACCACATCCTCTACAACCGGATCGAGGACGGCCCGGCGGGGATGGGCAGCTACCAGATCGACTTCGCGCAGGGCGGCATCTCGTACCTGATCGGCAACGAGATCGAGAAGGGACCGCAGTCGCAGAACCACGGCAGCTACATCTACGACGAGTGCCAGGGCGGCTGCGGCCCGGTCCAGGACCTGTACGTCGTGAACAACACGTTCGTGAACGACGCCGGCGCGGCCGGCACGTTCGTCGACGTCGAGACGCCGTCGCCGGTGCTCGTGCGCAACAACATCTTCGTCGGCACGGGCACGATCACCAACGCGACCGGCGCGACCGAGGACCACGACTTCACGATGGACCCGATGCTGGTCGACCGGACCGGCTACGACTACCACCTGTTGCCGGGGTCGCCGTGCATCGATGCCGGAACGGCGCCCGGCACGAGCAGCGAGGGCTTCATCCTGGCGCCCACCACCGAGTACGTCGCGGACCTGGCGGAGGCGCCGCGCCAGATGGTCGGCCCGATCGACATCGGCGCGCACGAGTACGGCACCGCACAGACCCCGCCCGACGACCTGTTCGACGACGACGGCGGGCCGGGCGCGACCGCCAAGCACGGCGGCGGCTGCTGCGATGCGAGCGGCGGGCCGGGCAGCGGCGTGCTCGCCGCGCTGGTCGCGCTGGTCGGCGCGCGGCGGCGCTACCGCCGCTGCAGCGCGCGGTGACGCGCGCCGGGCGCGCGCGCGGTCACGGCGCGAACCCCGGCGCGAGCATGCGCACCAGGCCGTCGGCGTTCGCGATCCCGGCGCCGGCGAGCCACGCGTCGGCCGCGGCGACCAGCTCCTGGCCCTCGCTGCCGCCGATCAGCCGGCCGAGCCGGCGGCGCGCCGCCGCCGCGTGCAGCGCCATGCCGCAGCCGTCGAGCCGGGCGAGCGCGTCGCGCAGGTCGGCGATCGCCGCGTCGTCGTGCTTGCCCGCGAACGCGACCGCCGCCGTGATCAGCTTGCCCAGCCCGACCGCCCACGGCATGTCCTCGGCGACGATCCGCCGGGCGTAGCGCGCGGCCTCGGTGGTCTTGCCCGCGGCGATCGCGGCGCGACCGCGCGCCGACAAGGTCTCGATCCGCTGCTGGCGGATGCGCAGCAGCATCGACGACTCGACGTCCTGCCAGCTGCGCTCGATGCGGTCGTGCGCCTCGGCGTCCTTGCCCTCGCTGAGATCGATCTCGACGTGGGTGAGCAGCGCGTAGCGGTGCTGCATCTGGAACCCGGTCTGCGACCACCGCGCCATCGCCTGGTCGACGTTGCGCCGCGCGTCGTCGGCGCGGCCGTCGGCGATCAGCACGAGGTGCTGGGTCGCGATGCGGAACGAGGTCGCCGCGAACAGGTCGCCGCGATCCTCGGCCTCGACCAGGAGCGGCGGCAGCCGGCGCGCGAGCTCGTCGAGCTTGCCCTGGTAGTACAGGCAGATCAGCTCGAACAGCCGGGTCACGCTGATCTCCCACGACGCGCCGATGCAGTCGGCGAAGTAGTCGTGGCCGCGCTCGAGGTGCTCGAGCGCGAGCGCGTAGTTGCCGAACACGTACTCGACCAGGCCGGTGCTGGTCGAGATGATGCCGAGCACGTGATCCTGATGGTCCTTCTCGGCCAGCCGCGCCGCCTCGGCGAGCAAGCGACGGGCCCGGCCGGGCCCGCTCATCTGCGCGGCGTAGATCGCCTCGATCGCGAGCGCGCGCGCGAGCCGCCCGGGCTCGCCGAGCCGCAGCGCGAGCAGGAGCTGGCGCGCGCCGAAGTCGGCGCCGCGGATGGTGTCGATGAGGCCGAGCGTCGATAGCGACCAGCACATGTCGACCCGCGCGAGATCGGCGGGCGACACGTCCTTGGCGTGGCGCTCGGTGTAGCGCAGGCCGCGCATGCGCACGAGCGCGCGGCGGT
>DATJAE010000076.1:0-2811 GCA_035516595.1 Kofleriaceae bacterium | reverse complement strand
CAACGAGGGCCTGGTGTCCACCGCGCAGGCGCCGTTCGGCGGGATCAAGCACTCGGGCATCGGCCGCGAGGGCAGCCGGCACGGGCTCGACGACTACACCCAGTGGAAGTACATCGCGACCCGGATCTAAATTTAGTAGCTCGCCACACGGGATCTGATCGGTTGGGGCCGCCGATCCATCGCCGATCGCTTCGTTGCCGCTCCTTGCGTTACGCCCGGTAGCGGTGCGTCGCGGCGCCTCGCGCTCGGCGCGCCTCGGCAGCCGCAACCCATCATCTCCTGTGTGGCGAGGTACTAGCCGTGGCGGTCGAGGCACGAGGTCCTTGCCATCGGCGCAACGCGCGCCGGGGCAGATCTTCCCGCCAGCTGGGGTAGAGTGCGGCGCGTGACCGAAGGTCCACGTAGCGATCGCACGCCGCGCGACCCCGCCGCGCCGCTCGCCGGCGCCGTCATCGTGGTCGGGGTGGCCGGCGGCATCGCGGCGTACAAGGCCGCCGAGCTGGTGCGGCTGTTCGACAAGGCGGGCGCGACCGTCCACGTCGCGATGACCCCGCGCGCGCAGCAGTTCGTCGCGGCGATGACGTTCCAGGCGCTGACCCGCCACCCGGTGTTCACCGATCTGTTCTCGCTGACCGAGGAGGCGACGATCGGCCACATCCAGCTCGCCGATCGCGCGGACCTGGTGGTGATCGCGCCGGCGACCGCCAACGCGATCGCGCGGCTCGCCGCCGGCATGGCCGACGATCCGGTCGCCGCGATCGCGCTCGCGACGCGCGCGCCGGTGCTGCTCGCGCCGTCGATGAACGTCAACATGTGGAACCACCCGCTGACCCGCGCCAACCTCGCGCGGCTGGTCGAGGTCGCGCGCTACCAGGTGGTCGGCCCCGGCGACGGCTTCCTGGCGTGCCGGTGGACCGGGCCGGGCCGGCTCGCCGAGCCGGCCGACATCGTCGAGGCCGCCGCGCTGGTGCTGTCGCGCCAGGACCTCGCGGGCAAGAAGATCGTGGTGAGCGCCGGGCCGACCTACGAGGCGATCGATCCGGTGCGGTTCGTCGGCAATCGCAGCTCGGGCAAGATGGGGATCGCGCTCGCGGCCGCGGCGCGCCGGCGCGGCGCCGACGTGACCTTGATCCTCGGCCCGAGCGCGGTGCCGCCGCCGGTCGGGGTCGCGACCAGCCACGTCGAGACCGCCGCGCAGCTGGCGTGGGCGCTCGACAACGCGGCGACGGACGCCGACGCGGTCATCATGACCGCCGCGGTCGCGGACTATCGCCCGGCCCGGCCGGCCGAGCACAAGCTCAAGCGCGGCGCGCTCGGCACGAAGCTGTCGATCGATCTGCTCGCCAACCCCGATCTGCTCGCCGAGCTCGGCGCGAACCGGCGCGGCAGCACGCCGTTGCTCGTGGGGTTCGCCGCCGAGACCACCGACCTCGTCGCGAACGCGCGGCGCAAGCTGGCCGACAAGCGCTGCGACCTGATCGTCGCCAACGACGTGTCGGAGCACGGCGCGGGGTTCGCGGTCGACACCAATCACGTGCAGCTGGTCGATCGCGCGGGCGTGACCGACGTGCCGCCCGGACCCAAGGCCGAGGTCGCGCACCGCATCCTCGACCGGGTCGCGGCGCTGCTCACACCAGGATCCCCGGCGCCGGAAACGTCGCGCACAGCTCGCGCACCTCGTTCGCGATCCGGGCGTGCAGCGAAGCATCGGAAGGCGCGCTGACCACGCGATCCATCCACGCCGCGATCTGCTTCATCTCGGGCTCGCGCATGCCGCGGCTGGTCACCGACGGCGTGCCGAGCCGGATCCCCGACGGATCGAACGGCTTGCGCGGATCGAACGGCACCGAGTTGTAGTTGAGCTCGAGGCCGGCGGCGTCGAGCGCCTTCGCGGCGACCTTGCCGGGCACGTTCTTGCTCGTCAGGTCGGCGAGGATGAGGTGGTTGTCGGTGCCGCCCGTGACGAGCGAGAAGCCACGCTCGACGAGCGCCGCGGCGAGCGCCTTCGCGTTCGCGACGATCTGATGCGCGTAGCCGCGGAACTCGGGCGCCGACGCCTCCTTCAGCGCCACCGCGATCGCCGCCGTCGTGTGGTCATGCGGGCCGCCCTGCAGGCCGGGGAACACGGCCTTGTCGATCTCCTTAGCATGCGCGGCCGTGCTCATGATCATCGCGCCGCGCGGGCCGCGCAGCGTCTTGTGGGTGGTCGTCGTGATCACGCTCGCGTGTCCCACAGGCGACGGGTGCGCGCCGCCCGCGATGAGGCCAGCGATGTGAGCGATGTCCGCTACGAGAACGGCCCCCACCTCGTCGGCGATCTGGGCAAAGGCCGGGAAGTCGATGATCCGCGGAATGGCTGTGCCGCCGCAGAAGATAATTTTCGGCTGCTCGCTGCGGGCCAGGTCACGCACCTCGTCGAGGTCAACCCTGCCGGTGTCGGCGCGCACGCCGTACTGGACCGACCTGAACCACTTGCCGGTGACCGAGACCGGCCAGCCGTGCGTCAGGTGACCGCCCATCGGCAGCGACATGCCCATCACGGTGTCGCCAGGCTGGAGGAATGCCAGGTACACGGCGAGGTTGGCTGGCGAGCCCGAATACGGCTGGACGTTCGCGTGCTCGACTCCGAACAATTCCTTGGCGCGCTGGACCGCGATCATCTCGATCGGATCGACGTTCTGCTGGCCCTCGTAGTAGCGCTTGCCCGGGTAGCCCTCGGAGTACTTGTTCGCGAGCACGCTGCCCGTCGCCTCCATGACGGCGCGGGAGGTGTAGTTCTCGGACGGGATCAGGCGGATCGACTCGACCTGG
>DATJAE010000075.1:0-22448 GCA_035516595.1 Kofleriaceae bacterium | reverse complement strand
TGCTCGAGGCGATGTCCGACGCGTATCGCACCAAGCGCGCCGACGCCGAAGACAACGCGCTCGCGCTCGTCGATGGCCTCCAGCGCGTCGACGAGCACTACCGGCGCAGCGCGATCAACGCGGATCCGGCGGGCCTGCGCGCGCAACTCCTGATCGCCGCCGGCCAGCAGCTCGCCGAGCGTTGCGATCCCAAGCACGGTGGGCTCGGCGGCGCGCCGAAGTTTCCGTCGAGCTCGAGCCACGAGCTGCTCGCGCGCGCGGGCCGGCTGCCGTTCGGCGACACCGCGCGCGCGGCGTTCGACGGCTGGGCGCGCGGCATGGCCGAGGGCGGGATCTACGATCACCTCGGAGGCGGGTTCGCGCGCTACTCGGTGGACGCGAAGTGGCTGGTGCCGCACTTCGAGAAGATGCTCTACGACCAGGCGCAGCTGCTCGGCATCTACGCGAGCGTCGTCCAGATGGCGGGCCCGCTCGCGGCGCGCGCCGCCGACGTGATCGACGAGACCGTGGCGTTCCTCGGCCGCGAGCTGTCCGATCCGGCCGGCGGGCTGTGGTCGTCGCTCGATGCCGATAGCGAGGGCGAGGAGGGCAAGTTCTACGTGTGGACGCCCGCCGAGCTGCGCGCCGCGCTCGGCCCCGCGGGCGCGCTCGTGCTCGGCCACGCGTACGGCGTGACCGACGCCGGCAACTTCGAGCACGCGACGACCGTGCTGTCGCGCGTCACGCCCCGCGAGTCGCCGGCCGAGGAGGAGCACCTCGCCGAGCTGCGCGGCCAGCTGCTCGCGGCGCGCGCGGCGCGCGTGCGGCCGGGCACCGATGACAAGGTGCTCGCGGCCTGGAACGGCCTCGCGATCACCGGGCTGTGCGCCGCGTGGCGCGCGACCGGCCACGCACCGGCGCTCGAGCTCGC
This sequence comes from Kofleriaceae bacterium, assembly GCA_035516595.1. GTDB lineage: Bacteria > Myxococcota_A > Polyangia > Haliangiales > Haliangiaceae > JABFXX01. The sequence continues at coordinate 21,538 of DATJAE010000075.1, read as the reverse complement.
GCTGCGCGTCGCGCGCTTCCTGCGCGACGACATGATCGCGGGCGGCAAGGTGGCGCGCGTGTTCCACGAGGGCAAGGTCAAGCCGCTCGACGGCACGCTCGACGACTACGCGTTCTGCGCCGAGGCGATGCTCGAGCTCGCCGAGGCGACCGGCGACGCGGCGTGGTGGCGGCTCGGCGCCGAGCTGTGCGCGAGCATCCGCGCGCGCTTCGTCGAGCGGCCGGACGGCGTGGTCGTGTTTTACCTCGCGCCGGCGGGCGACGCGCTGCTGGTCCACCGCCCCGAGTCGCACCACGACGGCGCGATCCCGTCGGGCGCCGCGGTCGCGGTCGGGGCGCTGCTCCGGCTCGGCCTGGTCGCCGGCGATCGCGACGCGCTCGAGCTCGCCGAGGCCTACCTCGCGCAGCGCCTGACCGGCTCGACCGGGGTCAATGCGTGGGCCACCTCCGCCTTGCTCGCGGCGCTCGACCTGTACCTGCACGCCAAGGTGCTGGTCGTCACGCCGGGTGCGGAGCGAGATGCGCTGCTCGCGGCGGCCCGCCGCGCCTACTGTCCGACATTGTGTGTGGCGGGGCCGTGGGCCGCACCTTCCGTGACGGACGGTAAGACCAGCGATGGCCCGCACGCTCGCGCGTTCGTGTGTACTGGCCCGACCTGCGCGCCACCGGTCAGCGATCCGGCGAGCCTCGCCGCGCTGGTCGCGTCGCGCCCGTGACGTTACGCTTGCGGGGACGACGTGACGGAACGGGTGGTGGACGAGTGTCCCGATAGCGAGCAGCTCGCAGACTTCGCGCTCGGCTCGACGGTCGCGGCCGCGAGGCTGGCCGATCACATCGCGACGTGCACCAAGTGCAGCGCGATCATCGCCGAGCGCGCGCCGATGCGGCCATCCGATGTCGCGCTCGGTGCGCAGCTGCTCGCGCCCGGCACGATGGTCGGCCGCTATCGCATCCTCGAGCGTCTCGGCCACGGCGGGATGGGCGTGGTGTACCGCGCGATCGATCCCGAGCTCGACCGCGAGGTCGCGCTCAAGCTGGTCCGCGCGAGCGGCGCGACCGCGCTCGACGAGCTGACCGAGCGGCTGCGCCGCGAGTCGCGCATGCAGGCGCGCAGCAAGCATCCCGGCGTGATCAGCGTGCACGACATCGGCCGCGACGGCGATCGCGTGTACGTCGCGATGGAGCTGGCGCGCGGCGGCACGCTGCGCGCGTGGCTCGCGCGCGAGGCGCGGCCGTGGCGCGCGATCGTCGACGTGTTTCGGCGCGCCGGCGAGGGCCTCGCGGCCGCGCACGCCGCCGGGCTCGTGCATCGCGACTTCAAGCCCGACAACGTGCTGGTCGAGGAGGATGGCGAGCGGGTCGCGCGCGTGCTCGTGACCGACTTCGGCGTCGCGCGCGCGGTCGAGGCCGCCGAGCAGGGGTCGACCGGCGAGGCCGCCAAGATGCAGATGACCGCGGCGGGCGCGCTGGTCGGCACGCCGGCGTACATGGCGCCGGAGCAGCTCGACGCCGCACCGGTCGACCTGCGCACCGACGTGTTCACGTTCGCGGTCGGACTGTGGGAGGCGCTGTACGGCCAGCGGCCGTACGTCGGCCGCACGATCGTGGAGCTCGTGCTCGCGATGGCGGCGCCGCTGGCCGATCCGCCGCGCCGCGAGGGCACGCCGCGCTGGCTCATCCGCGCGCTGCGCCGCGCGCTCTCGATCGATCCGGCGAAGCGCTACGCGTCGATGGCCGAGCTCCTGCACGCGCTCGACTGGCGGATGTATCGCCGGCGGCGGTGGCTGGTCGCGGGTGGCACGCTCGTGGCGGGCGCCGCGGTCGCGTTCGCGAGGATGGGGGCGCCTGCGCCGGCATCCCCGTGCGACGTGCAGCCGGCCGCCTATGCCGAGCTGCGCGCCGCGACCGCGCGGCTCGCCGTGGCGGGCCCGGACGTCCGCGCGCTGCGCGCGGAGTTGCTGCCCGCGCTCGGCCACTACCTCGACGATGCGACCCGGCTCCGGGTCGAGACCTGCACCGCGTTGCCGCGCGCGCCGAACTGGGCGGACCGCGTCCACTGCCTCGATGCCAGCACGGCCGGGGTCGCAGCGCGGTTCGACACGATGGCGCGCAGCGAGCTGCCGCGACGGCAGCTGGAGATCAACGCGCGGCCCCCGGTGCCGCCCTTCGAATGCGCGAGCGCGGTCGCCGACAGGCTCGCCGCGGCTCGCGCGCCGGCGAGCTCGCCGCAGCTGGTCGACATCCGGCTCGATCTGGACGCCGCGGTCGTGCTCGCGCGGACCGATCAGCAACGCGCGCTCCAGCAGCTCGATGCGCTCGCGCTGCGCAGCCGCGCGCTCGGGCTTCGTGACGTGGGCTACGAGATCGCGTTCAGCCGCGCGCTCTATTCGGTCGATCGCCAGCAGGTCGACCGGGTCCGCGAGCTCGCCGCCGCCGCAGATCGCGGCGGCATCGACGACGTGGCGGTGACAGCGTGGCTGTGGATCCTGCAGAACGCGGTGATGAGCAACACGCAGCTCAGCGACGATCTGCTGGCCCAGGTGGACGGCACGCTCGATCGCGTGGGTGACCCGCCGCGCTCGCGCGCGTACTGGCACGTCACGCGCGGGTACATGCTCGCGACCAAACGCGACGCTGCCGATGCGATCTCGGAGATCGCGGCCGCCGAGGCGCTCGTGACCAAGGCGCACGTCCCCCGCGCCCCGGACCTCGAGGGCCTGATGGGTGTGGTCGAGCTCCGTCTCGGCAAGGTCGACGCGGCACTGGCACGCGGTGCGGCCGTCTTTGCATCGCTGCGCGATGTTCCGGTCAGTGACCCGGTGGCGTGGGAGGCCCGGACGCGCTATGCGGCCGAGCTGATCGCGGTGGGTCGCGACGAGGACGCGCGCGCGGTGATCGCGCCGCTTCTTGCCGGCCGCACCCCCGACCAAGTCGTCTCGCTGGACGTAGCGCAGGCCATCCAGCTCACCGCGACGGCCGAAAACCAGCTGCAGCACTACGAACAGGTCGAGCAGCTCGCGGAGCGCTGGCAGCCGGCGGTCGAACGTTCGCTGGGGGGCTCGGACTGGTTCGCCGGAAAGCTCGCGACGGAGCACGCGACCGCCGCGCTCGCGCTCGGCCACAACGACGTCGCCGAGCGGGCTGCCGCGCACGCGCTCGAGATCTACATCCAAGTGTTCGGCACGGACAGCTACTACACCGCGGACGTGCGCGTGCTCCACGGTCAGGTGCTGCTCGCGACCGGCCGGGTCGCGGCCGCGGTCGACGAGCTCGAGCGCGGCGTGAAGGATCTGACCGCGACCGGCGGCAAGGACGATCCGCTCACCGTGCAGGCGAACGTGTTTCTCGCCGACGCGCTGATCCATCTCGGCAAGGCCGGCGACGCGCTGCGTGTGATCGAGCCGGTGCTCGACGCGTACGCCAGGCTCGAGCCCGATGCCGGATCGGTCGCGCAGGCGCGGCTGATCGTCGCCAAGGCGCTGGTCGCGAGCGGCGGCGATCGCACGCGCGCGCGGGCGCTGACAACCGCTGCGCTGTCGGTGTGGACAGCCGACCCCAGCAACTGGCGCGACGACATCGCCGACGCGAAGAAGCTGCTCGCCAAGCTGCGCTGATCGTGGCTAGGATGCGCGGCGATGATGAGGGCAGCGCTCGCGCTCGGCCTGGTCGCGTGCTCGTTCCAGCACGGCACCTCGTCCGATGGCGGCGGCGCCGCGCGCGACGCGCCGCTGCTGCGCGACGCGCGCGTCGTCGACGCGCGCCCGATCGACGCGCGGCCGATCGATGCGCCGCGCGACGCTGCGATGGGCGCGAGCTGCTTGTTTCCGGGCGAGCGGGTGTGTCCCGATCCGGGCCACGCGGCGGCGTGCGATCTGACGTTCCAGCCGGTGATCGATCGCACGTGCCCGCCCGGCTCGAGCTGCTCCCAAGGGCACTGCCGGGCGCCGGCGGGCGCGACCGCGTGCAAGCAGCAGGGCGATTGCTCCGGCGTGCAGGTCTGCGATCTCTACGTCGTGCTCGGCTTCCTGGTCGGCGCGTGCACCGATCCGATGGGCGCGACCGGGCCGTACACGCCGTGCTCGCCGATCGGCGACGACACCGCATGTCAGTCGGGCATCTGCACCGAGTCGAGCGGCGGCACCGCGCAGTGCCTCGTGCCGTGTCAGGTCGGGAGCGATGCAGAGTGCCCCGGTCACGCGTGCGATTCGATCGCCAGCCCGGCCACGATCGAGGGCGTATCGACGTTCGGCAAGTGGGGTTGCGACTGACTCCGTGCTACGCAGCGAGCATGATCGACGTCCACTACTGGCCCACGCCGAACGGTCAGAAGGTCACCATCATGCTCGAGGAGATCGAGCTGCCGTACCGCGTCGTGCCGATCAACATCAACCGCGGCGATCAGTTCGCGCCGGCGTTCCTCGCGATCAGCCCGAACAACCGGATGCCCGCGATCGTCGATCACGAGCCGCCCGGCGGCGGCGGACCGCTGTCGGTGTTCGAGTCGGGCGCGATCCTCATGTACCTCGCCGACAAGTCCGGCAAGCTGTGGCCCCGCGAGGTCCGCCCGCGCTACGAGGTCGCGCAGTGGGTGTTCTGGCAGGCCGCGAACCAGGGGCCCAAGCTCGGCGAGAACGGCCACTTCAAGCGCGCGGCGCAGGATCCCGCGCACGGCGACGTCAGCTACGCGCGGCGGCGGTTCGACGACGAGACCAACCGGATCTACGGCGTGATGAACAACCGGCTGCGCGATCGCCGCTTCCTCGCCGGCGACAGCTACACGATCGCCGACGTGATCTGCTACCCGTGGGCGGCGACCTGGAAGTACCAGGAGCAGAACCTCGACGAGTTCCCGCACGTGCGGCGCTGGCTCGACGAGCTCGCGGCGCGGCCCGCGGTCGTGCGCGGCATGGCGGTCGGCAAGGAGCTGCGCGAGGACCCGGCGACGATCTCGCCGGACGAGCAGGCGCGGCGCGCCAAGGTGCTCCACAACCAGCGCGCGCGCCCGGCTCCGTGATCCGACGCCGATGACCTTTGGGGCTCGTGGTACACGAGGCGCCCGCGCGAGCCGATGACCCTGCGGCTCGTGGTACACGAGGCGCCCAAGGGATCCGGATCCGTACAGGCGAGCGCCGCGCGAGCCGATGACCCTGCGGCTCGTGGTACACGAGGCGCATGGACGCGTATTCGCGGATCGTGTGTCAGTGGTGCGGGAACCAGAACACCAGCCCCACGCAGTGCAGCTCGTGCGGCGCGCCGCTCGACGTCAAGGACATGGTCACCGAGTCGGGCTGGCGCGAGGCGCCCCGGCTGCGCGACCTGACCGAGATCAGGTTCGATAACTCGACGTGCCAGGTCGAAGGCGAGCTCGTGCCGGTGGTCGAGCTCTCGCTCGCGCAGGGCGACGAGGTGTACTTCGAGCACCACGTCATGCTGTGGAAGCAGGACTCGGTGCCGATGCGGCTGGTCCCGACCCAGGGCCCGAAGCGCTCGATCTTCGGCCTGCCGCACCTCATCACGGCGGCGACCGGGCCGGGGCGGATCGCGTTCTCGCGCGACGCGAGCGGCGAGATCGTCGTGTTGCCGCTCCACCCCGGGATGGAGGTCGATGTCCGCGAGCACGCGTTCCTGCTCGCGAGCTCGCGCATCACCTACAGCTACGTGCGCATCAAGGGGCTCGCGAACCTGCTGCACGGCGGCAACGGCATGTGGCTCGATCGCTTCGTCACGACGAACGCGCCGGGGCTGCTCGTGCTGCACGGTTACGGCAACGTGTTCGAGCGCATGCTCGCCCCCGGCGAGTCGATCGACGTCGAGCCCGGCGCGATGCTGTTCAAGGACGCGTCGGTCACGCTCGAGACCGAGAAGATCCAGCTGTCGAGCGGGATCTTCGGCGGCTCGTCGATGTACGTCGCCAAGCTCACCGGCCCGGGCCGGATCGGCATCCAGTCGATGTACCACCACCACGCCGGGGGCGAGTGATGGCCGGGTACAGCTGTCCGTTCTGCGGCACCGCGAGCGCGGGCGACAGCGCGAGCTGCCCGGGCTGCGGCGCGCCGGTCGACGTCCAGCGCAAGGTGACCGCCTCGGGCTGGATCGAGCTGCCGCCGGCCGCGGATCTCGCGCGCATCCAGTGCGGCCGGTCGTCGCTCCAGATCGCCGGCACGCTCGTGCCGGTCGCCGACTTCGCGCTCGCGCCGAGCGAGGGGCTGTACTTCGCGCATCACGAGCTGCTGTGGAAGGAGCGCCAGGTCCAGCTCCAGCGCACCGGGATGCGCGGCGCGTGGAAGCGCATGCTCGCCGGCCTGCCGGTGCACATGCTGAACGCGACCGGCCCGGGCCGGATCGCGCTGTCGCGCGACGCGCCCGGCGAGATGCTCGCGATCCCGCTGCACCAGGGCCACGCGGTCGAGGTGCGCGAGCACGTGTTCATGGTCGCGACCTCGTCGGTGACCTACGACTACTTCATGCCGCCGGTGTGGTACGTGACCCAGAACGGCGACGAGCGCGAGACCCACTTCCCGCTCGGCATGCTGATGGATCGGTTCACCGCGACCGGCGGGCCGGGCCTGCTGCTCGTCCACGCCCACGGCAACGCGTTCGTGCGCAACCTCGCGGCCGGCGAGTCGGTGCTGATCAAGGCGAGCGCGCTGCTCTACAAGGACGTGTCGGTCGCGATGCACCTGCACTTCGAGTACGTGCAGCGCAAGGGCCTCGTGTCGTGGCTGACCGCAGGCTGGAACCTGCAGCGCTACCTGTGGCTGCGGCTGACCGGGCCGGGCCGGGTCGCGATGCAGTCGGCGTGGGGCCACCACCACGATCCCGAGCGCGGCATCGTGCAGTCGACGCCGGCGACCGAGCACTACTGGTAGTCAGCGGCTGTCGCGCACGATCGAGCAGTTCGTGGGCGCGTACGTGAACGAGCGTGGACGACGCCCGCGATCGAGCCACCGGCAGTCACCGGCTGTTGCGCACGGCGTAGACCAGCAGCAGCACGAACACGAACACCGGGATCAGGTACGGGATCACGATCAGCCCGCCGAAGTCGAACTTCTTCCACCCGGCGATCAGCTCGAACCACGCGACCGCGCCGGCCATCATCGCCGCGCCGATCGCCTCGGGCCAGTCGGGTTCCATCTTCAGGCCGAGCCAGAAGATCAGCAGGCCGGCCGCGAACAGGATCGCCGCGAGCAGCCACGACGGCAGGCCGAGGAAGCTCTTGAGCCCGGCCTCGGCGCCGGCCGGGTTCTTCCACACCACGTTGACCGCCACGATGATCCCGACGAGCAGGAACAGGAACAGCAGGTACGTCCACATCTTGTCCTTGTGCTGCCACTCGGTCTCCTCGTGCTCCGCCATGCGCGCATCCTACCTGCGGGCGCGCGCGCGATCGAGCCAGGGCAGGCGCTGCACCGCGAGCCGGCGCGTGGCAGCGAGCGGCTCGAGCGCGGCCCGCGCGGCCTTCCACGCGGCGGCGGCGGCGGGGCGGTCGCCCCGCGCGGTCGCCTCCTCGGCGAGCCCGACGTCGATCTCGCCGAGGAAGCCGGGCCACAGCGCGCTCCTGGGCGCGAGCTCGCCGGCCGCGCTCGCGATGGTCTGCGCCTCGGTCAGCGCGGCGGTGCGGGTCCTGGCGTCGTGCGCGGCCGCGGCCGCGTCGGCGCGCGCGAGCAGCCCCTTGATCAGCGTCTGCTTCCAGTCGCCGTTGATCGGGTCGCCGGCGACCAGCGCGCGCGCGCGGGCGACGCCGTCGTCGATCAGCTGCGCGCTGCGCCGGGCGTCGCGCGGCACGAGCAGGCGGCCGAGCTCGACCTCGCTCGCCGCGAGCTCGTCCTTGAAGCCGCCCTGCGACGGCGCCTCGTCGACCAGCTTGTGGCGGATCGCGAGCGCCTGCTCGTGCGCGTCGAGCGCGGCGGCGAGGTCGTGCTGCTGCGCGTACGCGCCGGCGAGCTTGACGAATGACCACGCGAGCGAGCGGCGGAACGGCACGCTCGCGGCGTCCTGGCCGAGCAGGTCGCGCCGCAGGTCGAGCGCGAGCTTGTAGCTGCGCAGCGCCTCGTCGGTGTCGCCGAGCGCGAGCTGAGCGTCGCCGGCGCGGGTGTAGGAGCGCGACAGCTCGACGCGATGCCGCGTGCTCTTCGGATCGCGCCGCGACAGCTCCTGCTGCAGCGCGATCGCCTGATCGAGCTGCGCGATCGCGGGGGCGTAGTCGCCGGTGTCGATCAGCGCGAACCCGAGGTCGGCGAGCAGGTCGGCGCGCTGGCGCTGCCACTCGGCGTTGCTCGGATCGCGCTGCGCGAGCTGCGCGCTCGCGGCGATCGCGTTGTGGTACAGGTCGATCGCGGCGTCGTCCTGGCCGGCCGAGCGCTCGAGGTCGGCGAGCGTGCCCTCGATGTCGAGCACCTTCTCCTGCACGACCGCGTTGTCGGGCTGGGTCGCGAGGATCTGCTGGCGCAGCTCGAGCGCGCGCTTGTACTCGTCGAGCGCGAGGCTCGACTGGCCGCGGTTCTGGTAGATCGAGCCGAGCTTGAGGTGGCTGGTCGACAGCGCGATCTTCTCCTCGGTGACCATGCCGTTGCCCTGGCTGGCCGCGCGCTCGCGCTCCGCCTTGGCCTCGTTGTACTCGTCGAACGCCTGCTCGACCTTGCCCTCGGTGCGCAGCAGATCGCCGAGCTTGTCGTGCGTGTCGGCGGCGCCGAGCAGCAGCGCTCGCTCCTTGGGCTGCTCGTCGTGCAACTCGTCCCACTCCTGCTTGGCCTTGGTGAGCTGCGCGACCGCGCCATCGAGCTGGCCGCGCTCCTGCAGGATGTCGCCGGTCTCGCTGTCGATCGAGGCGAGCACGCGGCGCAGCCGGAACGTGTGCGTGCCGCGGTCGCTGCCGACGATCCGCTGGATCTCGTCGCGCGCGCCCTGCCAGGTGGCGAGCGCCTGATCCGGCTTGCCGGAGATGTGCTCGGCCTGGCCGATCAGATCGATCGCCTCGACCATGCGGATCTCGTCCTCGCGCGGCATCCCGCCGGGCGTGCGCGCGAGCTTGTCGTAGTAGCGCCGGACCTCGCTGCCGAGGCCGGCGAGCAGGTCGAGCCGGCCGATCGCGGTGAGCTGCGTCTTCAGGTGGGTCAGCGTGTAATCGATCAGCCGCTCGGCGGCGAGCTTGCGGGTGTTCGCGATGTCCTCCTCGTGGCGGGCGTCGTCGCGCGCGCGCACGATGTTGCGCACCGCGATCGTGCTGCCGACCGCGATCGTCGCGATCGCGATCGTCGCGATCGTGACCGCGGCGCGGTGGCGCCGCACGAACCGCGCGATCCGCTGGGCCGCGGTGTAGCGATGCGCGTCGACCAGCTGGCCGGTGAGGAAGCGGCGCAGCTCGTCGGCGAGCTCGCCGGCGTGCGGGTAGCGCTCGCCCGCGATCGGCGCCATCGCGCGGTCGACGATCGCGGCGAGCTCGCGCGGCACGCGGCGCTCGCGCTTGGCGAGCGGGGTGAACCCGCCGCTCGCGGCCGCGGCCAGGACCTCGGTCGCGGTGCGCGCGACGTACGGCGGCGCGCCGGCGAGCAGGTGATAGAGCATCGCGCCGAGCGCGAACACGTCGGCGCGCTGGTCGACCAGCTCGCCGCGTGCCTGCTCGGGCGCCATGTACGCCGGCGTGCCCATCACCGCGCCCGCGATCGTGAGCGTCGAGCTGTCGGAGTCGGTCGGGCTGTCGAGCTGTGCGCGCGGCGTGCGGTTCGCCGAGTCCGGACTGTCGAGCGCGTCGAGATCCTTGGCGAGCCCCCAGTCGATCACGACGGTCTCGCCGAAGTCGCCGATCAGCACGTTGCCGGGCTTGAGGTCGCGGTGGATGATCCGGCGGCTGTGCGCGTACGCGATCGCGTCGCACGCGGCCGCCAGGCGCGGCAGCAGCGCGAGCCGGTCGCCCGGCCCGGCGCAGTCGGCGATCACGCGATCGAGCGGCTGGCCCGACACCAGCTTCATCGCGAAGAACGGCTCGCCGGTCGGCCAGCGCCCGGCCTCGTAGACCGGGACGATGCCGGGGTGCTGGAGCCGCGCGGTGATCAGCGCCTCGCGCTGGAACCGCGTGACGTGATCGGGCTGCGGATCGATCAGCTGCTTGAGCGCGACCGGGCGGCCGAGCCGGCGATCCTCGGCCGCGACGATCTTGCCCATGCCGCCGCGCGCGATCTCGTGATCGGTGCGATACAGCGCGGCCGCGACCTCGGGCAACGGCGGCAGCGCGCCGACCGCCGGCGCGGCGACCGTCGCGTCCGCCCCACTGTCGAACGCCATGCGCGTGATCGGCGGCGGCGGGGTCGGGCTCGCCGGGGCGATCGTCGCCGCGAACGCGTCCTCGTGGGTCGGGACGCGCGGCTTCGCGGAGTCACCATCTCCGGCCATGAACTGAGCCATGATAGCCGGCATCGCCACAGCGCTCCACGTCGTTCGCGCCGGGCTCGGCCCGCCGGTGCTGCTCGTCCACGGCAGCGCCGCCGACCACACGACGTGGTCGATCCAGCTCGCGTCGGCGGAGCTGCGCGCGCGGTTCGAGCTGATCGCGCCGGATCGCCGGGCCGATGCGCCGAGCGTCGCGGCGCACGCCGAGGACCTCGCGGCGCTGCTGGTCGCGCCCGCGCTCGTGATCGGCTCGAGCTTCGGCGCGGTGATCGCGCTCGAGCTGCTGCGCACCCGGCCGGCGCTGTGCCGCGGCGGCGTGCTGATCGAGCCGCCGCTGGCCGCGAGCGATGCGCCGCCGGCCACCGCGACGCTGCTGGCCGAGCTCGATCGCCGAGCCGCCGAGGCCGGCGGGCCCGCCGCGGCCGAGCTGTTCCTGCGCCGCGCGCTCGGCGACGCCGCATTCGAGCGCATGCCTCGATCGTTTCGCGACCGCGCATCGGCGAAGTGGCCGGCGATCCGCAGCGACGCCGCGGCGCTGATCGCCTATCCGCCGCGCTACGCCGAGCTCGCCGCGCTCGCCGCGCCGTGCCTGCTCGTCGGCGGGGCGCGCTCGGCCGCGTACTTCCGGCCCACGCTCGACGCGCTGGCCGCGGCCTTGCCGCGCGCCCGGCTCGAGATCGTGCCGGATGCCGGACACATGCTGCATGCCGAGGCGCCGCGCCGGTTTGGCGAGCTCGTGATCGGATTTTGCGACGAGCTCGGGATCGGCTAAGGTGCGCCCCCCATGGCCGACGGGCTACACATAGCGGAAGGCGAACGGCCGCGCGCGGTCGTCGTCGCGGTCCAGCTGCCCGGCGTGACCGACGACGAGCTCGCGTCCTCGATAGCCGAGCTCGAGCGCCTGGCGACCACGCTCGGGCTCGAACCGGTCGGCCGCGTGATCCAGCGGCGCGGCAAGCTCGCGCCCGGCGTCGTGCTCGGCGAGGGCAAGCTGGTCGAGCTGGGAGCCTGGACCGGCGGCACCGGCGTCGTACCGGGCTACGTCAAGCCGGGGCGCGGCAAGCCCGACGCGCCCGACGCGGACGACGAGCCGGCCACGGCGACGCCCACCGCGCGCGCGAGCATCGTGCTGGTCGATCACGATCTCACGCCGACCCAGCACCTGAACCTCGAGCGCGCGACCGGGGTCGACGTGCTCGATCGCACCAGCGTGATCGTCGAGATCTTCCATCGCCACGCCCACACCCGCGAGGCCAAGCTCCAGGTCGAGCTCGCCCGGCTGCGCTACCTCGCGCCGCGCCTGCGCGCGACCTCGTCGGGCGGCGATCGCGTACGCGGCGGGATCGGCGGCAAGGGCGCGGGCGAGAGCGCGCTCGAGCTCGATCGCCGGCGGATCCGCGATCGGATCGCCGAGCTGCGCGCCGAGCTCGATCGCATCGAGGGCGGCGCGCGCACCCGGCGCGAGCGGCGCAGCGAGCTGCCGACCGTCGCGCTGGTCGGCTACACCAACGCCGGAAAGTCGTCGCTGATGCGCGCGCTCACCGGGACCACGGTGTACGTCGCCGACAAGCTGTTCGCGACGCTCGACACCACGGTGCGCCGGCTGGTGCCGCCGACCGATCCGCCGATCCTGGTGTCCGATACGGTCGGCTTCATCAAGAAGCTGCCGCACGATCTCGTCGCGTCGTTCCGCTCGACGCTCGACGCCGCGGCGGGCGCGGATCTGCTGCTCCACGTGGTCGACGCCGCCGATCCGGCGCACGCCGATCAGATCGCGGTGACGCGCGAGGTGCTCGGCGAGATCGGCGCCGACCGGATCGACAGCGTGCTGCTGCTCAACAAGATCGATCGGGTCGACGCCGCCGGGCGCGCCGCGCTCGCCGCGCGCTACCCGGGCGCGATCCAGCTGTCGGCGCGCTCGCCGGCCGACATCGCCGCGCTGCGCGACCTGCTGGTCGAGCGGTTCGCCGGCGCGCTCGAGCAGGCCGAGCTCGCCGTGCCGTGGACGTGCCAGCGCGCGCTCCACGCGATCCACGAGCGCGCGACCGTGCTCGCCGAGGCCCACGACGAGGCCGGCACCACGCTGACCATCCGTGCGCCGGCTCGCGTGATCGCGGAGTTGCGCGCGCTGGTCACCGGCTAGCGCAAATCGCGCGGGCTCGGGCCCACACCCGAGCATGAAGCGCGCGATCGCCGCCCGAGGCCTTGAAGCGCGCGCTGGCGGGCGTCGAGGAGGACTGCACGTGAGGGTCGCGCTCGCGCTCGCGCTCGTCGCGGGGACGGCGTCGGCCGGCCCGCTCGCGCCGCCCCGGCTGCGGCTCGCCCCGGGCACCGAGGTCGAGCTGCCCGCGCGCGGTGCGAGCTCGACGATCGAGGTCGCGATCGCGATCCCCGACTCGCGCGAGGAGCCCGACGCGATCGCGTGCAGGCTGGTCCAGGGCGCGCGGCATCGCGACAGCACCGAGCAGCACGGCTTTGCCTGCACGATCGCGCTCGTGGCCGGCGATCGGTTCGCCGCCGGACCGGCGCGGTTCGAGCTGCGGGTGTCGCGCGCCGGCGCGTGGTCGGCGCCCGCGATCGTGGAGGTCGAGCTCGCGGTGCCCGGCACGCTGGTCAACCTGTCGGCCGCCGACGGCGCGGCGCTGGTGACCAGCCAGACGCGCACCGCCGCGGTCGCCGGCGGCATGCTGTCGTTCCCGTTGTGGTCGCAGAACCCCAACGGCGGGGCCGACGAGCCGGCCCATCCCTACCTCGGTCGGGTCGCGCTCCGCGTCCCGGCGAGCGGCCTGGTCGACGCGATCGTGCCGATCGCGCCGCGCTGGCTGGCGCCGCTCGCGGTCTCGCCCGGCTGGCGCGACAGCGCGGGTGTGTCCGGCGCCAAGCTGCTCGCGGTCAAGGCGGTGCACGTCACCGGGACCTACGATCCGGCCGAGGGCGCGCGGCTGATCGTGAGCGTGCCGGGCGATGACGACCTCGGCGACGCCGCGACCGTGCAGTTCCGGCCGCCCGGTTACGATCCCAAGCGCGTGCGCGACTGCGTCGACGCCCTGTGCTTCTAGCTAGGGCATGTACTCGTCGGCGCCCATGTCCCGGCCGGCGCCGTACGGCCGGGTCTGGCCGTCGTAGTCGATCGGCAAGGTCGCCGGGCCGGCGTGATCGATCGCCGGCGAGCCCACCGTCAGGTGATAGTTCTCGCCGAAGCTCGGATCGCTCGAGATGTCGTTGGGCCAGCCCGACGCCGGCGGGGTCGGGCCGATGTCGGAGTAGGGGAACGCGCAGTTCGGATCGCCGCCGACCTGGGCACCGCCGGTGCCGTAGACGTTGTCCCACACGATGTTGTTCGGAAACGATGCGGCGTCGCTGAACCCGCTGCACTTGACGCCGCTGACCGCGGCGCCGGCGGCGCTGTTGTCGGCGATCGTGTCGAACTGGAGGACCTGCGTGCCGGTGGTCTGGTTCAGGTAGACGCCGGAGGATCCGGCCGGTCCGGCGTTGTTCATCACGACGAACGTGTTCTCGATGTCGAACGACGCGTTCGAGATGTCGATGCCGCCCGCGTTCATCGGGCCGACCATGCAGCGCGCCATCGTCAGCATGCCCGCGCCGACCACGACCCCGGCGCCCTGCGAGTTATCGACCTGCACGCGCAGCAGCTTGACCTGCGGACCACTGCCCGACAGCGTGAGCCCGGCGTTGCCGGCGCCCGACGCGCCGTGCAGCTCGAGGTCGTCGATCTCGACCGTGACGTCGCCCGACACCGTGACGAGCGGGCCGTTCGTGGTCTCGGTCAGCATCGCGCCCGGCTCCGCGACGATCTGCACGGTGCGCTGGATCATCACCGGGCTATCGGCGATCGCGCCGGTCAGCTTGATCACCTGCCGGCTGGTGCCGAGCGCATAGCTCAACGTCTTGCACGGCGCGGTGGGGCTCGAGCAGTCGCCGCCATCGGTGCCGGTCGCCGCGACGTACGCGACCTCGTCGGTCGCGGCGCACGAGCCGTCGGACAGGCAGGCGTCGCTCGGGCACTCGTCGTGCTGCAGGCACCCGCGACAGCTGTCGTCGCTGCCGCACACCGGTGTGTCCTGCATGCACGCGCCGGCCTGCTCCGACGTGCATTGCACGCACATCCCCTGCGTCTCGTCGCACACCAGGCCGCCGCTGCACGCGTGCGTCATGTCGCACAGCGGGTGACCCCCGTCGGGGATCGGCTCGTTGCAGTTGTTGTCGAGGTGCAGGCCGTCGTCGCAGTAGTTCGGGTTCTTCTCCTGACAGCCGAACGCCGCGAGCGCGAGGACCAGGCCGACGAGCTTCATCGCGTGCCTCCTAGAATCGTCCCGACCAGCCGACCACCGCGCCGTCGCGCGACACCGCCGCGACCGGCGCCGAGCTCGAGCCCTGCCGGAGCCACAGGTAGATGCCCGTGCCGATCGCGAGGCCACCCGCGATCACGAGGCCGTAGCCGGGCGGTGCGGTGCTGGTGTACGTGGCCTTCTGCACGCCGGTGGCGCTCGGCTTCTTGTCGACCGCGATCAGCACGATGCCGGTGATCGCGAGCGCGGCGCCGCCGCCGATCACGACCTCCGGAACGAGCCGCGAGGGCCGCGAGATCTCGATCGGTCGAGGCGGCACGGGGGTAGGCCCCGGCGTGGCGTTCGGCGCCGGCGCGGGCGGCTCGGCGGCCAGCGCGGTCATCAGGTCATCGGTCGTGGTGTCGAGCTTGTCGCCCGCGCACTTGCTGCAGGTGCGGCGCTCGGCGATCGCGTCGTGGCCCTTCTCGAGCCAGTAGCCGATGATCGTGATGTCGCGCCCGCCATCGGCGGTCTGGGTGACCTCGACCCGCGCGAACACGACGGCCTGCGACTTGGCGCGGCGATCGATCACGCCGCGCGCGCAGTTGAGGTCCTCGAGCACGAAGCAGTCGATCAGCGTGTTGGTGGCGTCGGGCTCGAGCGGTGATGACTCGAGGCGATGACCGTGCTCGCGCAGCCAGGTCTCGAGCGCCGCGGCCAGCCCGGGCTGGAGCGTGGCCTCGCCGGTCACGACCACGCCGACGTCCTGCGCGCGGGCCGGGACGGCGCTCGCCAGGATCGCGGCGATGATCAGGGTTCGCATGTCACTTGACCCGGTTGATGGTGGTGGTCTTGTTCGCGATGATCGTCACGGTCTTGGTCTCGTCGTAGCCGTTCTCTTGGTTCACCAGCTCGACGCGGTGCGGGCCGACCTCGAGCGTGATGGTCTGCGGCGTGTCGCCGTAGGTCGTGTGATCGACAATGACTCGCAGGGCCGGCAGCGCGGTGACGTACAGGATGCCGGTCCGCTTCTCCGCGCCAGGGTGCGCCGACCTGGTCGAAGATGCATCTTTTTTGGCCACGGCGACAGCGGCGTCGGGCAAGGCTGCGTGGGAAGTCACAGCAACACCTGCGTCCTGGATCGTGGGCTGCTTCACGACCGGTTGTGTCCCCGATCCCGTCCCCGGTCCCGGTCCCGATCCGGATCCTGATCCCGATTCGGATCCCACCGGCTGCGCGACCGCCGGTGGCGCCTTCTTCCCCGACGTCACCGCCGTGACCACGCCGAACGCCGCCGCGGCCGTCGCGACGAACGCCAGCGCGACCAGCGCGATCATCCGGCCGCGCCGCGGCTCGGGCGCTGCGGAGAGCTCGGAGGCCGCGCCACCGGTCGGCGCCGCGCGCGCCGCGCCCACGCTCGCCATCGCGGCGCGCCCGGCCGCGCCATCGGCCGCGGTCACCGCGTGAGGTCCGGCCAGCGGTGGGGCGCTCTGCCCGCCGCGCGAGCGCGCGATGCTCTGCCGCACCTGGGCCTCGCCCGGGAAGCGCTCGGCCATGAGCTGGATGAGCAGCTCGCGACCCGCCTTCGGCGCGTCGCCGCACTCGAGCAGGTCGCGCAGCGCGGCCTCCGCGGTCGGGTAGCGCGCGGGCAGGTCGCGCTCGAGCAGCTTCATCGCGACGCGCTCGAGATCCTTCGGCACGTCGCCGCGCAGCGAGCGCGGCCGCGGGATCTGGCCGAACAGCACCGCGGCGAGCGTCGCGCGCGTGTCCTCGCCGACGAACAGCCGCCGGCCGACCAGCATCTCCCACAGCATCACGCCGACCGCGAACAGATCGCTCCGCCCGTCGAGCGGCTCGCCGTTGGCCTGCTCGGGGCTCATGTACGCCGGCTTGCCCTTGATGAACACCGACGCGGTCGCCGCGCTCGCCGCGCGCGCCTTCGCGATCCCGAAATCCGAGACCTTGACCGCGCCCTCCCACGACAGCAGCACGTTGTGCGGCGACACGTCGCGGTGCACGACGCCGCGCACGTCGGTGCCGACCGGCAGATCGTGCGCGTAGCCCAGCCCGCGCAGGACCTCGCCGATCACGAAGATGATGACCGGCAACGGCAGCGGCCCGGTCGCGACCAGCGCGTCGAGGTCGCGGCCCTCGACCAGCTCCATCACCAGGAACAGGTGCTGGTCGGCGTCGCGGTCGAAGTCGAGCACCGACACGATGTTCGGGTGGACCAGGCGCGAGCTGATCTGCGCCTCGGCGATGAACATCTGGGCGAACGCCGGGTTGTCGGAGAACCCCGGCAGCACGCGCTTGATCGCGCAGCGCCGCGTGAAGCCCTCGATGCCGACCATCGAGCCGACGAACACTTCGGCCATCCCGCCGCCGCCCAGGCGCGCGTCCAGGCGGTATTTCCCCGAGAACCCCGACATCGGGCGCGCACATTATAGGGGACTCAGGGCTTGTATTCGAACGCTCCGATGTCGGGGGCCGCGCCCTGTGGCCGGGTCACGTCATCGAAGTCGTGATCGTCGGACACCGCGCTCGACGCCGCGTCGATCGCCGGGCTGCCGGCCTGGAGGTGATAGTCGCCGGCGCTCGGGTTCACGAGCCTCGGATCCATGGCGATCGTGGCGGTGCCGATCAGGTCGGGGAGCGGGAACGCGACCGCGTGATCGAACGTGCACGCGGTGCCGCTGATCGCGTCCTTGGCGGTCGGGTCGTAGAAGATGTCGTTGTCGAACAGCACGGTCGGCGTGCCGGGGTTGGTCTCCATGCACACCTCCGCCGACGTGAACGTGTCGAACGACGCGTGGATGCTGATCCCGCCGGCGTGGCTGAAGTCGAGCGAGCCGAGGATCGAGTTGGTCGCGGTGATCGAGATGCCGCCGCCGTCGGACGCGTTGCCGTCGTCGGCGCGGATGTACGTGTTGGTCCGGTCCATGACCAGCGTGGTGTGCGAGCCGGCCGGGTTGATCCCGGTCGGCAGCGAGACGTGCTGCAGCGTCAGGTTGCAGTGCGCCGAGGCGATGCCGTAACCGGCCGACACCACGTTGACGTCGGTCAGCGACAGGGTCGACTCGCCGGTCATGCCATCGCAGTAGATCGCCTGGCCGTCGATGTTCATGGTCAGGCCGCGGATCGCGACGCTGGCGCCGGCCACCACGTTGAGCCCGGTGGCCACCATCGTGGTCTCGAGCGTCGCGCCGGTCGCCACGATCGTCATCGTCGTCGTGCCGCTGATCGTGATCGGCGAGATGTACGTTCCGGGCAGCATGCGCACGATCGTCCGGGTGAAGTCGACCTGCGAGATCGCGGTGTCGACCTCGCACGGCGAGCTCTGGGTGCAGCTCGTGCTCGACGTCGTGGTCGGCGAGGCGTAGAGGATGTCGGCCGCGTCGACGCAGCTGCCGCTCGCGAGATCGCACACCGCGCTCGCGCACTCGTCGTCGGTCTTGCACGCGCGGCAGGTGTCGGTCGTCTGATCGCAGGTCGGCGTCGGGTTCGCGCACTCGGCCGACACCGTGCAGCCCACGCACGCCCCCGCGTGACCGCAGTGCGGCGTCGTCGCGTAGAGCGCGCAGTCGATGTCGCCGACGCAGCCGCCGCAGGTCAACGTGTCGGGCGAGCAGCGCGGCAGCGCCATGGTGCACGTGCTCGGCGCACCGCACGCGCCGCACGTACCGTTGGTGCAGTACGGCTGCGCGGGATCGAGGCACTGCTGGTCGCTCTCGCACGCCAGGTTCATGCCGGGGCGCGAGTTGGCACAGCCGGCCACGGCGATGGCCACCCCGACGGCGAACAGACCGCGCACTCTACGATCGTACCGCGGATTCCGGGCGCAACTAGCGCGGAATCACCGAATCGTGGCCGCGCTCACGCATCTCCTTGCGCCAGGCCTCGATCAGCCGGACGAACGTCGCGGCGAGCTCGGGGTCGAACTGCGTGCCGGCGCAGCGCTCGATCTCGCCGATCGCGACCTCGTGGCTGAGCGCGCGGCGATACGCCCGGTCGGACGTCATCGCGTCGTAGGCATCGGCGATCGCGACGATGCGCCCCACGATCGGGATGTTGTGGCCCGCGAGCCCGCGCGGATATCCACCGCCGTCGTACCACTCGTGATGACACCAGCAGCCATCGATCAGGCCGTGCAGGCAGGGCACCGGCTCGAGGATGCGCTTGCCCTTCTCGGGGTGCTGGCGGAACACCGCGACCTCTTCCGGCGTGAGCTTGCCGGGCTTGTTCAGCATGTCGTAGCGCACGCCGATCTTGCCGACGTCGTGCATCACCCCGGCCTGGACCGTGCGCCGGACCTCGGCATCCGGCAGGGTCAGGCCGCGCGCGAGGATCTCGGAGTACACCGCGACCCGCTCGGAGTGTCCGCGCGTGTACTGGTCGCTCTCCTCGAGCGCCTGCGCGAAGCCGGCCACGGTCTGCTGGAACATCTCCTCGAGCGACTGGTTGGCGGCGCGCAGGTTGTCGTTGCTGGTGACCAGCTCGCCGTACAGCCGCGCGTTGTCGATCGCGCTCGCCGCGCGCGACGCGAGCACCGCGAGCAGCTTGCGGTGGCCCTCGTCGAACTTCTTGCCGGGGGTGAACGAGAACACGTTGAGCACCCCGACCATGTCGCCGCGGACCTGCAACGGCACGCACGCGAACGACGACAGCTCCGCGGGCGAGGCGTGCTCGGTGAAGAACCGCGACGCCTTGCCGCCGTGCGCCAGGATCGGCACGCCCTGCGCGAGCTGCTCGGCGAGCACGCCGAACGCGGGCGAGGGCAGGGCGCCGCGATGCGCGTCGCCGTCGGCCGCCACCACCTTGACGCGCTCCTCGTAGTGACCGGTCTTGCGATCGCGCAGGTGCAGGGTCGCGACGTCGGCCTTGACCTCGTCGATCGCGGCGCGCAGCACGACGTCGAGGATGTGCTCGATGTCGTGCGACAGCGCGACCGCCTCCGAGACCCGGTAGATCGTGAGCGCCTCGCGCAGCCGGATGTTCTCGGTCTGCAGGCGCTGGCGGAACAGGGCGCGCTCGACGACGTGGATCACCTCTTCGACCTTGAACGGCTTGAGCAGGTAGTCGTACGCGCCCTTCTTCATCGCCTCGATCGCGGTCTCGACCGTGCCGAACCCGGTCATCAGCACGGTGAGCACGCCGAGCCGCTCGGCCTCGATCTTCTCGAGCAGCTGCAGCCCGGACAGCCGCGGCATCTTGAGATCGGTGATCAGCAGGTCGTAGGGATGCAGGCGGAGCTCGGTCAGCGCCTTCTCGCCGTCCTCGACCGTGTTGACCGAGAAGCCTTCGAGCGAGAGGAACTCGGCGAGGATCTCGCGGATCACGCGCTCGTCGTCGACGACGAGGATCCGCGCGGCGTCGGAGGTCTGCGCGACCAAATCCCCTCTTGCTACATCGACGACGCGGCCGCCGGCTCGGGGCCCGCGACCTTCGGCGCCATCGGATCGGGGAAGTTGCTCGGCTTGCCGGCCTCGATGTCGGCCTGGTGCTGGATCTTCAGCCACTCGTCGCGCTTGCCGAGCGTGGCTTGCTTGTCGTGCTCGGCGCGCTCCTTGGCGGCCTGGGTGCGGTGCTGGCGCTCCTCGGTCTGGCCCGGGAACGCGTCGTACGACACGCCCTTGGGCTGGATGTTGTTCTGCTTGGCGAGCTGGGCCTTGGCGCCCTCGAACTGGGCCTCGCGGTAGTAGGTGTTCTCCTGCGTGTAGCGCAGGTAGCGGTGCAGGAAGTTGCGGTAGGTGTCGATGTAGCGCACCCGCGCGTCGGCCGCCTTGGCCATGTCCTCGGCGGTGTGCAGGTTCTTGATCGCGTCGTTGATGCGGTTCTGGTCGCCCGAGGCGTCGGCGCTCTTCTTCGACGACACCGCGGAGCTCACGTTCAGGTGGGCGGCCTGGGCGTCGTTGCGCGCGATCTGCAGCTGCGTGGTCGCGTCGTTGTAGTCGGCCTCGGCCTTGGCCTGCTCCATCTTCGCGACCGAGTAGTCCTGCTGGGACTGCACGACCGACTGCTTCTGATCGATCGGGATCGCGGCGATGTACATGTCGTCGAAGTGCCGCGCGAGCGGTCCCGGCGGCGAGTCCGACGAGCCACCGCACGCGACCATAAGGCAAACGCAGACGAGCTTGCAGAGTCCCCGCATAAGTAGAACCGAGCCTACTACGCTCTGCGGCGGCGAGCTACCATCTGTCGATGACGACGCTGCTCGCGGTCGACGTGGGGAACACGAACACCGTGCTGGGCGTGTTCCGCGACGGCGAGCTCGTCGCCCACTGGCGGATCCGCACCGTCGCCGAGCGCACCTCCGACGAGTACGCGGTGCTGCTCAAGACCCTGCTCGACCTCGAAGGCTTTCCGTGGAAGAGCGTCGACGCCGGGATCATCTCGTCGGTCGTGCCGCCCGCGGTGTTCGGGCTGCAGCGCTTCTTCAAGCAGCACTGCGGCGGCGCCGCGCTGGTCGTCGGCCCGGGCATCAAGACCGGCATGCCGATCCTGTACGAGAACCCCAAGGAGGTCGGAGCCGACCGTATCGTCAATGCGGTGGCCGCTTACTCGCAGTTCAAGTGCGGCTGCATCGTCGTCGACTTCGGCACCGCCACCACCTTCGACGTGGTCGACCGCCAGGGCGATTATTGCGGCGGCGTCATCGCGCCCGGCATCAACCTGTCGCTGCGCGCGCTCCATATGGCCGCGGCCAAGCTGCCGAGCGTCCGCATCGAGCGCACCGCCAAGGTCGTCGGCACGAGCACGATCGCCTGCATGCAGTCGGGCATCTTCTGGGGCTATGTCGGGCTGGTCGAAGGGATCGTCCGCCGCATCCGCGCGGAGTATGGCGCGCCGATGAAGGCGATCGCGACG
>DATJAE010000074.1:0-6653 GCA_035516595.1 Kofleriaceae bacterium | reverse complement strand
CCGACCGGCAGCGACATCAGGTAGGCACAGCCGGCCGCGCCGAGCAGGACCTTCAGCGACTCGAGCTCGTCCTGCGACATCCGCGCGTGATAGGTGAAGCAGGCGTCGCACCCCATCGGCAGGCCGAGCAGCTTGCCCATGAAGTGGTCCTCGAGCGCCGCGCGCGAGATCTGCGGGCCGTCCTCGAGGTACTCGGGGCCGATGAAGCCGACCACGGTGTTGACCAGGAACGGCCGGTAGCGCCGCGCCAGGCCATAGCAGCGCGCCTCGATCGTCACCTGGTCGGCGCCGTGATGCGCCGCCGACGACAGCGCCGAGCCCTGGCCGGTCTCGAAGTACATCCGGTTGGGGCCGCGGGTCGAGCCGCGCTCCTTCATCATCGCCCACGCCTCGTCGAGCAGCTTCACGCTGATCCCGAACGCGCGGTTGCCGGCCTCGGTGCCGGCGAGCGACTGGAACATCAGGTCCATCGGACAGCCGAGCTCGCCGAGCGCCTTCATCTGCACCGTGACGTGTGACAGCACGCAGTGCTGGGTCGGCACCTGGTTGCGGCGGAGCACGCCGTCGATCGCGCGCAGGATCTCGGCGGTCGACTCCGGCGTGTCGGTCGCCGGGTTGACGCCGATCACCGCGTCGCCGCAGCCGTACGCGAGGCCCTCGCGCATCGACGCGAGGATGCCGAGCACGTCGTCGGTCGGATGGTTGGGCTGGCAGCGCGACGATAGCCGGCCGGGCAGGCCGAGCGTCGAGTTCGCGCGCACGACCACCAGGCACTTCGCGCCGACCGTCATGAGATCGAAGTTCGACATCAGCTTGCACGTGGCGGCCGCCATCTCCGGGGTGAGGCCCGGCGCGACCGCGCGCAGCGTGGCGCCGGTGGTGTCGATGTCGAGCAGCCACTCGCGAAACTGGCCGACCGTCAGGTGCGAGACCGCGCGGTAGGCGGCGTCGTCGAGGTCGTCCTCGACCACGCGCGTGACCTCGTCCTGGTCGTAGGGCACGACCGGGTTGGCGCGCAGCTCGGCGAGCGTCAGGTCGGCGAGCACCGCGCGCGCGGCGACGCGCTCGACCGCGTCCCGCGCGGACACGCCGGCCAGGTCGTCGCCGCTCTTGGGCGGGTTCGCCTTCGCGAGCACCTGCTTGATCGAGTCGAAGCGGTACCGCACGCCGCGGATGGTCGATGCGAGCTGCACGCGGGCGCATCGTACAGAAAAACGCCGCCCGCCGAGCGCCTCGGGCGCGCGCGACGGGCAGCGGGGTGTCAGGCTAGGCGATCAGTGGTGCAGCGGATAGCGCGGCGGCTCGGCCGGCGTGGTCGTCGACATCGGCAGCTCGAGCTCGTCGAGGTCATCGATGTCCTCGGCGGCCACCATCGGCTTGGCGGTGAGGGTGGTCGGCTTGATCCCGACGTGGTGGGTCTGGACGAGCGTCCAGCCCAGCCAGCCCGCGACCAGCGTGCAGCCGATGCCGATCAGGCCGAGCACGAGCGGCGCGGCGACCTCGAGCTGGCTGTAGTCGCCGAACGCCTTGGCGTGCGACCAGCTCTCGCCGATCGCGACGCAGCTGATGATGAACAGCGCCAGCGCGCTGACGTTGGCGGCGGCGTGCAGGATGCCGGTCCGGCGCGCCTTGGAGCGCGGCAGCGTCACCAGGTCGATCACGCCGGGGACGGCGGCGACCCCCGCCATCACGATGCCGGCGAGGTTGGTCCAGAACGCGGCGCGGTACCAGAACGGGTCGTGGGTGCCGGCGTTCACGATCAGCGCGACGACCGTCGCGACGTACAACGCGATCGGAAACGCGACGAGCATCGGGTGGATCGGATGCTTCGCGATGCGTGCGGTGGTGTACATGGTGCCTCTGCCCGCACCAGGTGCATCGCGTGTGCCCGCGTGATCTCGTGGCGTTCCGGGAGCCGGCCGGCGCGCCGCGCGCGCGCGTGCCGCACAGTGCGCGCTGCGAGATTGTCGCAGCTAGTACCTCGCCACGCAGATCTGATCGGTTGGGGCCGCCGATCCATCGCCGATCGCTTCGTTGCCGCTCCTTGCGTCACGCCCGGTAGCGCTGCGTCGCGGCGCCTCGCGCTCGGCGCGCCTCGGCAGCCGCAACCAATCATCTCCCGTGGCGAGGTCCTAATCGGCGAGCACGCCGCGCAGCGAGCCCAGCAGCGAGCGCGCGCCGCGCCACGCGACGACCGCCGCGACCGCGGCGGCGAGCGCGCCGCTCGCGGCCAGGCCGAGCGTGCCGAACCGGAACCCGCCCGGGTGCAGCGCCGGGAACTTGAACGACAGCTGCGCGAGCTGCGCGAGCGCGACGCCGAGCGTGACCGCCGACAGGCCCGACGCGATCGCGGCCCAGCGCGCGCGCATCACGCAGCCCGCTGTGGCGAGCATCGCGGCGACCAGCGCGATCTGCGCCGCCGGCGCGACCAGGTCCGGGCCGCCCCGCGTCGTGACCTGGAACGACAGCACGAACGTCGCGACGCCGTACGCCCAGACCTGCAGCGCGAGCGCGACGCCGGCGGGCGCGAGCTCGCCGCGCCGCCATGGCGCGAGGAACATCACCACGCCGAGCTGGGCGACCAGCCACGGCGAGATCGCTTGAGGGAACGCCCACTCGCTCAGCGCCATCACCGCGACGCCCGAGGCGAGCCCGCCGAGCAGGATCGGCCGCGCCCAGCCGCGCCGCGCCAGCAGCGCGATCGCGAGCACTCCGCCGCAGCCCAGCTCGAACGCGAACCGCGACCACACGCCGCCGTCCGGCAGATCGAACACCAGGCCGACCACGACCAGCACCGCGACGATCGCGGCCGCGCTGCGCGCCCGCCACGGCGCGATCCGCGCGCCGAACGGCGAGCGCACCCGCGCGTGCTCGCGCGCGACCAGGCGCGGGGCGCCGAGCCGGCGGCCGGCCTCGGCGATCGCGTCGCCGAGCGGCATGCCCCGGCCGCGCAGATCGTCGATCAGCGCGCGCAGGTGATCCTCGATCTCGGCGAGATCGCGGCTGGCGAGCTCGGCCTCGGCATCGAGCTCCGTGCAGTACGTGGTGATGGCCTTCTCGACGGTTCGATCGCTCTCGGTCATGCGGTCCTCCAGGCCTTGGTCAGGGCGGCGTGCACGACGTCCCACTGGCGGCGCTCCTCGGCGAGCGCGCGGCGGCCGTCGGGTCGCAGCCGGTAATAGCGGCGCTTGCGCCCGGTATCGCCGCGCTCCTCGTACGACTCGATCAGGCCTTGATCCTCGAGCCGGTGCAGCACCGGATACAGCATGCCCTCGGACCATTCGAGCTCGCCGCCGGACAGCGCGCGGACGTCCTGGATGATCGCGTAGCCGTAGCTCGGGCCCTTGTGCAGGATCGACAGCACGAGCGCGGTCGCCGACGCGGCGACCAGGTCCTTGGCGATGCGCTCGGGCGGGGCGGCCTTCGGTTGCCTCACGGCCTTATGCATAGATCTGCTAGGTATGGTTGTCAAGGGCCGCCGCGATCTGCCGTGATCTTCGCGTGATCCGGTTTGCGCCGCGGGACGCGCCGCGCATGATCCTGCCATGCGGATCACGATTTGCCTGGTGGTCGGGCTGGCTGCCTGCGGGAGCGCGGCCGGGCCGGCGGCGCGCTCGCCCGGCCAGCGCGCGGCCGACACCGCACCGGCGCTCGCGGCGCTGCGCGCGTCCAGGTTCGACGAGGCCGGCCGGCGCGCGTCCGACGCGCTCGCGCTCGATCCGCGCAACGCCCAGGCCGCCGCGATCCGCGCGCTCGCCGCGTACGTCGACGCCAGCAGCGCGATGGAGGACGAGCTGATCGCGGTGGTCCGGTTCGCGGAGCGCCAGCAGCGCGTCGATCACGTGCGCGGCCGGATCGCGTGGCGGACGTTCGGCGAGCGCCTCGACGCGATCGATCGCGACCTCGCGGTGGCCGCCGCCGATCCGGCGTTCTCGCTCGAACTGTGCATCGCGTGCTGGCAGCACGACTGGGATCGCGATGGCAAGATCGACGACGACGATCGCCACCTGCTCGAGATCGAGTACGACACCGCCGGCCACGAGCTACCCGACGGCGATCCGCGGCGCCGGCCGACGTTCCGGTTCGACGTCGGCGACGCCGACTGGGCGCGCGCGATGATCGCGTTCCAGCGCGCGTTCGTCGATCTCGTCATCGCGTACGACTGGACCCAGCTCGACAAGATGATCGCGGATCGCGACGACCGCACGCTGCCGCGCATCGTGATCCGGCTGGTCGATCGCGATCGCGTGCTGCGCGCCCGCCAGCTCGTCCTCGACGGGCTCGACTACGCCGACCGGGCGCGCGCCGAGTACCTCGCCGAGACCGATGACGACCGCGAGTGGGTGCCGAATCCGCGGCAGCGCAGCCACCCCGTGCCGCTGCCGGTCGACGACGCGCTGTACGCGACGTGGGCCGGCGTCACCGGCGACGTCCGGCGGCTCGTCACCAGCGAGCAGGGCATCTCGCTGCACGAGCTCGGCAAGGTGATCGCGCCCGAGCTCGAGCGGATGATGCCGGACGGCTACCTCGATCTCGGCGCGATGCTGCGCGAGCCCGGCGACATCGCGATCGACTTCAGCCACGAGCCGCACTCGCCCGACGAGGTCGAGAGCCTGCTCAAGTCGCTGCTCGGACGCGGCTACCGCGCCACCATGCCCGCGTCGCCGTTGCTCGCGCGGCTGTGGCGGATGCGCGAGGAGCTCGAGCGCGGCGCCGACACGTTCGGCCACAAGCTGCGCTACCTGCTGTGGTTCAACTGAGCGTCCGCGCTCGCGGCGTACACGTAGATCCGGGACATCGCCGCCGCGCCGACGAACAGGGTGCCGTCCGCGGTCACCGCGACCGATGGCAGGAGATTGCCCGGCGCGCCCGCCGGCAGCTCGAGCATCTGCGCCAGGTCGAAGCCGGAAGCGCTCGGCCCGTAGACCTGGATGTGCGGCGGTTGATCGCCCGACTCGACGAGCTCGTTGCCGTCGGGACGCACCGCGACGCAGTCGCCAAACGAGCTCACGCCGGCCGGCGCGGGGAGGCTGGCGGTCGGCGACGTCGCGAAACCGCCTCCGCTGGCGGCGTACACCGCCACCGCACCGCGGCCGACGCCGGTATCGCTGATCGCGAGCAGCGCTCCATCCGTCGCCACGCCGCCGGACACTCCGAAGAACGAGCTGCTCGCCGGGGGCGGCGCGATGGTCTGCGCGGGCGCCGCGGCGAAGCTCGTTCCGGTTCGCCGATAGACGTAGACGCCGCCGCCCGCGGACGAAGTGACCGCCAGCGTGTTGCCGTCCGCCGACAGCGCGTTCGTCCACACGGCAGGCCCGACCGGCAGCGCGATGGTCTGCGCCGGCGCGGTTGCGAAGCCCGCGCCGCTGCGCGCGTAGACGAGCACCTCGCCGTGGCCGGCCGGGTCCTCCGCGCCGACCACGAGCACCGCGCCATCGGACGACAGCGATAGCCCGCCCGAGCCCCAGTACGGCGTGGCGGCGGGCGGCGACAGGATCTGCACCGGGGTCGCACCGAAGCCGGCCTCGCCGCGCGCGTACACGATGACGACGACCATCCCCGAGGACGCGTCGATCCCGCAGGTCGCGAGCGTGCTCCCGTCCGCGGAGACCGCGACGACCAGCCCGAAGTCACCCTCGATCGACGCCGGCGCGGTGACGAGCTGCCGGGCATCGCCGTAGGTGGGAACGCCCGATGCGCTCGCATCGATCGAGCTGGTGTCGACGCCGCGCGCGTCGATCATGCCGCCATCGAGCGCGGCGTCAGGTCTCGCGCCGCACGCGGCAAGCGACAGCGCCACGATCGCACGGGTCGGACGGATGAGGTCGGCCATCGCCAGCGACGATAGGGCGCGCGTGTCGGAGCGATGTTGCGACGACGTGATCTCGTGTGAAGCGACCCGCGATCGAGACGGAAGATCTCCGGCCGCGCTCGGGAAGACTTCCGCTTCGAGGCCTGTTCGCCACGGCAAGCGCGCGAGATCGCCGAGCGCGCGCGTGGCGCGACGCTTGCTGTGACGAACGGTGTGACGAGCGTTGGAGCGGACACGTTACCGCCTCGCGCGAGCGTGCCGCTGGCCGAGGCGCCGCTCGTCGGACACAGCGTCGGCAACTTCCGCCTGGTGGCGAAGATCGGCGGCGGCGGAACGAGCGAGGTCTACCTCGCGGAGCAGCACAGCGTCGGAACACGCGTCGCGATCAAGACGCTGTTGCCCCGCATCGCGGCGAACCAGGATCACGTCCAGCGCTTCTTCAACGAAGCGATCGCGGTGAGCGAGGTCAGGCACGCGGGGGTCGTGAGGATCTTCGACGCGGGGTTCATGTCGTGCGGGCGCGCGTACCTCGTGATGGAGTATCTGGACGGCGAGACGCTGACCTGCCGGATCCGGCGCGCCGGTCGCTTGCCGCTCGCTCACATCGCCGAGGTGGCGCGCCAGATCTCGACGATCCTGGAGGCGACCCATCAGGCGGGCATCACGCATCGCGACCTCAAGCCCGACAACATCTTCCTCGTGCCCGATGCAGAGCTCGACTCGGGCGAGCGCGTGAAGCTGCTCGATTTCGGGATCGCGAAGCTCGCAGCGTCGCGGCTGACCAGCACGTCGATCGGCGCGATGGGCACGCCGGACTACATGGCGCCCGAGCAGTGGCACG
>DATJAE010000073.1:0-9900 GCA_035516595.1 Kofleriaceae bacterium | reverse complement strand
TCCGAACGGCGATCGTGCGCGTATCGTGGCGCGACGCGCTCGCACACGCCGTGGAGCAGGTGCATGCGGCCGCTGGCTGACGAGCTCGCCGCGTGGCTGCCGGCCGCGCGCGCCCGTGCCGCCGCGATCGCGACCGCACCTCGGCTCGAGGAGGTCGGGCGCGTCGAGCACGTCGGCGACGGGGTCGCGAGCGTGTCGGGGCTGCCACACACTCGCCTCGAAGAGCTGCTCGTACTCGCGGACGGCACGCCAGCGTTCGTGACGAGCCTCGATCCGGACCGCATCGGCTGCGTGCTGCTCGGCGAAGGTGCGGGCGTCGCCGCGGGCACCCGCGTCGCGAACACCGGCGAGGTCGTGCGCGTGCCGGTCGGCGAGGCGCTGCTCGGGCGCGTCGTCGATTCGCTCGGGCGGCCGCTCGACGGCGGAGCCGCGATCGTCGCCGCGCGCCGCGATCCCGTGCACCGGCCCGCGCCCGCGGTCATCGAGCGCGACTTCGTCACGCGGCCGTTGCTCACCGGGATCACCGTGATCGACGCCGTCGTGCCGCTCGGGCGCGGCCAGCGCGAGCTCGTGCTCGGCGATCGCAAGCTCGGCAAGACCGCGATCGCGATCGACACGCTCGTCAACCAACACCGCAGCGATGTCATCTGCGTCTACGCCGCCGTCGGCCAGAAGGACACGACAGTCGCGCAGGTCATCGACGCGATCCGTGCGCACGGCGCGCCCGAGCGCTGCATCATCGTCGCCGCGTCTGCCGATGCCCCGCCGGGTTTGCAGTGGCTCGCGCCCTACGCGGCGTGCACGATGGCGGAGTACTTCCGCGACCGCGGCCAGGACGCTCTGCTCGTGATCGACGATCTCACGACCCACGCGGCGGTCCACCGGCAGATCTCGCTGCTCCTGCGCGAGCCGCCCGGCCGCGAGGCGTATCCGGGCGACGTCTTCTACATCCACGCGCGCCTGCTCGAGCGCGCCGCGAGCCTCGCGCACGATCACGGTGGCGGCTCGCTGACCGCACTCGTGATCGCCGAGACCCAGGCCGGCAACCTCAGCGCATACATCCCGACCAATCTGATCTCGATCACCGACGGCCAGATCTACCTCGAGCCGACGCTGTTCCAGGAAGGTCAGCGGCCCGCCGTGAACGTCGGGCTCAGCGTGTCGCGCGTCGGCGGCAAGACCCAGGCACCGGCGCTGCGCACGCTTTCGGAGCGGCTGCGTCTCGACTACGCGCAGTTTCTCGAGCTCGAGGTGTTCACGCGATTCGGCGGCACGATGGACGAGCGGACGCGGCGCGCAGTCGCCCACGGCCGCCGTATCCGCGCTGCGTTCTCGCAGCGGCAGCTCGAGCCGCTGCGGCTCGCCGACGAAGTCGCGCTGCTGCTCGCGCTCGTCGAGGGCGTGTTCGATACGGTCCCGCTCGATCGCGTCGACGCGTTCAAGGAGCACTGCCGCGACTCGGTCGCCCGCCGGGCGCCGGCGATCTTCACGCGCATCGATGCGACCGGCGAGCTCGTCGATGCCGATCGCGCCGAGCTGCTCGCCATGCTCCGCGAGGCCGCCGCGCCGCTCGCGGGAGGTGGCACGTGAGCAAGGCGAGCATGCTGCGCGCGCAGATCACCAGCATCGAGGAGCTGCACGGCGTCGTCGCGGCGATGCGGTCGCTAGCCGCCGCGCAGGTGCAGAATGCGGATCGTGCGTTGCCGGGGATCCGGCGCTACGCGCAGATCGTCGGCGCGGCGGTCTCACGTGCCCGCGTGCTGGTCGCCGATCCACGCCCGACCGACGAGCGGTCGGTGCTCCCGCCGCGTCTGCTCGTCGTGTGCGCCGAGCGAGGCTTCGTGGGCGCGTTCAACGAGCGCTTGATCGAGCGCGCGGCAGCGGAGCCCGATGCGGCGCACGGACGGCTCTGGATCGTCGGCGCGCGGGGGATCCAGATCGCTCGCGCACGCGGGCTCGCCGTCGAGTGGACGGCATCGATGCCGAGCCATGCCGCGGGTGTATTCGAGAAGGCGCGCGAGGTCGCAGCCGAGCTCGAGCACCGTGTCGCGCGCGGCGAGCTCGATCGGATCACGGTCCTCGGGGCCATGCGCGCACAGGGTGCAGGACCCTCGATCGAGCGCTACCAGCTGTTGCCGCTCCCGCTCGCGACCGCATCCACCGAGACGAAGCCGCTCGAGCCTCCCGTGCACCATCTGCCTCCGCTCGAGCTGATGGCGCGCGTGATCGGCGAATACGTGGCCGGCGAGCTCGTGCGCGTGCTCATGGAGTCGTTTGGCAGCGAGAACGCCGCACGCATGCAGGCGATGGAAGCCGCTCGCCATCACATCGACGACAAGCTGCGCACCATGCGCGACGAGGCCAACCGCATCCGCCAGGACGAGATCACCTCCGAGCTACTCGATGTGGTGATCGGCTCGGAAGCGGTCCAGCGCCGAGATCAGTAGTCATCGTTCGCGTCATGCTGCAACGACTAGAGTCATCTCTAGAATGGGGAACGATTCGGCCGCGATCGTTCCCCAGCGCGCGTCCCGAAACGACGAGAGCCCAGAACCGTTTCGGATTCCGGGCTCTTGACGTGGAGCCGTGGGGGATCGAACCCCAGACCTCTAGAGTGCGATTCTAGCGCTCTCCCAGCTGAGCTACGACCCCAGGAGCAGGCGGTATGGGTATCAGCCCGACCGGGGGGTGTCAAGCTCGACTACTGGAACCACGCGATGGCGAGGTACGACTTGTCCGTCGTCGCGTAGAGCGAGCCGGCGCTGATCTTGATGTAGTAGGTGCCCGCCGGCAGCGGATCGGACACCACGTCTTCGCCGAGCGCGTCGCCCGGGAAGCAGTTGCCAGTGCCGAACAGACACTCCGTGCCGTCGACCGGACCGCCGCCGTAGCCCGACAGGAACGACGTTCCGGTCGCGTTGGTGATGTCGACCGCGGTGTCGGTGTTGGGGTCGGCGCCGGCATCGGTGATCAGCTCGATCGACTTGTTGGCGTTCGCGGCCGAGACCGTGAACACCAGCTCGTCGACGTCGGTCGCGCTCGACAGCGTGCCGCCGGTCTGCTCGAACGGCAAGGTGGCGGCGAGCGCGCCCGCGTTGGTGCCGTTCGTGGTGTCGTTGCCCTCGGCGGCGGTCGTCAGTGCCTCGCCGGCGCCACTGATCGTGAACGTGTACGGCGCCTCGGTGCCGACGTCGGCTGCGACGACGTCGACCGTCCCCGCGCTCGGCAGGATGACATGCAGGCCACCGGCGTTCGCCCAGGTGCCGTCGGTGAAGATCGCCGCACCGAGCTGCGCGTTCATGTCCGCGGTCGACAGCGTCACGTGCACCAGCGACGGCGAGCCGGCGGCGTCGATCGAGTAGAGCACCGAGTCACCCGCGGTGGTGAGCATGCCGGTCGCGGTGCCGCTCAGCGGCGTCGGGGTACGGGCGGCGATCGGGAACGTGCCGGCATCCGAAGTCACCTGGGTGGCCGTCGGGCCGCTCACGATCGAGACGTCGCCGGCGGTGGCCGTGGTGTCGATGAACACGCGCCCCTGGATCGAGAGCTCGGTGGCGCTGCTGATGTTCCACATCGTGCCCGCCGGACCGTTGATCGCCAGGTTGAGGTACGAGCCGGTGTTCGCGTCGGTCGTGAGGTCGAACAGGTTGTCGGGGTCGTGGTTGACGAACGTGAAGTACGGCAGGCCGCCCTGGCCGGGATTGCCCTCGACCTGGAGCTCGACCGGCGCGACGAGCTCGAACGCCTGGGTGAGCGTGAACGTGCCACCGCTCGTGACGGTGACGTCGCGCATGCCGGGCATCGCGGTCGGATCGATCGAGATCTCGGCGAACAGGTCGGTCGGGCTGGCGACGTCGACGCTGTTCACGCTCACGCCATCGCCGAAGCTGACCGTCGCGCCATCCTTCCACTTGGTCGCGTCGCCGCTGATCTCCACCCGGACCGTGCGGCCGGTGAAGCCCTGCGCCGGGAACACCCCACTCGCGGTCGGGGTGGTGCTGCTCGAGCTGCACGCCGCGATCGCCGCGGCGGCCAAGGAAACGAATCCGATTTTCGTGATGTTCATGCGTGGCTCTCCAAGGCCGCGCAACGTACACGAATGCCCCGCGACATACAGCACATTCGTGCTTACCTTTACCTACCTTCGGCGAGGGCTCGATCGATCTCGCGGACGAGGTCCGATTTCGGGGCCGGAACACCTTGGGAGACGAACGCGACGATCGCACGGATCACCTCGGGATCACGAAGGATCCTGCGATGACCGAGGCCGCGAGTGATCCGTAGATCGGCCCCGGGCCACAGCGCCGCGAGGCGGGCTCCATGTTCGAACGGGACCTCGCGATCTCCCGGGTCATGAACGATCATCATGGGGCCGGACGCATCAGCGGTCAGGCGGTCCAGGGTGAGCGTGGCGAAGTCGATGCCGTTGCGGATCGCGAGGCGGTCCTGGAGTGCCCCGCGATCGACATCGTCCAGGCCGACCCGCTGGGCGAACCGTCGGACCGCATCCTCGACCAGGACGTTGGGAGCGATCAGCGCGGTACGCGCGGGGACGACGCCGCCGCGCGAGCGCGCGAACAAGCTGGCCTGCGCGCCGAACGAGTGCGCGACGATCGCGTGCAGCGGGCCAGTCGCGTCCGCGACATCGGCGATGCAGTCGGCGAGATCGGTCAGGTACAGCCGGTGATCGGGCGAATCACCGTGGCCCGGCGCATCGAACGCGACCACCGACAGCCGGGCGGCGACCAGCGGCTCGACGAGCGCGCCGAGCTGCGACGCACGACCTTCCCAGCCGTGAACGAGCAGTACGGTCGGTCCGATTCCCCACCGCCACGCGGCGAGCTTGCGGTGCTGCCCGGCATGAAGCGGCGAGCGCAGGGTCACGTCGATCGCGAGCGGGTGACCGGTGGCGAGCACGGCGCGCTCGCGCTCGGGCCGGCGGTGGCGGCGCGGCGTCGTGAACAGCCGTTCGGCGAGGCTCGTTCCCAGGTCGTCGGACAGCATGTACGCGGTCTGCAGCGCCGCGCGGGCAAGTCGGAGTGTATTCCTCGAGCGAACGATCGTGCTTTTTTCGGGCGTGGCCGTGTTCACCATGACTCCTCCTGGACAAGGCGGGAGCTAACGCCCCCGCGCTGAGGGTGCGGCGCGCGCGCTCGCGATCAGACGTTCGAACGCGCCGCGCATGCGATCGCGCGCGCTCGGTGCGCGCAAGAAGCGAAGGAAGGTGTGGCCGCCGAGCATGATGCCGTAGAGCTCGAACGCCAGCTGCTCGGGGTCGACGTCCTGGCGGAAGTGCCCCTCGTGGACCGCGATCCGGACCGCCTTGGCGAGCTCGTCGATCCAGTCCTTGCACGCGCGCACGAGCGCGTCCCGCGGCGGCCCGGGGCGGTCGTCGAGCTCGGCGGTCGCGCCGACGAAGAAGCAGCCGCCGGGACGCTCTCCCCACGCGAGCCAGCGCTCGAACAGTGCACGCACGCGGGGCTCGCCGCGTGGCTCGCGCAAGGCCGGCACCATGACGTCCTGCACGAACTGCCGCGAACCCTCTTCGACCACCGCGAGCTCGAGCGCCTCCTTCGATCCGAAGTGGGCGAAGAGCCCGCTCTTGGACAGCCCGGTCGCCTCGGCGAGCCGGCCGATCGACAGCCCGGCGATCCCGACCACGTTCGCCAGCTCGAAGGCCCGCGCCAGGATCGCCTGCCGAGTCTCGTCGCCCTTCGACACGTTCTCAGAATAGAACGGTCGTACGGTTTGTCAAGCGCCTCGGCCGAGCGCACGATCTCGCGAACATGGCGCGCGAACGCCTCGACAAGCTGCTCGTGGACCGAAGCCTTGCGGCCAGCCGAGAACGCGCGCGCGCGCTGGTCATGGCCGGCGTGGTAACGGTCGACGGTCGAGTCGAGACCAAGCCGGGCACGCTGATCGCGCCGGACGCCGCGATCGCGCTGCGCGAGCTCGACCACCCCTACGTCTCGCGCGGTGCGCTCAAGCTCGTCGCGGGACTCGATCACTTCGCGATCGATCCCGGCGGCAAGGTCGCGCTCGACATCGGCGCATCGACCGGCGGCTTCACCGACGTGCTGCTTCGCCGCGGCGCGGCCCGCGTCTACGCGATCGACGTCGGCTACGGCCAGCTCGCCTGGTCGTTGCGGCAGGACCGACGTGTCGTCGTGCTCGAGCGCCAGAACGCGCGCACGCTCGATCTCGCGCTCGTTCCAGAGCCATGCGACCTCGCGGTGATCGACGTGTCGTTCATCTCGCTCACGCTCGTCTTGCCGCGGGTTGCCGAGCTGCTCCGCCCACCGGTCGGCAAGCCGGTCGTCGCGCTCGTCAAGCCGCAGTTCGAGGTCGGGCGCGATCAGGTGGGAAGGGGCGGCGTGGTCCGCGACGAGGCGATCCGCCGGACGGCGGTCGAGAAGATCCGCGCGTGGGCACCTGGCCACGGCTTCATCGCCAGCGCGGAGATCGAGTCGCCGATCACCGGACCCGCAGGCAACGTCGAGTACCTGCTGCTCTTGCACACGACGGATCCCGCCCAGGAAGGCTGACGTCGCGACGCTCACCTGCCCGCGAGCGCTGGCTCGCCTGATTTACGGAATGAACGTTCAGTCCGTAATGATCGAGCACGCGTGCGGCCCGCCGGCCAGAATCGCGGCCCCGGTCAGCTGCGAGGCACGCGGCCGAGGATTCCGTTTGACAGTCGAGAGCACGCGCGCTATCAAATTACGGAATGAACGTTCAGTCCGCAATTCGCGGAAGGCGGCGGGGCCGCGGCGCGAGCGATCGCGGCCAGGACCAGGCCGCCGCGGCTCCCGGTGCGGAGAAGGTGCAGCCAGCTCCCCGGGGGCTCCGGGCCGGCAGCGGTGCGGCGGCGCTCCGGGCCGGCTCCGGTGCGCAGGCGCTCCGGGCCGGTTCCGGTGCGCGGGCGTTGCAGGCGGTCACGGACGCACGGACGAAGCGAGGGGCGGGCGGGGGTGCCGATGCGAGTCATGCATCCGGCGCGGCGCTGGCCGCGACCGCGAGGGCTGGTGCATCCGCTGCCGCGAGCGGGACCCGGCCGGGGACGAGCGATCGCGATGCCGCGCGGCGTACGAGGGGGCGGCCGGTGGTCGACGACAAGCGGAGGCGCATCCTCGATGCGGCGCTCAGGACGTTCGCCGCGTTCGGGTATCACGGCACCGCGGTGCCGGAGGTGGCCAGGGCCGCGAAGGTCGGGACCGGGACGCTGTACCGGTACTTCGCCGACAAGCAGGCGCTGGTCAACCAGGTGTTTCGCGACGCGAAGCTGCGGCTGCGGGCCGCGCTGCTCGATGGCGCCCCGCCGATCGATCCGTATCGGCTCGATATCGCGGAGCGCTGGTTCATGGAGCTGTGGCGCCGGCTCGCCGTGTTCGCGCGCGCCGAGCCGGATGCGTTCCGGTTTCTCGAGATGCAGGACCACGTGCCGTACCTCGATGACGAGAGCCGGCGGCTCGAGCTGTCGGTGCTCGCGCCGCTGTGGCAGGCCGGAAACCGGCTGCGGGGTCGAACGAGCGGTCCGCCGGTCGACATCGCGATCGCGCTGCTGTGGGGCGCGTTCGTCGGTCTGATCAAGGCCGAGCGCCTCGGCTACGTGCAGCTCGACGACCGGCGGCTCGCCGAAGCGGGGGCGGCGGCCTGGCAGATGATCGCACCGAAGCTGCCGCGCGCCGTCGAGGCGCGCGCGGCCGAGGGCGCGCCCACGTCACGCACGAAAGTGAAAGGATGATCATGCTCGCGACTCAGACCTCGACCTCGACCTCGTCACGCGCCCCGCTGCATTCGCTCGACAGCCTGGCGCGCCGCTCGTTCAGCGAGCTCGATGCGCTCTATCGCGCGGCGACCGTGTCCAGCTCGATGCACGCGGCGGACGGCGCGCTGGTCGGCCGGATGCTCGCGGTGCGAGGCGTCACCGGCCCGCTCGCGCGCACGCTCCGGCAGTGGGCGGCGTCGCGCTCGTTCCTGTGGGAGGGCAAGACGTTCGAGGCCTCGAGCGAAGCGCGCGGGATGGGACACAACCGGGTGTACGTACCGAACGTGCTCGGCCGGCAGAACCTGTTTCCGTTCGCGACCTCGTTCGGTCCGTCGGCGATCGACGACAAGCCGACCCTCGTGCTCGACTACGACCTGGACGCGAATCCGGGCTACATCCGTCACGTTCACGACGAGATCCGCGAGGTGTCACCCGCGCTGTTCCTCGGCCCGGCGATGTGGGAGCGCGATGCTGGCGACAAGGTCATGATCCTATGGTTCGCGCTCGACGCGGGGACGGCGCGCGCCGCGAGGCCATCGTGACCGACCTGCGTGCGCCCGCGCACGTCGCGATCACCGGCGCCGCCGGCGCGATCGGCGGCGCGCTCGCGCGGGCGATGCGCGCGGCGTGGCCGAACGTCGAGCTCGCGCTGGTCGACGTCGATCGCGCGGCACTCGAGCGGGTCGCTGGCGAGCTCGGCGGCGCGAGCGTGCACGCCGCGGATCTGCGCGCGCTCGATCGCCTGCCCGCGCTGATCGGCGCGATCGAGCAGACCGGCCCGCTCGACGGTCTGGTCAACTGCGCCGGCGTGATGCGGGTGCTGCAGCTCGCGTCGTGGCAGTGGGACGACGCGCACGCCCTGCTCGCGGTCGACCTGCTCGCGCCGCTGCGGCTGCAGGATCTCGTGGTGCGTGGCATGGTGGCCCGCGGGTTCGGCGTGATCGTCAACGTCGCGAGCATGGCTGGCCGCGTGCCGTTGCGCGGCTGTGCGTACTACGGCGCGTCGAAGGCGGGGCTCGGTCTCGCCTCGGAGGTCGCGCGCGCGGATCTCGCGCCGCACGGCGTGCGTGTCGTGACGGTGTATCCCGGGCCGGTGAAGTCCGCGCTCGAACAGGGCGCGCGCGAGGCGTACGGCGGCGGCGGTCTGCTCGGCCGGATCGCGCCGACCGGCGACCCGGCCGAGCTGGCGCGCCGCATCCTTCACGCGATCGAGCACGACGAGCCGCGCGTGATCTATCCGAGCGTCTACGGGGTGGGCTGGACCGCGCCCAACCTGAGCCGGTGGCTCGCGCTGTCGTACGGCCCGCCGCCGATCGCGTGAATGAATTCCGGCACAGCGGGTGAGGGCGGGTGCATCGCGCCGAGGGCGGGTGCATCGCGCCGAGGTCCGTTCCGGCACGGCGGGTGCCGCGCGCCGATGTGTGCTCCGCTCCGGCACGGCGGGTGAGGGCGGATGCCCCGCGCCGAGGTCCGCTCCGGCACGGCGGGTGAGGGCGGGTGCCTCACGCCGAGGTGTGGTCCGTTCCGGGACGGCGGGTGAGGGCAGGTGCCTCACGCCGAGGTGTGGTCCGCCGTCGCGTGGCGCGTCGCGGGCGTTCGCGCCGCGGCGCGGCGGGGCAACACCGCCCGCGTCACAGCGGCTTGGCGAGCGCGATGAACCGGCGCTCGCCGGCGATGCCGGCGACCTTGTCGTAGAACGGCCGCGGGCCGATCCACGCGACCTCGCACTGCGCGTGATCGGCGGCGACGTCGACCAGGCAGGCGACGAGCAGCGCCTCGCCCAGGCCCTGGCCGCGGTGGGCCGGCCACGTGCCGGTCGGGCCGAACCAGCCGAGGCCGCGGTTGTTGCCGTCGTGCGCGGCGAACGCGCAGTACGCGCCGTCCCTCCGCGCGACGTGCACGCCGCACGGACGGTGGCCGAGCGCGCGCTCGAGCTCGAACGGCCAGGCGCCGCCGAACTCGGCGGCGACGGCGTCGCACAGCGCACGCTCGTCGGGGCGCGCGCGGCGGATCTCGTAGCCGCGCGCGGCGGCGGTGTGCGCGAGCTCGGCCGCACGCGCCGCGCTGACCCGCGGGTTGCCGCGCACGTCGATCAGCACGTTGCACCGCGGCTCGCCGGCGCGCTGCCAGCC
>DATJAE010000072.1:0-18138 GCA_035516595.1 Kofleriaceae bacterium | reverse complement strand
CGGCGGCACCGGCATCGCGTGGTCGGACGACCTCGCGATCACCTCCAGCTATCACACTCCGGATCGCACGCGCGTCGGGATCGGCCAGGTCGACGGCTCGCTCGATCGACGCGATGCCGAGGTGATCGGCCGCGACGCCGGCAGCGACGTCGCGCTGGTCCGGGTCACCGGCGGCGGGCTCGTCCCGGCCAGGCTGCGCGAGCTCGACGGCCTCGCGGTCGGTAACCTCGCGCTCGCGCTCGGCCGGCCCGGCCGCACCGCGCGCGCCTCGTTGCGCGCGATCGGCGTGCTCGGCCCCGAGCTCCGCACGCCGTACGGCGGCCGGCTCGAGCGTTATGTCGAGTCGGATCGCCAGATCCCGCGCGGCTTCGCCGGCGGTCCGCTGGTCGACAAGGACGGCGCGGTGATCGGGATGAACACCCGCACGCTGCTGCGCGGCGCCGACCTCGCGGTCCCGGCCGTCACGCTGCGCCGGATCGTCGCCGAGCTCCAGCAGCACGGCGGCGTGCGCCGCGGCTACTTCGGGGTCGGCTCGTACCCGGCGCACGGGCCGGACGGCGCGCTGGTCGCGAGCCTCGAGGCCGGCGGCCCGGCCGAGGCGGCCGGCGTGCTGGTCGGCGACATCGTGGTCGAGCTCGATGGCGTCGCGATCGCGGGTCCCGATGACCTGCGCGAGGCGCTCGGCGATCGCCCGGGCAAGGCGGTCCAGGTGATCGTGCTGCGCGGCGGGCAGCGGGTCGTGCTGCAGGCTACCCTGGGGAGCAAGGCGTGAGCGCCGCGCTCCACATGGCCGATCCACCCGACGCCGATCTGCTCGATGCCTACTCGAAGGCGGTGGTCGGCGTGTTCGATCGGGCCGGCCCCGCGGTGGTCAGCCTCGAGGTCGGCTCGCGGCGCGGGCCGGCCGGCGCGGGCTCGGGGTTCGCGGTGACGCCCGACGGCTACGTCATGACCAACAGCCACGTGGTCTCGGCCGGGCGGCAGATCCGCGTGCGCACGCCGGCCGGCGAGACCGCCGACGCGCAGGTCATGGGCGACGATCCGGCGACCGACCTCGCGCTGATCAAGGTCGAGCCGTCCGCGCTCGGCGCCTACCTGCCGGTCGACGGCGCGATCGCGCCGCGGGTCGGCCAGCTCGCGGTCGCGATCGGCAATCCGCTCGGCTTCGAGTCGACCGTGTCGACCGGCGTGGTGTCGGCGCTCGGCCGCAGCCTGCGCGGCCGCGACAACCGGCTGATCGACGGCGTCATCCAGCACACCGCGCCGCTCAACCCGGGCAACTCGGGCGGCCCGCTGCTCGACGCCAGCGGGCGCGTGCTCGGCGTCAACACCGCGATCATCGCGCGCTCGCAGGGCCTGGGCTTCGCGGTCGCGGTCGAGACCGCGGCGTGGGTGCTCGGCGAGCTGCTCGCGCACGGCCGCGTGCGCCGCGCCTGGCTCGGCATCGGCGCGGCGCGGCGCCCGCTCGATCGCCGGCTGGCCTATCACCACGGGCTCGGCTCGTCCGCGGTCGAGATCCAGTCGGTCGAGGCCGGAAGCCCGGCCGCGCGCACCGGCCTGGTCGACGGCGATCTGATCGTCAAGTTCGGCGAGGCCAAGATCGAGAGCGTCGACGATCTCCACCGCGCGCTGCGCAGCTGGCCGGCGGGCAACACGCTGCGGCTCGGAGTGATCCGGCGCGGCGCGCGGATCGATCTCGACATCACGCCGGCGTGGGCGGCGTGACCGTGTATCCTGGCGCCGCGTGAGCACGCAGCAACCGCTTCTCGATCGTCACGGCCGTCCCCTGATCGCGCGGCGCGGCGCGCGCCGGCCGTCGCTGGCGTACGACGCCTACCACTTCCTGCGCACCGCCTCGTGGACGCAGATCATGCTGCTGTTCGCCGGGCTGTTCCTGGTGTCGAACCTGGTGTTCGCCACGATCCTGTACCTCGGGCACGCCAGCGTGATGAACGCCAAGGGCTTCCTCGACGACTTCTGGTTCAGCGTCCAGACCATGGGCACGATCGGGTACGGCTACCTCGCGCCGGCCGACACGCTCGCCAACACGATCGTGATGATCGAGAGCTTCTCCGGGATCATGCTGACCGCGCTGATCACCGGCGTGTTCTTCGCCCGGTTCTCGACCCCGATGGCGCGCGTGGTGTTCAGCAAGGTCGCGATCATCTCGAACCACGACGGCATCCGCGCGCTGACGTTCCGGCTCGCCAACGAGCGCGCGACCGCGATCGTCGAGGCCACCGTGCACCTCTACATGACGCGCGACGAGCGGCTGGCGAGCGGCGAGCGGTTCCGCCGGGTCTACGACCTCGCGCTGCGCCGCACCACGACGCCGGTGTTCGCGCTGTCGTTCCTCGCGGTGCATCCGATCGACGAGAACAGCCCGCTCCGCAACATGACCGCGGTGGACCTGCGCGAGTCGAACCTGCAGCTCGCGGTCACGTTCACCGGGATCGACGACAGCCTCGCGACGCCCGTGCACTCGCGCTACCTGTGGACGTGGAACGACATCGTGTTCGACCGCAAGTTCGTCGACATGCTCGGCACCGACGAGCGCGGCCAGCGCTTCCTCGACCTCGGCCCGATCCACGACACCGAGCCGGTCGAGGCCGCGTCGTGACCGATATCTACGCCGAGCTGTTCGAGCTGAACCCGCGGCCGATGTGGGTGTTCGATCGCGAGACCTTGCAGTTCGTGCTGGTCAACCAGGCGGCGAGCCGGCTCTACGGCTGGACGCGCGACGAGTTCCTCGCGATGACCCTCCGCGACATTCGCGATCCGTCGGACCTGCCGCGGTTCGAGCGCGTCCAGGCGGAGGTGCGCGACGTCCAGACCAGCTTCCGGCGCACCGGCTTCCATCGCACCAAGGATGGCCGCGAGATGGAGGTCGAGGTCGAGGTCACGCGCGTGGACTACCGCGGCCGTCCCGCGTCGCTCACCGTGATCACCGACGTTACCGGCGTGCGCGAGGCCGAGCGCCGCAACCGGCTGATCCTCGAGCACTCGGCCGACGGGATCAGCGTGGTCGATCTCGACGGCACGGTGCGCTACATGAGCCCGGGCGGCGAGCGCCTGCTCGGGTTGCGACCGGGCGAGCACGTCGGCAAGCACGCGACCCTGCGGGTGCACCCCGACGATCGCCCGACGATGACGATGGCGCAGCCCGGCGAGACGCGCCGGTTCGTCAACCGCGCGCGCCACGGCGATGGCTCGTGGCGCTGGCTGGCGTCGACGACCACGAACCTCACCCACGATCCCGAGGTGCGCGGCCATGTCGCGAGCTTCCGCGACGTCACCGCACAGGTCGAGGCCGAGCGCGCGCTCCAGGAGGCGCATCGCCGGCTCGAGTTCCTCATGACCGCGGCCTCGGGCGTGATCTACTCGGCGCGCACCAGCGGCCACGTCGGCGCCACGTTCATCAGCGCGAACGTTTGCGACATGCTCGGCTGGCCGGCCGAGAAGTTCGTCGGCTCGACGTTCTGGCTCGACAGCATCCACGTCGACGATCGCCCCGCGATCGAGCGCGGGATGGCACAGCTGCTCGAGACCGGCAGCCACGACTTCGAGTACCGGCTCCGCCACCGCGACGGCCAGTTCCGCTGGATCCACGAGATCGCGCGGGTCGTGCGCGACGAGCGCGCCCGGCCCGACGAGCCCAGCGAGGTCGTCGGCTACCTGATCGACATCACCGAGCGCAAGCGCATCGAGGAGTCGATGCGCAACTCGGAGGGAAACTTCCGCATGCTGATCGAGCGCGCGCCGACCGCGATCCTGGTCCATCGCGACGGCAAGCTGCTCTATGCCAATCCGGCCGCGGTGGCGTTGCTCGACTACGACAGCGCCGACCAGCTGATCGGCCGCGCGCTGCTCGAGTTCATCCATCCCGACGACCGCGACCTGATCCGCACCCGGATCGAGCACACCAGCCGCGAGGGCTTCACCAGGCGCGCGGAGGCGCGCATGCGCCGGCGCGACGGCAGCTACGTCATGGTCGACGGCGAGGGCGTCCGGCTCGACTTCGACGGCGAGCCCGCCAACGTCGTGCTCGGCCGCGACGTCACCGAGCGCAACCAGATGTTCGCGCGCATGGCGATCGCCGACCGCATGCTGACGGTCGGCACGCTCGCCGCCGGCGTGGCGCACGAGATCAACAACCCGCTGTCGTACGTGATGTCGAGCCTCGCCGTGCTCGCGGCCGAGCTGCCGGTGCTGGTCGGCGACGACGCGCGCCGGCGGTCGCGGCTCGACCAGCGCGCGGTCGAGCAGCTGCTCGCCGACGCGCGCGAGGGCACGTCGCGGGTCTCGGCGATCGTGCGCGACCTGCGCGCGCTGTCGCGCTCCGACGACGCGACGCCGACCGCGGTCGACGTCGCGAGCGTGCTGGCGTCGTCGATCCGCATGGCCTCGAACGAGATCCGCCATCGCGCGCGCGTGGTCGAGCACTACGGCGCCGCGCCGCAGGTCCGCGCCAGCGCGTCGCGGCTCGGCCAGGTGTTCCTCAACCTGCTGGTCAACGCCGCCCAGGCGATCCCCGAGGGGCACGCCGAGGCCAACGAGATCCGGGTGCGGCTGGCGTCGGCGGGCGCGGCCTCGCAGGCCGCGATCGAGATCGAGGACACCGGCGTCGGCATCCCGGCCAGCGTGATCGGACGGATCTTCGATCCGTTCTTCACGACCAAGCCGGTCGGGCTGGGCGTCGGCCTCGGCCTCGCGATCAGCCACCAGATCGTCACCGCGCTGGGCGGCACGATCACGGTGACCAGCACGCCGGGCACCGGCA
Source organism: Kofleriaceae bacterium (assembly GCA_035516595.1). Taxonomy (GTDB): domain Bacteria; phylum Myxococcota_A; class Polyangia; order Haliangiales; family Haliangiaceae; genus JABFXX01. Next base: position 13,358 of record DATJAE010000072.1, on the reverse strand, counting down.
CGACGTTCCGCATCGTGCTGCCGGCCGCGCAGGTGCCGCCGCCGGAGCCGCGCCTCGCCGCGGGCGCCGCGCCGCCGGTCGGATCGCGCGTGCTGATGATCGACGACGAGGTCCAGGTCGGTCGCTCGACCCGGATGCTGCTGTCGCCCGACTACGACATCATGCCGGTGACGCGCGCGCGGGAGGGCCTCGAGCTGCTCGCCAGCGGCGAGCGGTTCGACGCGATCCTGTGCGATCTGATGATGCCGGAGATGAGCGGCGTCGAGTTCTATCAGGTGCTGTCGCGCACCGCGCCTCACCACGCGCGCCGCATCGTGTTCCTGACCGGCGGCGCGTTCACCCAGCAGACGCGCGACTTCCTCGCGACGATCACCCAGCCGCGCCTCGAGAAGCCGTTCCGCGAGGACGACCTGCGCGCCGCGATCGAGGCGGTGCGCGCGGCTACTTCGTCGGAAGATCCGGCTTGAGCTGGATGAACAGCTCGTCGAGCTGCTTCTTCGACACGCCGGTCGGGCAGTCGGTCATGAGGTCCGAGCCCTTCTGGGTCTTGGGGAACGCGATCACGTCGCGCAGCGATTCGGCCCCGGTCATCAGCATGGACAGCCGGTCGAGCCCGAACGCGATCCCGCCGTGCGGCGGCGGGCCATACTTGAACGCGTCGAGCAAGAAGCCGAACTTGGCGCGGCGCTCGTCGTCGCTGATCCCGAGTGTCTTGAACACGCGGTCCTGCAGCTCGCTGCGGTGGATACGGATCGAGCCGCCGCCGACCTCGACACCGTTGAGCACGAGGTCGTAGGCGCGCGCGAGCACCTTGCCCGGGTCGTTCTCGAGCAGGCCCTCGTCGGCGACGCGCGGCGACGTGAACGGATGGTGCGCCGCGGCGATCTCGCCGTCCTCGATCTCGAACAGCGGCGGATCGGTCAGCCACATGAACTGCCACTCGCCCTCGCGGACGAGGCCGAGCTTTTCGCCGATGTAGTGCACCCGGATCGCGCCCAGGCACGCGTTGGCGACCTTGGCCTTGTCGGCGACGAAGATCAGCGTGTCGCCCGGCACCGCGCCAGCGATCCGGTTGATCTCGGCACGCGCCTCGTCGGTCAGGCCCTTGATGCCCTGCCACGCGCCGCCGTCCTGCACGCGCGCCCACGCGGTCTTCGCGCGGTACGACTTCGCGAAGTCGTTGAGCCCGTCGAGGATCGAGCGCGGCAGCTTGTCGGGCGGTCCGGGCACGCGCAGGCACTTGACGATGCCGCCCTCGGCGACCACGCCCTCGAACACGCGGAACCCGCACGTCCGCGCCGGCGCGGTCGCGTCGCACAGCACGAGGTCGCAGCGCAGGTCGGGCTTGTCGACCCCGTAGCTGGCCATCGCTTCGGCCCAGGTCATGCGGCGCAGCGGCAGCTTGAGCTCGACCCCGAGCACGTCGCGCCACAGCGCGGCCATCAGGCCCTCCATCGTGGTCTGCAGGATCTGCTCGTTGACGAACGACATCTCGATGTCGATCTGGGTGAACTCGGGCTGGCGATCGAGCCGGAGGTCCTCGTCGCGGAAGCACCGCACGATCTGGAAGTAGCGCTCGTAGCCCGCGACCATCAGCAGCTGCTTGAAGATCTGCGGCGACTCGGCGAGCGCGTAGAACTGGCCGGGGTTGAGCCGGGATGGCACGAGGAAGTTGCGCGCGCCGCCCGGCGTGTACTTCACCATGAACGGCGTCTCGATCTCGAGGAAGCCTTGCTTGCCGAGGTAGTCGCGCGTGACCCGCGTGATCTGCGAGCGCGCGATCAGGTTCTTCTGCAGCTTGGGCCGGCGCAGGTCGAGGTAGCGGTACTTGAGCCGCAGGCTCTCGTTGGTGTCGAGCTCGTCGTCGATCGCGAACGGCGGGGTGTCGGCGCGCGAGAACACCTCGATCGTGCGCACCCACACCTCGATCTCGCCGGTCGCGAGCTTGGGGTTCACCATGTCGCCGCGGGAGCGCACCTCGCCGGTGACGCCGATGCACCACTCGCTGCGCAGGTCGCGCGCGACCTCGTGCGCCTCGGGCGCGAACGATTCGTCGAACACGAGCTGGGTGAGACCGTCGCGGTCGCGCAGGTCGATGAACACGCAGCCGCGAAAATCGCGGTAGGTTCGCACCCAGCCGGTGAGCACGACCTGCTTGCCGACGTCGCCGGCGCGGAGCGCGCCGCAGCTATGCGTTCGGGTATGCGTGGCGAGAAACGCACTCATGGAGCGGTGACCATAACAGAGAGCGAACAGGCTCACAGGCGGCGGGGATTTCCCGAGCGGTTGCGATCAGATGAGATCCCGGAGGCGGTCAGGAATTTGATCCCGCGGAAGCCGGCGCGATAGCATTTTTCTCGTCGGTGCCGGCGGGTTAGGCAGGGCGACGACCCCCCGGCAGCGCCGGTCGAGGTGTGCCCCGAGACCGCTGTACGCGCCCAGTTCCCGATCTGCTTAAATAAGAGGAGTCGCCCGTCTTGAGTGAAGCGCTCTTGCCTGCCACACCCGCCCACGCCGATCCCTGTGCTGTTGCTTCGGCTGCCGGCAACGACGACGCCAGCCAGGCCGCGGCGCTGGTCGAGGCGCTGCGCCGCCGGCGCGGCAGCGAGCTGCCGAGCGAGCTCGCGAGCGCGCAGGACAGCCTCGAGCGCCGGATCCGCGCGCACCTGTCGCGCGGCCGGGTCAGCGTCACGCTGACGGACAATCGCTACACGATGATCTCGGTGCGGCGGGTCGCCAAGGAGCGCCGCTACGAGGTCCGCCTGCACCACATGTTCGCCGACGCCGACCCGGTGGTCACGCGCGCGCTCGCTCGCTACATCGCCGACAACGACGCCGAGGCGTCGCGCGTGCTCGGCGAGTTCATCGATCAGAACGCGGGCCACGTGCGCGGCCGCGCGCGCCGCCAGCCGACCCAGCTGATCTTCACCGCGGGCGAGCACCACGACCTCCGCCACATCTTCGACGACCTCAACGCGCGCTACTTCGCGAACAAGATCGACGCCGCGATCACGTGGGGCGCGCGCACCGGGCGGCCGCGCCGCCGCAACTCGATCAAGATGGGCAGCTACTCGGTCGAGGACCGGCTGATCCGGATCCATCGCTCGCTCGACCGCGCGTTCGTGCCGCGGTTCTTCGTCGGCTGGATCGTGTTTCACGAGATGCTGCACCAGGTGCACGACATCCGGGTCAAGAACGGCCGCCGGGAGTTCCACTCCAAGGAGTTCCTCGCCGACGAGGCGATGTACGAGCACTACGACCAGGCCAAGACCTGGGAGCGCCGCCACCTCGACGCGCTGCTCACCTACTGATTGTGCACGCGCGTGCACGTCGCTGACGCGGCGTGTTGCGAAGATTGTCGGATCGGATGCAACGCGCGGCGCGTATGCTCGTGCGCGCGGAGGGACGACCATGGGTGATCGCGCGAGCTGGTCGGAACGGAGACGGGCCCTGCGAGTGCCGGTACGCGGCATGGCGGTGTTCTATGCCGAGGACGGCGCGGTGCTCGGCCGGATCGAAAACCTGTCGAGCGGCGGCGCGCTGGTCAGCGTGGTCGGCCTTCCCGGCGAGGCCGCCGACAGCTTCGACGTCGAGCTCAAGCTCGGCATCGACAGCGGCTGGGTGAGCGCGCGCACCGTGCGCGTCGACCGCACGCGCGACGTCGATCGCCGGCTGCGCATCGCGGTCGCGTTCGATCGGATCGACGAGCCGCTGCGCGCCGCGATCGGCTCGGCGATCGACATCGCGATGCGCGCCGCGCGCCGCCGGCCGATCCTGGTGATCGACGATCGCATCCCGCGCCGGGTCGAGCTGGTCACCCGGCTCGCCGCGCGCGGGCTCACGCCGCTGGCGCCGCGCACCCCGCTCGAGGCCATCGATCTGCTGACCCGCACCCAGTTCAGCGTGCACGTCTGCCTGCTCGCCGCGAGCTTCGGCCAGTCGACCGCCGAGCTGCGGGCGCTGGTCTCGGACAGCTTCCCGTGGGTGTCGACCGCCGAGATCTCCGACGACCTCGACGCGACGATCGATCGCGCGCTCGAGGCGTGGTCCGGCACCGAGGTCGCGCGGCTCGCCGCGATCGCTTGAGTCGCGGGCACCACACGCGTGCCGGCGTTGCCACGCGCGCGTGCCGGGGCTTGCCGGATCGCGCGCGCGCCGGCTCGCGGTTACGCGCGGCGCGGCCGTTGCAATCGCGAGCGGGCCATGCCCAAGGCCGCCGTCCTCGCCGTCCTGCTCGCGAGCTCGATCGCACACGCCGGCAGGGGCGGCGCGATCCTCGTCCCACCCGCCGAGGTCGACGTCGGCGTCGGCGCGACCAGCGGCGACGCGGTCACCGGCCCGAGCACCGACGTGCTGTGCGGCATCCACTGGGCGTCGCTGTACTGGCACCCGACGCCGGTCGACATCGGGATCGGCTACGTCGGCTCGATCCGCAGCGTGCTGCCCGGGTTCGGGTTCGTCGCGCGCGAGGCCGAGCCGACGCCGATCGACAACAAGCTGCGCCTGAACGGCGGCTACTTCGATCTCGCGTACTCGCTCGAGAGCAAGAAGCACTGGCGGACGTGGCTGGCGGCGCGCGGCGAGCTGCTGTCGGGCACCGTCAACCTCCACACGTTCTCGGCGCTCGGCTACGCGCTGCGCATCAACACCGAGGTGTTCGGCCAGCACGCGTTTGCCGCCGCCGGCCGCAGGGTCGCGGCCGCGCTCGCCGGCACGTTCGCGCTCGGCGTCTACGTCGAGGCCTCGCATCGCGACATCGCGCCCGAGCTCGGACCCAACGAGCTGTCGGCCGGCATCTCGATGCGCGTGCCGTTCATCGCGGCGATCGCGGACTAGGGTGTAGTCGATGTTGGCGAGCGGCTCGCTCTAGCTCCCCGGCCGCTCCGCGCGCTTGGCCTCGAGGATCACGCCGTCGATCAGGTGCGACGCGAGCGCGTCGGCGTCCTCGGGCGCGAGCGCGCCATACCACACGCCATCGGGGTAAACCACCGCATTTGGCCCGTCGAAGCACGGCCCGAGGCAGCCGCACGGCGTGACCAGCGCGTCGATCGCGCCGCGCTCGATCAGCCGGCGCTGGACCTCGGCGATGATCGCGTCGCCTCCACGTTTTCCGCATGCCGGCTTGCCGCTCGCGACGGCGTTGGTGCACACGAAGAGATGACGCACGCGTGACAGTTTCGGCCGCTGGCGCGTCGTGTCAACCGAGCGCCGCGCTCGTCGAGCACGAAAAGTCGCATCACCGCTTGAGCGCACGGGGTGGCAGGGCCAACATTCCCGGTCCGGGCCCGGGGGATGACGCCTCAGCATCACATCATCAAGGAGACGTCCGAGTCCCTGTCGCGCTTGCTGCAGGACGAGTTCAAGCGCAACGGCTACAAGCGCGTGCACATCGTCGAGCAGGCGCCCAAGCCCGACGCGATCGAGGGCAAGCTGCCCGCGGTCTCGGTCTACCTCTATCAGCTGTCGATCGACCCCGAGGGCTACGACGCCACGCCGCACTCCGAGCTCGTCGAGGTCCCGCAGGACGACGGCACGATCAAGGAGTTCGCGCGGCGGCGCCGGCTGTGGGTGCGGCTCGACTATCTGATGAGCGCGTGGGCGCAGACGCCGGAGGACGAGCAGCTGCTGCTCGGCCTGATCATCCGCACGATCATGGAGAACCCGGAGATCACGCGCGACAAGCTCAAGGGCCAGTCGTTCGAGGATGACTTCCGGCTCAACATGCTGATGTCGACCCGGCTCGACGAGGGCACGCTCGCGCGGTTCTGGGGCAGCCTCAATCAGCCGGTGCGCCCGGCGATCCAGGCGTGGACGGCGATCCCGATCCTCCCGGAGAAGCTGCACGAGTTCAAGCGGGTCCAGACCCGCCAGCTCGAGTACAAGTCGATCACCGATCCGAGAGTTTCGGAGCAGGGGCCCAACGGCAACAACCCGTTCATCGGCCGCCGGCTCGATCTCGGGGGAAGCGGCGGCGGCGGCAAGAAGTAACACGCAGGCACTCACCGATAGGCGGGCGAAGACCACCGCCATCGGCAAATCAAGGAGAGAACGCGAATGGCAACCAGCTACCTGTCACCAGGCGTGTATGTCGAAGAAGTCGATCGCGGCAGCAAGCCGATCGAGGCCGTCGGTACCAACACCGTCGGCTTTCTGGGCGAGTCGTCGAAAGGGCCGAACAACGAAGCCGTGCTGATCACGAACTGGTCGCAGTTCGTGAAGACGTTCGGCGATTTCAAGGACTGCAGCGAGCACCTCGCGCACGCGGTCTACGGCTTCTTCAATAACGGCGGCTCGCGCTGCTTCGTGGTCAACGTCGGCGCGCCCGAAGGCGCCAAGCCCGAGATCAAGGTCGGCGACAAGAAGGACGACAAGGCTCCGGCGGCGCCGGTGCACGGCGGCGGCGGACGCGATGGCTTCTTCATCGGTCGCGACGGCGGTCCGGGTGCGCGCACCGGCCTGAAGTGCTTCGACGAGGTCGACGAGATCGCGATCGTCGCGGCGCCGGGGTGCATCTCGCCTGCGGTGCAGGACGCGCTGCTCTCGCACTGCGAGACCCGCAAGGATCGGTTCGCGATCCTCGATTCGCCGGAGACGATCACCGGCGGCGTCGACAAGCTGCCCAAGCCGCGCGACTCGAAGTACGGCGCGTACTACTTCCCGTGGATCCAGGTCTACGACCCGGACAAGGGCAACATCTTCGTCCCGCCGTCGGGGCACATCGCGGGTGTGTACTCGCGCACCGATAGCGAGCGCGGCGTCCACAAGGCGCCGGCCAACGAGATCGTGCGCGGCGCGCTCGGCCTCAAGTACAACGTGAGCAAGGGCGAGCAGGATCTGCTCAACCCCAAGGGCATCAACGCCATTCGCTTCATGAACGGCGGCATCCGCATCTGGGGCGCGCGCACGCTGTCGAGCGACCCGTCGTGGCGCTACATCAACGTGCGCCGGCTGTTCATCATGGTCGAGTCGTCGATCGAGCGCGCGACCCAGTGGGTCGTGTTCGAGCCCAACGACCATCGCCTGTGGAAGCGCGTCCAGCGGACGATCGCCTCGTTCCTCACGCTGCTGTGGCGTAACGGCGCGCTCATGGGCACCGCCCCGGAGCAGGCGTTCTACGTCAAGTGCGACGAGGAGACCAACCCGCCCGAGGTGATCGACGCCGGCCAGCTGGTCGTCGAGATCGGCCTGGCGCCGGTGAAGCCCGCGGAATTCGTGATCTTCCGCATCGGCCAGATGGCGAGCGGCGGCGGCGTCGAGGAGTAGGAGCAGCGGGAAGAAACTTCCTGACGTTCGCGTAGAACACGGTCGAAACAAGCGGGCGCCCATTTGCACTACCGCGGTGGGCGGACCCGACGGCTAGAAGGAGCATCCAGAAAACGTCAGGGGGATCTTCGGTGACCACAAGGAAGGGTGGGGCGAGCGTACAGCTCGCCGGTGATGGTGGGTGGCGTTGTGGCCGCCGATGCTCTCCGTGCCGGGCCGGCAAATGACTCGAAGTCTCTGGAGATCGACAAGCAATGGCTGACACACGCTCATTTACTGGTGGACGCTACGTCCTCGACGTCGACGGGTTCAACGTCGCCTATCTGAAGAAGTTCAGCGGCCTGGCCATGGAAGCCGACATCGTCACGCACGACATTCCGGGCGTGACGGGCGGCCTGATGCAGAAGAAGAACGTCGCCAACATCAAGTGGACCCCGGGCAAGGCGACGGTCGGCATCGGCATGGGCAAGGGCATGTACGACTGGATCAAGTCGTCGTTCGACATGAACTTCCTGACCAAGAACGGCTCGTTCACCGCCGCCGACTTCAACTACAAGGCGACGTCGCGGCTCGACTTCATGAACGGCCTCATCACCAGCGTGACCGTGCCCAAGCTCGACGGCTCGAGCAAGGACGCGGCCTACTTCGACGTCGAGTTCGAGGCGGAGCAGGTGCGCTGGAGCAAGGGCGGCGGCGAGGACATTCGCGCCAAGCTCGGCCCGAAGCAGAAGGCCTGGCTGTGCTCGAACTTCCGCGTGGAGATCGGCAGCCTGCCGTGTAACCGCGTGGCGACGGTCGATTCGTTCACCTGGAAGCAGTCGGTGACCCCGGATCAGATCGGTATCTTCCGCGAGTACACCAAGCACCCGGCCAAGGTGACGGTGCCCGATATCAAGCTCAGCATCTCGTACGCCGACCACCAGCCGTGGGCGGACGCGGCGAAGAAGTGGTTCGTCGACGGTCATCACCTCGAGAGCGATGAAATGACCGGCCGGATCGTGTTCCTCGATCCGAACATGAGCACCGAGCTCGGCGAGATCAGCCTCCAGAACGTCGGCTTCAAGAAGTTCTCCGACGAGGACAACGAGGCCAACTCGGACAAGATCAAGCGGTTCACCGCCGAGCTGTACGTCGAGAAGATGACGTTCCAGATCAGCGTGTACGACGCCTGATCCCGAAACCCAGCTGGGTTACGATGCAGCCTGCTCCGGGGAAGCCTGGAGCAGGCTGTTTTCTTTCGGAGGCATCGGGCAGATGGCTTTCAAGACGCAATACCAGTTTCGCTTGCCGCGCGGGTACGTGGACGAGGCGGGCAACGCCCACCGCGAGGGCGTGATGCGGCTGGCGACCGCACGCGACGAGATCCTGCCGCTGCAGGACTATCGCGTGCAGTCCAACCGCGCCTACCTCGTGATCGTGCTGCTGTCGCGGGTGATCACCAAGCTCGGCGAGCACACCCACATCACCGTCGACATGATCGAGAATCTGTTCTCGACCGACCTCGCGTATCTCCAGGAGTTCTACCGGAAGATCAACGAGGAGGGCGGCGCGCCGAAGCATCACGTCACGTGCCCGAAGTGCCAGCACGAGATGGACATCGACATGGTTACCGGTGCGCTGATCACCGAGGAGGGAGGTAGTGGCCAGTCTGGCCCGGGGTGACCTGGGCGGCGGTCGCTACCTATCCGCGCGAGCAGCTGTACCAAGAGGTTGCTTACATCGCGTACCACTTCCACTGGTCGGTCGACGACGTCCTCGATATGGAACACGAAGAGCGCCACGTCTGGCTTCGCGAGATCGCGCGGATCAACCGCGAGATCAACGAGGCGCGCAGGCGCTGACCGACCCGGAGACCCTCGATGTCACTGCGCATGCGACCGTCCGCCGATCCCCGCGCTCCGGGCATCTACCAGAGCTTCGACACGATCGCGCCGCCGCCGCTGTCGATCGCGAACACGCGGATCACCGGCTTCGTCGGCCTGACCCAGAAGGGGCCGATGAACGAGCCGACCCGGCTCCAGCAGTGGGACGAGTTCGTCGAGGTCTTCGGCGGCGCCAGCGACTCGTACACCGCCGCGTCGGTGTACGGCTTCTTCCGCAACGGCGGCACCGATTGCTGGGTCGTGCGCGTCGCGCACTGCGCGCCCGCCGGCGAGCTGCCCGGGCTCGATCACGCGTCGTGCGCCGAGCACGTCCAGGTCGACGACTGGAACAAGCCATCGCTCAAGATCCGCGCGCTCAACGAGGGCAGCTGGGGCAACACGATCTGGTTCCGCTGCGTTCACGCGCCGGGCGCGCAGGCGCTGCTCACCCGGGACCTCGACATCGGCGCGGGCGAGGCCCACGTCAACTCGATCCGCGGCTTCGAGGTCGGCTCGCTGGTCAAGATCTACGATCGCGAGAACTCCGACTACGTCGTGATCACCGAGGTCGGCGACAAGCTGATCAAGTGGGGCGTCGAGACGCCGGTCAATCGCCGGCATCGCGCGGCCGCGCCGAGCTACCTCGAGGTGATGACGTTCGAGATCCACGTCGCCATGCGCGATCGCCGCGAGGTCTTCAAGGGCCTGCAGATGCATCCGTCGTCGCGAAACTACGCGCCGCGCGTGGTGTCGCAGCGCAGCCGGCTGGTCCGCCTCGAGGACATGAACACGAGGTCGCCGGTGCCGCACAACCTGCCCGAGGCGCTGCCGATGACGCGGCTGTCGGGCGGGCGCGACGGCGTCGACGCGATCACGCCGGAGGACTTCATCGGCCACGACTTCGGGCCGGGCGAGCGCTCCGGCCTGCTCGCGCTCGCGGTCAACGAGGAGGTCGCGCTGCTCGCGATCCCCGACGCGATGCGGTTCTACGATCGCGAGCCCGGCCCGGCGGGCGAGCTCAAGGCCCAGCGCGTCCAGGACCAGATGATCGCGATCTGCGAGAACCAGAAGGACCGGTTCGCGATCCTCGACATCCCGCAGAGCAAGGACATCGAGTGGGTCCGGCGCTGGCGCCGCCGCACCGACAGCTCGTACTGCGCGTACTACTGGCCGTGGCTGCGCACGGTCGGCGCGGACGACAAGCTCCGCGTCGTGCCGCCGTCGGGCTACCTCGCCGGCTGCTACGCGCGCCGCGACCTCGACGGCGTGCACCACCCTCCGGCCAACCTCGAGATCGAGGGCGCGCAGGACGTGTCGCTGCGGGTGACCGAGGACCACATCGGCGTGCTCAACAGCGACTCGGTGAACACCTTCCGCCTGCAGCGCGGGGTCCGGCCGTGGGGGGCACGCACCGCGTCATCCGATCCCGAGTGGCGCTACATCTCGGTCCGACGTCTTTTCATCATGTTACGGCGCTCCATCGAGGCCGGATTCGCGTGGATCACGTTCGAGCCGAACAACCAGAACACCTGGAATACCGTGAGAGATCGGGTGCGCGACTTCCTCGCGAGCCTCCACAACAAGCGCATGCTGGCCGGAGGGAATCTCGAAGAAGCGTTCTTCGTAAAATGCGATGGTGAGAACAACCCTCCCGAACAGGTCGATTCAGGCCTGATGATCTGTGACATCGGCGTGGCCCCGCTGGCCCCGGCCGAGTTCATCATGATTTCGCTCGTACAAACGATGAGTAGTCCCAGCAGCTCGACGTAGGAGCCCTCGACATGGCCAACCCAGGAACCCGCAACGATCCCCTGCCGGTATTCTGCTTCAAGGTGAAGCTGATGGGCGGTGGCGAGGCGTTCTTCAAGAGCGTGAGCGGCCTGAAGTACGAGACCGAGGTCGTGCCGGTTCGCGAGGGCGGCGCCAACGACACCACGTTCCAGCTTCCGGGCGCGACCAAGTGGGCGAACCTGGTGCTCAAGCAGGGCTTCACCAGCTCGTCGATCCTGCTCGACTGGCGGGAGAAGTGGATCGCCGGTCAGTTCTCGCGGCAGTCCGGCACGATCACGCAGCTCGACACCGCGCTCAACGCCAAGGCGAGCTGGGACTTCAAGAACGGCTGGCCCTGCAAGTGGGAGATCTCGGAGTTCGATGCGAGCAAGAGCGAGCTCGCGATCGAGACGCTGGAGCTCGCGATCGAGGGACTCAAGTTCACCAAGCTTGGCTGATCGACCATGGCCGAGACCACCGAACCTCGTGCATTGTCCGCGGCGCTGGCCGCGCCGGCGTTCGTCACCAAGGGTGGCGGGCTCGCGATGCACGCCGCCTCGCGCCACGTCGAGCGCTGGGCGCCCGAGGCCGGTGCGGAGCGCCAGCGTCCGCTCAGGAACCTCGGGTTCGTGGATCGGCTGGTCGCGCCGTGGATCGAGGCCGCGCAGCGCTCGGCGTCGCTGCGCCTGTTCAGCCAGTACATCGCGAACGGCATGGGCGAGCGCCAGGGCAACGCGGTGTCGTGGGTGTTCCCGCGGCCGTGGTACCAGGACGAGCTCGACTGGATGGCCGCGGCGCGCGAGACCGGCGCGCACGCGCAGGTCGCGCAGGGCGCGCCGGTGCCGAGCATGCTCACCACGCGGGGCACCTACGTCGCGCCGGCGCAACAGGCGCGCGCGCCGGAACCGGCCCGCGCGTCGCAGATCGCGCTGCCCGCGTCGCTCTACGAGTTCGTCGCGCCGTCGCTGTCGGTCGCGCGGCCGGATGCGCCGTCGCTCGCGAGCGAGGCGTACTCCCCGCTGGTGTCGCTGCCCGCCGCGCACGCCGCGCACGTGATGTCGCGCGCGATCGCGCCGCTCGTCGCGGGCGCGACCTCACCTGCTGCGGCGCTCGGCCCGGGGCTGCGCGCCGTGCTGTCGGCGATGCTCGACCGCACCGCGCGGGCGAGCGCGATGGCCGAGCACGTCCCGACCCGGCTGGCGGGTCAGGCGCCCGAGCTGGTCACGCCGCCGACGCCGCGCGGCGAGGCGCTGGGCGGTGCGGGCGCGGCGGAAGGCGGCGAGTCCCCGGTGGCTCCGGCCGCGAGCGCCGCCGAGCGCGCGCTCGCCGAGGTCGCCGCGCACCAGGCGCGGATCGCGGAGGTCCAGCGCGTCGCGCGGATCGCCGCGCAGCGCGAGCTCGTGGCGCGCGAAGCGGCGCAGGCCAGCGAGCGTGCGCGCGAGGAGCAGGCGCGGATCGCCGAGGTGCGCGCCCGCGCCGAGCAGGCGCGCGCGGTCACGCCGCCGAGCACCAGCGAGGCCGCCGAGCGGCAGCGGCTGGAGCAGCGCGTCGCCGAGCGGCTCGCCGAGCGCGCGCGGGGCGGCGACGCCGGCTCGCGCGAGGTCGCGCAGGCCGACCGCGCGGCCGAGCTCGCGCAGGCCGAGCAAGCCGCGCAGCGCGCGCAGACCGCGCAGGCGCTCGCCGAGCAGGCGGCGCAGCGCGTCCACATCGAGCAGGCGGCGCAGCGCGTCCAGGCCGAGCAGGCGCGCGTCGCCGAGCAGAAGGACCGCGCGGCGGGCGCGCGCGCGCTGCACGCGCAGGCGCGCGACGCGGCCGCACGCGACGCGCGCGAGGCCGCGCAGCGCGAGCCGGCGACCCCCGGCGCGATCGCCGCGCCGGCCGACCCGCAGCCGCGCCGGGTCCCGGCGGAGATCGTGGCCGCGATGGCCGCGCTGCCGCCGCAGCTCGCCGGCTATATCGCGCGGCGGCCCGAGCGCGCGGTCGATGCGATCGCCGAGCTCGGCGACGCCCTGCGCACGGTCGAGCTGCTCGCGCGGGCGAGCGAGACCGGCGGCACGATCGAGCCGACGCGCGGCCCGCGGTTGATGCTGCCGGCCGGCCTCGGCGGGCTGGTGTCGACCCTCGAGCGCGCCACCGCGGTCGCGCCGCAGGCCGGCCGCGCCGCGATCGATCCGATCGCCGCCGCCGCCGCTGTCGGTCGCGAGCCCGTCGCCGGTGCGCTCGACGCGCCGCGCGGCGCGTCGAGCCCGGCCCCGGCGCGACGCGGCGCGATCGAGCTCGCCTACCCGCAGCTCGCGGGCGCGGCCGGCGGCGCCGCGGCGATGTCGCCCGCCGCGCAGCGCGCGCTGGCCGCGGCTCGCATGCCGATGCCGAGCTGGCTCGCGCCGGTCGCGCAGCCGGTGCTCGCGGCGCAGCCCGCGCCGACCAGCGCGCTCGGCGCGACGGCCGCGGTGGCACCGACCG
>DATJAE010000071.1:0-45236 GCA_035516595.1 Kofleriaceae bacterium | reverse complement strand
CGTCGAGGAACGGGCGCACGAGGCTCTCCGTGGTCACCAGCACGCATTAGCTCACGGCGGACGGCAATTGGTCAAACGCCGCGCGAGCGGCTACACTTCTCGACGACGGATGGAGCCCAACCGCAAGGTCCGCAAACAGGGACTGGAGCACTTCATCAAGTTCGTGCGCGAGCTGCCGTGTCCGTCGCCGCAGGCGATGTTCCAGGCACTTCACGAGCTCGGCTACCGCGGCCAGGACCACGCGCGCCGCGCGCTGTGCCTGATGGCCTACCGCCACGTCAGGCGGATCAAGCGGATCTACGTCGACGGTGTCGACCGCGCCGAGCTGCCGCGCAAGTCGAACTTCCTGTTCGTCGGTCCGACCGGCTCGGGCAAGACGTTCCTGGTCGAGTCGCTGTTCGGCAAGATCTTGAAGCTGCCGACCGCGCTGGTCGACATCACGACCTACTCGGAGACCGGCTACGTCGGCCAGGACCCGTCGACCATCCTGACCCGGCTGCTCCACACCGCCGACGAGAACCCGATGCTGGCGTCGATCGGCATCGTCTGCCTCGACGAGTTCGACAAGATCGCGTCGGGCCAGAACAACGCGATCTTCGCCGGCGCCGGCACGACCAAGGACGTCACCGGCATGGGCGTACAGCGCGAGCTGCTCAAGATGCTCGAGGCCAGCGAGGTCGTGGTGCCGCTCGATCTCACGCACAGCTCGTACGCCGACCACGTCGTGATGTCGACCGCCGACATCGCGTTCATCGCGGCCGGCGCGTTCTCCGGGTTCCAGCAGATCGCTCATCGCCGCGCGATGCGCGACTCGATCGGGTTCGGCCGCGACCAGACGCTCGCGCCCGCCGACCCCGACGCGATCGCGGTCGACTTCACGGCCGACCAGGTCGAGAACGTCGCCAACTTTCAGGCCTACGGCTTCTTGCCCGAGCTGGTCGCGCGGTTCACCCGGGTCGTGCCGTTCAAGGCGCTCGACGCCGACACGCTCAAGGACATCCTGCGCACCGACGTGATCGCTCGCATGACCCGCGAGTTCAAGCTCGAGGGCTTCGAGCTGATGATCGACGAGGCCGTGCTCGATCACATCGTCGGCGATGCGCTGCGTCGCGAGACCGGCGCGCGCGGCCTGGCGTCGACCCTCACGCGCAACCTCGAGGACGTCGCGTTCGGCGCGTTCGGCGTGGCGAGCGATGGCAGCGCGGTCGGCGATGTCCGCGTCGTCATGCGCGACGGCGACATCGCGGTCGATCTCGCGTGAGCGCGGCCGCCGTGGCATGGTGATCGCCATGCTGCGCCGGAGCGCGCTCCTGTTCGTCGCCACCACGCTCGCCGCCGCCGCTCCGGCGCACGCCGAGTCGCGCGCGTGGGCCGTCGCCAAGCGGGTCCTGCCCGCCGGCCTGCAGATCGTCGGCGGGATCAGCTTCGAGCGGTTTCGCGGGACACCGCTGTTCCAGCAGCAGTGGCAGGCCGCGATCGGCCGCCACGGCACGTTCGACAAGATGCGCGAGCGCTGCGGTCTGGACGCGCCGTCGCAGGTCGACTCGGTCGCGGTCGGGCTCGACGGCGACCGCAACGGCGCGATCGTGATCGCGCTCAAGACCGGCGAGCGGCAGCTCGACGCGTGTTACGCGAAGCTGGCCCGGGCGGCCGGCGAGAGCGGCGCGATCGAGCGTGTCGGCGACGTCGCCCATTACGCGCCGGTCGCAAAGGGCGACGGCGAGCTCTACGTGCGCTGGCTCGCCAGGGATGTCGTCGCGGTCGCCACCGATCCGGGCGACCGGGACCTGCTCGCGCGCATGACCGCCGGCGGGCTCGCCCGCGATCGCGCGCTGATCGAGCAGCTCGCCGCGGTCCGGCTCGACGCGCCGATGTGGGGCGTCGTCCACCAGACGCTCGGGCTGTCGGTCGTGCCGGCGACGATGTCGATGGCCTACGGCATGCTCGACGTCAAGGCCGACCGCGCGCGCGCCGAGGTCCACTTCGTGGTCGACAGCGCCGAGGTCGCGGCCGACTCGGCCGATGCGCTCGATCGCCAGGTCTCGCTCGCCCGGACCACGGGGGTCGTCCCGGACTGGGCCGAGCCGCTGGTCGATTCGCTCGCGTTCAAGGCGCAAGGCCGCGAGCTGATCGTGACCGGCGCGGCGAGCGAAGCCGACCTGGCCGCCGCCGCGTCGCACGTTCACTGAATAGCGCGGCCGGTCCCGGCGTTCTTTCGGCGAGGGTTCCGTGCTACGCACGGCGGTGCCGTATGGACAAGATCGTCGTCGAAGGCGGCGCGAAGCTCGCAGGTAAGATTCCGATCAGCGGCGCCAAGAACGCCGCGCTGCCGCTGCTCGCGGCGGCGCTGCTTCCCGGCGGCGGTTCGACGTTCAAGAACGTGCCGCAGCTCGCCGACGTGCGCACGATGGCCAAGCTGCTGCGCATGCTCGGCTGGCAGGTCGAGGGCGATGGCGCCCAGCTCGCGATCGCGCCGCCGGCGACCCAGAGCCAGCTCCGGCTCGAGGCGCCATACGAGCTGGTCAAGACCATGCGCGCGAGCGTGCTCGTGCTCGGCCCGCTGGTCGCGCGCTACGGCCGCGCGCGGGTGTCGATGCCGGGCGGCTGCGCGATCGGCGCGCGCCCGATCGACCAGCACCTCAAGGGCCTCGAGGCGATGGGCGCCAAGGTCGCGCTCGACCACGGCTACGTCGAGGTCGCGTGCGATCGCCTGCGCGGCGCGACGATCGTGCTCGACATGCCGACGGTCACCGGCTGCGAGAACCTCATGATGGCGGCCGCGCTCGCCAAGGGCCGCACGGTGATCGAGAACGCGGCGCGCGAGCCCGAGGTCGAGGAGCTCGCGCTCGTGCTCAACAAGATGGGCGCGAACATCCAGGGCGCCGGCACGCCGAACATCACGATCGAGGGCGTCGACGAGCTCCAGCCGATCGAGCACGCGATCATCCCGGATCGCATCGAGGCCGGCACGTTCGCGGTCGCCGCGGCGATGACCGCCGGCGACGTGCTGCTCGAAGGCGCGCGGCCCGAGCACATGGACGCGATGATCGCGAAGCTGCGCGCGATGGGCGCGCAGGTCTCGGCCGAGGCCGGCGGCCTGCGCGTGCGCGGCACCGGCGAGGTCAAGGCGGTCGACATCGTGACCCAGCCGCACCCGGGGTTTCCGACCGACATGCAGGCCCAGTTCATGGTGATGGCGTGCCTGGCGCGCGGCCAGTCGGTGATCCGCGAGATGATCTTCGAGAACCGGTTCATGCACGTGCCGGAGCTGTGCCGGATGGGCGCCGACATCCAGATCAGCGGCCGCGCCGCGATGGTGCGCGGCGGCGGCAAGCTGACCGGCGCGTCGGTGATGGCGACCGATCTGCGCGCGTCGGCGAGCCTGGTGCTCGCCGGGCTGGTCGCCGACGGCACCACCGAGGTGCTGCGCGTCTATCACCTCGACCGCGGCTACGAGGCGATCGAGAAGAAGCTCGGCGCGGTCGGCGCGCGCATTCGCCGGGCGCGCGACGCATGACCCGACCGCTCGTGCTCGCGCTGCCCAAGGGGCGCATCCTCGACGAGGCCGCCGCGGTGTTCGCGCGTGCCGGCTTCGATCTGTCGCCGGTGCTCGCCGACACGCGCAAGCTGGTGATCGACTGCGGGCCGATCCGCGTGCTGGTGCTGCGCAGCTCCGACATCGCGACCTACGTCGCGCACGGCGCGGCCGATGCCGGCGTGGCCGGCAGCGACGTGCTCGACGAGGAGTCGCGCGAGCTCTACGAGCCGCTCGACCTGCACATCGGCACGTGCCGGATGATCGTCGCCGAGCGCGCCGAGGCGCGGATCGACGACCGCGCTTACCAGCACCTGCGGGTCGCGACCAAGTACCCGCGCACGACCAGGGCGTACCTCGCGAGGAAGGGGATCACCGCCGAGGTGATCCGGCTGTCCGGCGCGATCGAGCTCGGCCCGCTCACCGGGCTGTGCGAGCGCATCGTCGACATCACGCAGACCGGCGAGACGCTGCGCCAGAACGGGCTGGTCGAGGTCGATACCGTCGCGGCGGTGTCGAGCCGGTTGGTCGTCAACCCGGCGCGGCTCAAGCTCGACGGCGATCGGCTCGGCGCGATGATCGACGCGCTCGAGCGCGCGGTTCACGGCCCGCAGTAGCTCGCGACCAGCGTGGCGGCCGGCTCGCCGGGATCGCAGGTGTGCTCGTGGGTGCGGACCACGAACTCCGCGGTGATCGGCACGATCACGAAGCCGAGATCGCCGTCGCCGATCCACATCTGGGCCGCGGTGACCGCCGCGCCCGAGATCGTGAACGACGAGTCGGTCGCGGCGTCGTGCTCGAACACCGCGAGCATCGGGCTGCGATCGGTCTGCCCGAGCGCGCCGGGGACCTGCCACGGCAGCATCTCCTGCTCGCCGCTCTTGCCGTACATGTACATCCAGGTCGCGCCTTGCACCAGGGCCCCGCCCGCGCCGGTGGCCTCGGCCCACTGATGCGCCACCGCGAACACGGCGAGCGATCCACCGCGGTCGAGCGGCGCGCAGCTGCTGCAGCCCCCGTTGCAGTTGTCGTCGTGGGCGGCGAACGGCAGGTTCACGGTCAGCGCGGTGTAGCCCGGGGCCAGGCCCGAGACGTCGAACTTGACCAGGCCCTCGGCCTGCTGGCTGGTGTCGAGGTTCATCAGGGTGGCGGTGCTGAAGTCCTGCTGCTGGTTCTTGCCGTAGAGGATCGCGTCGGCGATGACGTCGACCGTCTGGGTCGGGCACGGTCCGTCCGGCGGCGCGTCGAACGCGGCGTCCGCCACCGCGGCGTCCTTGGCCGACGTGATCGTGTCGAGCCCGAACAGCGCGTCGCAACCGGCGAGCGCGATCAGGCAAACCGGCAGCGCCCGCATTCGATCAGGGTACCGCGATGATAGACTCGACGCGAGGTGTCCTCCGACTTGCGTCCATACGTCGCCGAGGAGATCCGGCTGCATCCCCGTGTCGCGTATCAGGGGCTGCTGTCGGAGGAGGGCGCGGCCACGCGCGTCGCGGCCGCGCTGCCGCCGCTGTCCCGGTTCCGCCACGACTACGCCGGCGCGATCTCGGTGGTCGACTGGGATCACCGCCTGCCGTCGCAGAACCTCGTGCTCCGGGTCTACGGCTACTACAGCGAGGACACGCTCGAGGCCGGCTACGAGGCATTCGACGATCGCCTCGAGATCATCGCCGAGCGCGACAAGTACCCCGAGTTCGACGTGCCCGACTTCGACGGCCTGGCCGCCGACGAAGCCTACGAGATCGAGCTGTCGCCGACCGGTCAGATCGGCCGGTGCCGGCTGACCTCGGCGTGGCGGCGCACCGTGGCGGCGCGCGACGCGCAGACCGCGGTCAACCTGGTGCAGAGCTGCGACGAGTACCAGAAGCTGGTCGCGGCCTCGCCGTCGCGGCCGAGCTACCTCGGCGATCTCGAGGCGGTGTCGTGGACCCCGCCGTGCGAGACCGATCATGCGCGCTGGACGCTCGACGTCTGGTACCTGCTCGCGTTCGACGGCCGGATCGGCTCGGGGCGCAGCTTCCTCGCCGACCTCGAGACCAAGCAGATCGTCTCGGTCCGCGACTTCTCGGTGCGCACGGGCTAGCGCGTGAAGCGTCGCGCACGTTCGTGCACAACTGAGGCGATCTGTCATCTCAAGCCGAGATAGCGGGTGTCATCACCGGCGCGACTACCTGCGAGCGTATGCTGCGCCCGGAGGTCGTCCGTCATGCGTTGTTTTGCCCTCCTCGCAATTTCCTCGTGCGCGCTGCTCGCAGCGTGCGGTCCCACGTCGAAGAACGGCGCTGCTTCGTGCAACCCGGGCGCGACGCAGTCCTGCTACACCGGCGCGGCCGGCACCGAAGGTGTCGGCCCGTGCAAGGGCGGCACGGAGACGTGCACCTCGGCCGGACAGTGGGGCGACTGCCAGAACGAGGTCGTGCCAGGGCCCGAGATCTGCGGCAACAACATCGACGACAACTGCAACGGCATGACCGACGAGGACGTCGACGAGGACGGCGACGGCTGGACGACGTGCGGCGGCGACTGCTGCGACGACGAGTCGGTGTGCAGCGATCCGGTGCACGTCAACCCGGGCGCGTTCGACGTGCCGGGCGACGGCGTCGACAACGATTGCGACGGCGGCATCGACAACGCCGTGCTGGTGTGCGACCAGGGCATCACGTCGACCACGACCAGCGGCATGGACTTCGCGAAGGCGATCGACCTGTGCCAGACCACGACGATGGCCGATCCGATGCGGCGGTGGGGCGTGATCGACGCGACGTTCTCGCTCGCCAGCGGCAGCGGCAGCGTCAACGCGAAGTCGCACGCGGTGCTCGCGCACTACGGCACCGGGGTGATGCCGCACAACGGCAACGCGCTGATGTTGATCTCGACCGGTAACGCGGCCGGCAAGGGCGACCCGAACTACGACTCGACGCTCGACGGCACGATGGGCACGTCGTCGGCGTTCCCCGCCGACTGGCTGTCCGCCAACGGCGGCCAGCTGCCCAACGCGCCGGGCTGTCCCAAGCCGATGGGCAACACCGCGAACGATCCGGTCATGCTGACGCTGCACGTCCGCGTGCCGACCAACGCGCAGTCGTTCTCGATGGACGTCAACTTCTTCAGCGACGAGTTCCCGGAGTGGACGTGCTCGCCGTACAACGACTTCTTCGTCGTGCTGCTGGACTCGATGTACACCGGCATGATGCCGAACCCGGCCGACAAGAACCTCGCGTTCTACACCGACGCCAGCATGAACAAGTATCCGGTCGGCGTGAACCTCGCGTTCGGCAACACCGGCCTGTTCACCCAGTGCCTCAACGGCACGATCGGCTGCGACGGCACGTCGGGCTCGATCTCGACCTGCACCGGCACGACCGAGCTCACCGATACCGGCCTCGATCAGCCCGCGCCGCTGCAGTGCGACACCAACAGCATCATGGGCGGCGGCACCGGCTGGCTGACCACGAGCGGCAACGTCCAGCCCGGCGAGATCATGACGCTGCGGATCGCGATCTGGGACACCAGCGATCACGACCTCGACTCGATGGCGGTGATCGACGACTTCAAGTGGTCGGCGACGCCGGCCAACCCGGGCACGACGATCTTCCGCCAGCGCCCGGGCCTGCCGGTGCCGGTGGTGCAGACCTCGATCGAGCACAGCGCTCAGCTCGAGTAGCGGCCGAGCACCTCGCCCAGCTGGTCGGCGAGCGAGCGCTTGAGCGCGGCGACGTCGACCTCGCCGAGCTGCTCGGCGAGCGAGCTCATCACGCTCGCCTCGAACCCGCACGGGTTGATCCGCCGGAAGTAGGCGAGGTCGGTGGTCGCGTTGAGCGCCAGGCCGTGGAACGTGACCCACTTGCGGCACGCGATGCCGATCGAGCACAGCTTCTTGCGCGCCCCGCTCGCCGACGTCCACACCCCGGTCTTGCCGGGCTCGCGATCGGCGGGGAGCCCCAGCGCCGCGCACGCGCGGATCACCGCCTCCTCGAGGTTGCGCAGGAACGCGTGGAGGTCGCGCTCGTCCGCCTCGAGCTGGACGATCGGATAGGCCACGATCTGTCCCGGGCCGTGATACGTGACGTCGCCGCCGCGCTCGATCTCGACCACCTCGACGTCGCCCGGCGCGAGCACGTTGTGCTGCGCGGCCCGGCTGCGGCCGAGCGTGAACACGTGCGGGTGCTCGACCACGAGCAGCGTGTCGCCGGCCTCGCCCTTGTGGCGCGCCTCGACCAGCGCGAGCTGGCGCGCCCACACCTCGCGGTACGGCTGCGTGCCGAGATCGAGCACCTGCCACGGGCGCATGGTGCGGGTCTAGCACGGCTCAGCGGTTGATGACGTGGACCGCCTCGCCGAGCGCGGCCGCGGCGGCCTCCATCACCGCCTCCGACAGCGTCGGATGCGGATGGATCGTGAGCCGCAGGTCGTCGGCGACCGCACCCATCTCGATCGCGAGCGCGCCCTCCGAGATCAGGTCGCTCGCGCCGTTGCCGACGATGTGCAGGCCGAGCAGCTCGCCGGTCCTGGCGTCGGCGACCACCTTGACGAAGCCATCGGTGTCGTTGACCGACAGCGCGCGGCCGAGCGCGGCGAACGGGAACTTGCCGACCTTGAGCTCGGGGTGGCCCGCGTTCTTGGCCTCGTCCTCGGTGAGCCCGGTCGTCGCGATCTCCGGATCGGTGAACACCACGGCGGGGATCGTCCGCACGTCGAACGCGGCCTTGTGGCCGGCGATCACCTCGGCGACGACCTCGCCCTCCTTGGTCGCCTTGTGCGCGAGCATCATCCCGCCGATCAGATCGCCGATCGCGTAGATCCCCGGCACGTTGGTGCGCAGGTGATCGTCGGCGACGACGTAGCCGCGCTTGTCGACCGTCACGCCGGCGGCGTCGAGCCCGAGGTTCTCGCTGTTGGGCCGGCGCCCGACCGACAGCAGGATCTTGTCGGCGTCGATCGCCGCGGTCTTCGTACCCTGGCCGTCCTTGAGCTCGACCGTCAGGACCGCGCGGTCGCCCTTGTCTTCCCAGCTCTTCGCCTTGGTCTCGGCGAGCACCTCGACGCCCATCTTGCGCAGCTTGCGCTCGACCACCGCGACGCAGTCCTTGTCCATCGTCGCGAGCACGCGCGGCAGCGCCTCGACCACGGTGACCTTGCTGCCGAACTTCGCGTAGACCATGCCGAGCTCGAGCCCGATGTAGCCGCCGCCGATCACGACCAGGCGCTGCGGGACGTGGTCGAGCGCGAGCGCGCCGGTCGAGTCGATGATCCGCTGCTGATCGATCTTGAACCCGGGGATCTCCACCGGCCGCGAGCCGGTCGCGAGCACGACGTTCTTGGCGACCACGGTCTGCGTGCCGGCCTTGGTGGTGACCGTGATGCGGTGGCCGTCGGGGCCGGCCTTCTCGAGCCGCGCCGAGCCGTCGATGATGTCGACCCCGTTGCCCTTGAGCAGCGTGCGCACGCCGCCGGTCAGCTTGCTCACCACGCCGCCCTTCCAGGTCTGGAGCTTGGTCATGTCGATCGTCGGCTTGCCCGCGATCGAGATCCCGAGGTCGTCGGCGTGCGACATCTTGTCGAACATCTTCGACGCGTGGATCACCGCCTTGCTCGGGATGCAGCCGACGTTGAGGCACACCCCGCCCATGTACTCGCGCTCGATCACGCAGGTCTTGACCTTGAGCTGGCCGAGCCGGATCGCGGCGGGATAGCCGCCCGGTCCCGCGCCGATCACGACCGCGTCGTAACGTTCTTGCGCCATGCCGGCGCTATACCACGCCGTCAGTGCGCGGCGATCGGGGCGGTCGCGTCGGTCAGGTGCAGGTCGGCGAGCTGGTTCTGGAACTTCACGCGCAGCAGCATCAGCTGCTCCTCGGTGTCGACGATCGCGATCGTGGCCTTCTGTACGGCCTCCGACGTGTCGGCGAGCTTCTGGCGCAGCGCGACCATCAGATCGCCGCCGGTCTTGACCGCCTTGAGCGTGACCAGCTGCGCGTGGAGCTCGCCGGCGCGCGCGCGGTACTCGCCGAGCTGCTCGCGCAGCGTCGCGAGCTTGTCTTCGAGGTCCATCGCGTCGCGGTGGGTGGCGAGCATCGCCTCGAGCTGGACCCTGAGCGCGGGCGACGCGTCGGGCTCGTCGACGTAGGCGTGCATCAGGTCGAGCGCGTCGCCCGAGCCGAGCTCGAGCTTGCGCTCGACCGGCGTGGCCTCGGTGATGTCGACGTACCTGGTCTCGCCCGGCGCGACGTCGACCTCGAACAGCTTCGAGTCGCCGAGCTGGAGCGAGCGCGGCGGCGCGTCGACCAGCGTCCAGTCGCTTTGCAGGCGATGACGCAGGTAGACCTTCGCGGGCGTGGTGAGCCGGCTGGTGACGCTGAACCGGGTCCGCCGGCGGTGCTGGAGCTCCGCGGTGACGATGCCGCGCTGCACGGTGACCAGCTTCGCGATCTGATCGGAGTCGCGCTCGTCGTGCGAGACCACGATCTGGCGATCGAGCGCGAACGGCACGACCACCGAGGCGTGCGGCGGCACCGGCTCGGTGATGCCCTCGCCGATGAACCGGTCGTCGCCGTACACCGTGACCGGTCCGGGCTCGAGCGTGTCGGGCGTCGGGTTGTCGAGCCGGACCGCCTTGAACGCGTAGCGCGCGTCGCCGCGATCCGAGATCGGATCGTAGAGGTAGACCACGCCGCCGGTGGTCTCCTGATGGACCATCGAGACCATCGCGCTCGTGCCGGCCGGCACGTTCATCGGCCGGTCGGCGACGAAGTGGCTCTCGCCGACCGGCGCGTCGGGGCCGGTCGGGCGCGCCGACGGGGGCGCGGTCTCGGGCGGGGCGCCCGGCGCGACCGCGAGCAGGCGAATGCCGGACTCGCTCGGCCCGACCTTCGGCACCACGCGGATGCGCGCCGCCGGCACGCCATCGTCGACCAGCTTGTTGCGCACCGCCTGCGCGCGCGTGGCGGCCTCGGCCGGCGTCGTCGCGTGGCTCTCGATCACGACGTCCTTGTGGGCGGCGAGCAGCCTGGCGACCACGCCCCGCAGCTTGGCGTCGCCGACCTGGACCGGCGGAGGCGGTGGCGGCGCGGACGAGATCGCGCTGGTGTTCACCCCGTCGACCACGTAGCTGTTCTCGTCGCTCGTGCTGCCGGCGGCCGTGGCGATGACGCTGTCCAACGTGCGGCTCGGGACCGGCACGTTCTGGATGTAGTCCTTGTCGATCGTGATGCCCTGGGCGGTCGACGCCTGGTCGACCTGCGGCGCGTGGCCGGTGACCGCGATGACCTCGCCGCCGGTCTCGGCCTTGAGCTTCTGCGGGAGCGTCACGTGGTCGCCCGCCGCCACGGCGACGCCGGGATGGGCGACCTGGACATTGCCGTAGTAGTACGTGAGCTCGTAGGTGCCGGCGGCGAGCCCTTCGAGTGCGTACCCGCCGCGCTCGTCGCTGAGCGCGCTCGCCGTGCCGGCCGGCGAGGTCGCGACCACGGTGACGCCGACCAGCGGCGCGCCGGTCTTGGCATCGGTGACCGCGCCGGCGATCGTCGCGCCGGCCGGCTTGGCGGGCGGCGCCACCGCGTCGCCGCGGACCTCGCTCGGATCGAGCGCGACGAGCTCCTCGCTGGCGCCGGTCTGGTCGTATGGTGAGACCCCGGTCGGCGGCGCCAC
Source organism: Kofleriaceae bacterium (assembly GCA_035516595.1). GTDB lineage: Bacteria > Myxococcota_A > Polyangia > Haliangiales > Haliangiaceae > JABFXX01. The sequence goes on along the minus strand of DATJAE010000071.1, from coordinate 34,054 downwards.
GGCGAACCGGTCGTCCCCCTGTAACAGGTCGCGATCGATCCGCCGCACGCTCCACAGGTCGTAGCGAAACGACAGCGCCGAGCTCGCGCCGACGCCGACCAGCACGTGCTTCCAGTCCTCGCCCGACACGTTGTCGACGATCGCCCAGCCCTCGAACATGACCTTGCCGTTCGCGCCGATCGCGACGCGATAGCTCGGCTTCCACGCCGGCGCCTCGGTGACGTACGTGAGCAGCACGTCGGCGCGTGGCTGCGCGGTCTCGAGCGTCATCGTCAGAAAGCTCGCGTTGTCGGCCTCCTTTCGGGGGATGGTCACCGACACCGGCTTCTTGGTGTGCGCGTCGAACACGGTCAGCGACTTGAGGAAGTCGTCGACCCGGTCGCGCGGCACGCGCACCGCGAGCTTGCCGTCGACCGCGGTCGCGTGGCGCTCGTAGAACGCCACGCCGTTGCGATAGATCACGACGCGGCCGAGCGCGCCGCCTTCGACCGCACCGTGGGTATGTGACAGACATCCCGCGAGCATCGCTGCGAGCACCAGGAAGCGCGCCATGATCTCGATGTACGCGCCGCCGCCGGTGCCGACCAGCTCGGCGCGCTGACTCGTTGTTAGCGAGCGCGGTCGCGCGCGGTGTCGCACTGTCCCAGCCACACACTCGTTCGCGCGGCGTGCGACTTCCACGCCAACCCGCCACCGCCGTCGATCGAGCTAGTACCTCGGATCGGCGGCCCCAACCGATCAGATCCTGTGTGGCGCTTTAGTGCTGGTGCGGTGACTTGGCGCGCGGCGCGGCCTCGAGCTCGGCGAGCTGCTCGCGCTGCAGCCAGCCCGGCTGCTCGTAGACGTCGTCGAACAGCGACGCGAGCGGCGGCAGCGGCACGTGATCGGCGCGCGCGATCGCGGCGCGGACCTCGGCCTCGAGCTGCGCGGTCAGCGCCTCGCGCTCGTCGCTCGCGAGCCAGCCGCGCCGGACCATCAGCGCCTCGAGGCGGTGCAGCGGATCCTTCTGGTGGCGCCACACCTCGGTGACCGACTCGTCGCGATAGCGCGACGGATCGTCGGACGAGCTGTGCGCGCTGACCCGGTAGGTGACGAGCTCGATGAACGTCGGGCCATCGCCGCGCCGCGCCTTGGCGGCGGCGCGGTCGACCGCGGCGTGCACGGCGAGCACGTCGTTGCCGTCGGCGCGCAGCGACTCGACGCCGTAGCCCAGGCCCTTGAGCGCGATCGTCTCGGCCGCGGTCTGGAGCGAGCCGGGCGTCGAGATCGCCCACTGGTTGTTCTGGCAGATCAGCACGCACGGCGCGCGCGTGACCCCGGCGAAGTTGAGCGCGACGTGGAAGTCGGGCTCGCTCGTCCCGCCGTCGCCCATGAAGCCGAAGCACACCTTGCCGCGGTCGCCGGCGATCTTCATCGCCATCGCGATGCCGACCGCGTGCGGCACCTGGGTCGACACGCACGACGACATCACGACGTAGTGGTGGTCGCGGTCGCACGGGTGGCACGGCAGCTGGCGGCCCTTCGACAGATCCTCGGCGTTGCCGAAGATCTGGGCGAGGTAGACATCGAGCGGCATGCCGCGGGTAAGGCCCACGCCGGCCTCGCGCAGCGCCGGCACGATCCAGTCCTCGGGCGCGCTCGCCAGCGCCGAGCCGACGATCGCAGCCTCCTGGCCGAGCGCCTCGCCGTAGAAGCCGATCCGGCCCTGGCGCTGCAGCGCCATCATCCGCGCGTCGATCACGCGGATGCGCAGCATCGCGTAGAACATCCGGCGGGCGAGCGTGCGATCGACCCGGCCCAGCGCGTCCTCGTCGATCGGCGTGCCGTCCTCGCGCACGAGCTGGAACAGCCCGCGCGCCTTGGTCTCGTCGTCACCGTCGAAGTAGGCGAGCGCGTCGGGCGCTTCCGTGGTGGCCGCGTGCACCATGCACGCAACATAGCTCAATCATTCGTCCACCACGCCTGGCTCTCGAGGTTTTTGCACGCGAGGTTCGCGTGGTCGAGCTCGGTCTGGTCGAGCGACTCCGACTGCCACGGCTGCGCGCCGAGCTCGGGCGTGGTGACCGTGCCGTCATCATTATCTTGCAGGTGGAACGCGACCTGGCCGGTGTCGCCCTCGACGCCATAGCCGGTCAAGGTGCCCGCGCTGCCCGGCACGGTGTAGACGTACGTGCCCTGCAGCGTCTCGCCGGGTGTGGTCACCACGAACCCGCCGTTGTCGCAGAGGATCAGCTGGTCGGTGTTGTTGCGCTGGTAGACCCGGTCATCGCCGCCCGAGAACCCGCCGCAGCCGAGCGGGCAGGCGGTGAGCAGGGTGGCCGAACCGAGCGCGAACAAGGCGAGGAGGCTACGCATGCCCGGCTCTATCGCAACGCCGGGGCCAGTCCGGCAGGCCGCGATCTCGGGCGCTTAGCGGCGGGAGGTCCGGCGGGCGCCGGCCCTCCCTGACAGCGATGTCAGACCATCTCCATGAACATGGTCGTCGGGTCCTCGAGCAGGGCCTTCACGTCCTGGACGAACATCGCGCCGTCCCAGCCGTCGGCCAGGCGGTGGTCGACCGAGATCGACAGGTTCATCAGGTGGCGCGCGACGATCTGACCGCCTCGCACCGCGGGACGCTCCTCGATCTTGTGGACGCCGAGGATCGCGACCTCGGGGAAGTTGATGATCGGCGTCGCGTGCAGGCCACCGAGCTTGCCGAGCGAGCTGATCGTGAACGTCGAGCCGAGCAGCTCGTCGCGCGTCGCGGTGCCCTGGCGCACCGCCTCGCCGAGCCGATCGATCTCCTTCGACAGATCGAAGATCGAGCGCTTGTCGGCGTCGCGCACGACCGAGACCGCGAGGCCCTGCGGGCCCTGCGCCGCGATCCCGATGTGATAGTACTTCTTGCGCACGATCTCCTGCGTGGTCTCGTCGAGCGACGCGTTGAGCATCGGCCACTTCTTGAGGCCCGACACCACCGCCTTGACGATGAACGGCAGGTAGTTGAGCCTGACGCCGCGCTCGGCCGCGCGCGCCTTCGCGCGCTCGCGCACCGCGACCAGCTCGGTCATGTCGACTTCCTCGACGTACGTGAAGTGCGCCGCGGTGTGGACCGAGCGCGCCATGGTCTCGGCGATCCGCTTGCGCATGCCGCGCAGCGGGATCCGCTCCTCGGCTTCGGGCCCACCCCTGGCGATCGCGACCGGCGTCGGCTTGGCGGCGGGCGCGGCCGCGCCGTGGTCCTTGAACCGCTTGACGTCGTCGGTCGTGACCCGGCCGTGCTTGCCGGTCGGCGGCACGCGGCCGATCTCGACGCCGATCTGGCGCGCGAGCCGGCGGGTCGCCGGCGTCGCGAGCACGCGCGCGCGATCGCTGGACACGTCGACCACCTCGATCGCGGTGGTCCGGGCCATCGCCATCGTGGTCGCGGCCGGCGCCGGCGCGGACTTCGGCGCGGGCGCGCTCGCGGGCCTGGCCGCGCCGGCGTCCTCGTCGATCACGACCAGCACCTTGCCGACCGGGCAGATCTCGCCGTCCTTGTAGTTGATCTTCGCGATCGTCCCGGCGCGCGGCGACGGCAGCTCGACCGTCGCCTTGTCGGTCATGACCTCGACGATCGGCTGGTCGAGCCGGACCTTGTCGCCTTCCTTGACCTTCCACGCGACGATCTCGCCCTCGACCACGCCCTCGCCGATGTCCGGCATGTAGAAGTCGAACGCCATCGCTACCACTCCAGGGTCTGGCGGATCGCGCCGACCACGCGATCGGGGTTGGGCATGTACTCGTGCTCGAGCGAATACGGGAACGGCGTGTCGAACCCGGTGACCCGCACGATCGGCGCCTCGAGGTGCTCGATCGCCCGCTCCTGGATCGACGCGATCAGCTCGGCGCCGAACCCGCAGGTGCGCACCGCCTCGTGGACGATCACGCAGCGCCCGGTCTTCCGCACGCTGGCGAGGATGGTGTCGATGTCGAACGGCATCAGCGTGCGCAGATCGATCACCTCGACCGAGATCCCGGCCTCGGCCGCCTTCTTCGCGGCCTCCTCGGCGATCACCACCATGCCGCTCCACGCCAGCAGCGTGACCTGCGTGCCCTCGCGCACGATCGCGGCCTTGCCGAGCTCGAGCGTGTACTCGCCGTCGGGCACGTCACCCTTCGCCGCCCGGTAGATGCGCTTGGGCTCCATGAACAGCACCGGGTCGTTCTGACGCATGCACGCGAGCAACAGGCCCTTGGCGTCGTACGGATTGCTCGGCGCGACGATCTTCAGGCCGGGCGTGTGGATGAACAGCGCCTCGGGCGACTGCGAGTGGTAGTGACCGCCGCGGATCCCGCCGCCGACCGGCGTGCGGATCACGACCGGGCAGGGGTACTGGCCCCCCGAGCGATAGCGGAACTTCGCCAGCTCGTTCACGATCTGATCGAACGCCGGGAAGATGAAGTCGCCGAACTGGATCTCGGGCACCGGGCGCAGGCCGTAGAGCGCCATCCCGATCGCGGTGCCGATGATCCCGGCCTCGGCGAGCGGCGTGTCGATCACGCGGTCGGCGCCGAACTCGTCGTAGAGGCCGCTCGTCGCGCGGAACACGCCGCCGAACTTGCCGACGTCCTCGCCCAGCACGACGACGCGCGGATCGATCCGCATCTGGGTCTGCAGCGCGCTGCGCACCGCTTCGATGATGTTCATGGTCGGCATGGCTATCCGTGGTGGTGCGGGTTCTTGGTGCGGGCCTGCGCCAGGAGGTAGCTGCGCTGCTCGCGCAGGTTCCACGGCAGCTCCTCGTAGACGTCGTCGAACAGGCTCTCGATCGGCGGGGCGGGCTTGTGATCGGCCGCCGCGAGCGCGTCGGTGATCTCCTGGTTGTAGCGCTCGGCGAGCTCCTTCTCCCAGCCCTCGGTCCACAGGCCGCGGTGGCGCAGGTAGGCGCGCAGCCGGTTCAACGGATCCTTCTGCTCCCACACCTCGGGCTCCTTGGGATCGCGATACACCGACGGATCGTCCGAGCTCGAGTGGCCCTGCACCCGGTAGGTCAGCGCCTCGATCAGCGTCGGGCCCTCGCCGGCGCGCGCGCGCTCGATCGCCTCGCTCGCGACCTGCCACACCGCGAGCAGGTCGTTGCCGTCGACCCGGACCCCGGGCATGCCGTAGCCGACCGCCTTGGCCGCGAACGACTTGGCCGCGGTCTGCTTCGCGGTCGGCACGCTGATCGCCCAGCCGTTGTTGCGGCACAGGAAGATGCACGGCGCCTTCCACACCCCGGCGAAGTTCATCCCGACATGGAACTCGCCGGTCGACGACGTGCCCTCGCCGAAGAACACCATCGCGACGTCGTCCTTGCCCATCACCTTGGCGGCGTACGCCGCGCCGACCGCCTGCGGGATCTGCGTTCCGACCGGCGAGCTGATCGAGACCAGGTTCAGCCACGCCGCCGAGTGGTGCACCGGCATCTGCCGGCCCTTGGTCGGGTCGTCGGCGTTACCGAACAGCTGATCGATGAACTGCTGGATCGTGTAGCCGCGCCAGAACCAGGCGCCCTGTTCGCGGTAGCTCGGGAAGATCCAGTCGCCGTCGCGCAGCGGTGCGACCGCGAAGTGGCTGGCCTCCTCGCCGATCGCCTTCATGTAGAAGCCGAGCCGGCCCTGACGCTGCAGCCGCATCATGCGGTCGTCCATGATGCGGACCAGCATCATCTTGTCGAAGATGCGCTGGAGCGTCGCGTCGGGGATGCTCGGCAGCTTGGCGCCGGGCAACGGCTTGCCGTCGTCATCGAGCACGCGCCGCAGATCGTCTTGTGCGGGGACAGCGACCATGGCTGGGTGTTACGTGCGCCCCGACGGGGTGTCAAGGCGCCGCGCGCGATTGCAATGGTGCAGCGCGGCGTGGATAGTGCCTGGGTGATCTGGATCCTGCTCGTCGTGCTCACCGTGATCGGCGGCGTCGCCGCGGTCGGGATCGCGGCGAGCGAGCGCAGGAAGGCGCTGCCGGGCGCCGGCCAGAAGCAGCTCGCGGCGGGCAGCGACCGCCTGCTCGAGCGCACCGTGCGCGACCTCCGGGTCAACGACATCCTGACGATCGACGGCAAGGACTTCCTGGTCGAGGGGACGATCGGCTACGACGAGGATGGCCATCGCTGGATCGCCGGGCGCGTGGTCGACGACAAGGACGTGCGCTGGCTGGTGGTCGGGATCGAGCGCGCGGGCGCCGGCGCGATGCGGCTGCTCGCCCCCGACGACAGCCAGCCGATCGCGGGCTATCCGCCCGAGGCGATCGTGATCGGCGAGGTCCGCTACGCGCTCGACAAGCGCGGCACCGCGACCTGCGAGCTGCACGGCGACGTCGGCGCGCTCGGCGAGGCCAAGAAGGATCGCCCCGAAGGCCAGGTCGAGCGCTGCCGGTGGTGGCTGTACAACGCGCCGGGAGAAGACACGCTGCTGGTCGAGCAATGGGGCGCGGACTATCGCGTGCTGCGGGGCAAGAAGGTCGGCGACGGGATGATCGAGCTCATGCAGGCCAGCTGATCACGTCCACCACTGCACGTTGCGCAGGACGAGGACTGCCTCGTGCTCCGCGCTCCACGCGGCGACGGAGAGCCGACGATCTTGCGATGCGATGATCGCGACCGTCTCGTGATGGGCGGCGACGAAGCGCGCGGCGGATTGGTGGCGAGTCCCACCCAGTGCCTCCAGATCGATGGTCGCGATCGCCTGGTGCTGCGTCGCTGGCTCGATCGCGCGGACCTCGACGGCTTGGTCCTTGATCTTGATCTTCGCGCCAAACCCGAACACGTGGACGTCGGGGCTGACCACGACCGCGCCGTCCACCGCGGCCAGGCTCGCGATCCTGGACATGTCCTGCGGGTGCCACGACGTCGGGGCCATGCCGGCCATGATCGCGGTCTTCTCGTCGTCCGAGAGGCTACATGCAAACAGCCGGTCGATCGCGTCGCCCTGGGTCGCGGTGTCGCTCAGCTCTCTCCGGATCGCATCCGGCACGGACGAATCCGGCCGAGCGAGTCGGAAGGGATATGGATCGAGCGATTCCATCCATTCGCCGTGCTCGTCGGGCACGACGAGCAGGGTGCCGCCATGTCCCCCGAGCACGATCTCTCTCGCCAGATCCGCGAGGGCGATGCACTCGTGCCAGATCGCCTGGGTCTCGAGCAGGTCGTCCCCGGCGCGCGGTCGGGGCAGAATGCGCTGCAGGTGCGCGGCGAGCGTCGTGTGCCGCGGTGCCTCGGTGAACATGGTGTCCTGACCGGAGAACACGACGTAGGGCTGGAACACGCCGAGCCCGACGCGGACGATCCCCGGCGCGTCGCATTCGACGACCACGCTCGTGGTCGGTTCGAGCACGGCGTTCGGCTCGATCCCGGTGATCGCGACGCCGTCGTCGGTCTCTGCCGCGACGATCACGCCGCGCGCCGGTACGGCCGGTGCGAGACGCGCGATGGTCGCCTCCGAGAGCCGGACCGGACGCTGGAGCGCGTAGCTGGGGACCGCGGCCTCGGGCACCACCGCGATCCGCGCGCGCGTCGGACGGCCTTCGTCGCTCCGCAGGCTCGCCCAGAACGCGGCCGTGATCACCGTCCGGAACGTCTCGATCGACACCGGCTCGCGCGGCGCGAGCGTCACCTGTGGCGAGCACAGACGAGCGTGCTGCGCGTGGATGCGCGCGAGCGCCTCCTCATCCACGGGGGACTTCATGCCTACGTTCTACTGCAATCGCCCAGGCCTAGCCCGCTAGCGCGGCAGATCGAACGCGAACGTCGTGCCCCGGCCGACCACGCTCTCGACGACCAGCCGGCCGCCGTAGCTCGCCACGATCTCGCGCGCGACCGGCAAGCCGAGGCCGGTGCCGCGCTCGGGTCCCTTGGTCGTGAAGAACGGCTCGAAGATGCGGTCGACCTGCTCGGGCGGGATGCCGCCGCCGGTGTCGCGCACCTGACACGCGACCCGCGTGCCGTCGCGGCTGGGCATCACGGCGATCGTCACCGTGCCGCGGTTCTTGCCGATCGCGTCGACCGCGTTGGTCACCAGGTTGACCAGGATCTGCTCGATCCGCGTGCGGTTGACCGTGACGTGGAGCGGCCGCTCGCCGAGCTCGAGCACGACCTCGACCCGGCCGAGCTTGCCGGCGAGGCCCAGCATCTCGCGGACGTCCCGCACCACGTCGCGCAGGTCGAGCGGCTCGACGCGGTCGGGGCCGGGGCGCGACAGCTGGAGCAGCTTCTGGCCGTGCAGCGTGGTGTGCTCGGCGACGCGCCGCAGATCGGGCAGGAGGTCGCGCACGAGGTCGGTGACCTCCTCGCGCGCGTCGAGCGCGAGCTCGAGCTCGTCGACCGCGGCGACCTGGACCTGCGCGATGTTGCGCAGCTCGTGGCCGATGCCGCCGGCGAGCGTGCCGAGCGTGGCGTGGCGCTCGGCGTGGACCAGCATCGAGCGCGTGTCGTCGAGCTTCTGCTCGATCCTCGCGTTGGCCTCGCGCAGCTCGGCGAGCAGCGCGCGCATCTCGCGGACGTCGCGCGCGACCAGCACGATCCCGACCAGCGCGCCGGCGGCGTCGTGGACCGGCGAGCCGGTGACCGACACCGGGATGCGCTCCTCGCTCCGGGCGACCAGCCACGATTCCTCGCGGCGCAGCACGCGACCGTCCGCGATGCGCTGGCGCACCACGGTGCGCAGCCCCGAGTTGTCGTCGACCAGCAGCTGGCCGACCGCCATGCCGATCAGCTCGTCGCGCGTGAAGCCGGACAGCTCCGCGGTCGACGTGTTCGCGTGGGTGATCCGGCCCGCGGCGTCCACCACCACCACCGCATCCACCATCGCCTCGATCACGTGTTCGAGCACCACCCCCCACGTTATCACGTTGGCGGTACATTGGTCGCGTGGCTCGCTGCGCCGGGTGTCATCGCCGTCTGAAACCCGGACAGCCGTGTGCGGTGCACGGAGGAGCGCCCGCACCGGCGGCGCGTGTCGACCTCGCGCCGCCGATGTGGCACGTGCCGATCGGCGCGTGTCTCGGCGCGGGCGGCTTCGCGTCGGTCTGGGAGCTCGCACCCGACCGCGTGCTCAAGATCGCACACGCGAGCCACGACCTGGCGCGCGCGCGGATCGCGCGGGAGGCCGAGGCGCTCGCCGCGATCGGCGCGCCCGCGGTGCCTCGCGTTCACGCGAGCGGCGTCAGCTCCGACGGCCGCGGGTGGATCGAGATGGAGCGGATCGCGGGCGCGACGCTCGGCGAGCTGGTCGCGGTCGGCCCGATCCGCGCGCACGACGCGCTCGCGCTCGCCGGCAGCGTGCTCGACGCGCTCGAGCGCGTCCACGCGGCGCACCTGGTCCATCGCGACCTCAAGCCCGACAACCTGGTCGCGCGCGGCGGCGGCGTGACGATCCTCGACCTCGGGCTCGCCCGCAAGCTGCCGATCGACCGCGACGATCCGACGCGCGCGACCACCCAGGTCGGCTCGCTCGAGTACATGCCCCCCGAGCAGCTCGCCGACTCGGCCGCGGTCGACGAGCGCAGCGATCTGTACGCGTTCGGCTGCGTCGCCTACGAGCTGCTCGCCGGGCGCCCGCCGTTTCTCGGCGACGCGGTCGCGCTCGAGCGCGCGCACACCGCGCTGCGTCCGCCGCGGCTCGGCGCGCTGGTCCAGGTCTCGGCCGCGGTCGAGGCGGTGATCCTCGACTGCCTCGCCAAGCAACCGGCGCGGCGGCCGGCGAGCGCGGCCGAGGTGCGCGCGCGACTCGCCGCCGCGGTCGACGAGCGCTCGCCGGTGCGCTCGGCGTCGGTGTCGATGCTGCGCGAGGGCAAGCAGCCGGTCGTGCTGCTGTGGACGGAGCTGCCGCGGGTCGATCGCGCGCTGCTCGGCCTGGTGCTCGCGCGTCGGCTCGTGATCGTGTCGCAGCGCGGCCGGCGCGTGCTCGCGGCGGTGCTCGGCGGCGACCACGCGGATCCGGCGAGCGTCGCGATCGCGGCCGCGCGCGATCTCGCGGCGCACGGCGCGCGGGTCGCGCTCCACCTCGACGCGCTGCGCGTCGAGACCGCCGGCGGCGCGGCGATCCCGCGCGGCGCGTCGGTCGATCATCCCGAGAGCTGGCTGCCCGGCAGGCCGTGGACCGGCGTGATCGCGACGCGCGCGCTCGCGGCGGTGGCGCAGGTCGCGACCCGCGACAGCGCGCTCGGCGATGGCCTGCGCGAGCTCGCCGAGGATCGCGCGGCGGCCGAGCTGGTCGGGCGCGACGCGCTGCTGACCGATCTCGCGGCCGACGCCGCGGCGGCGATCACGCCGGCGCGCGGCCCGGCGTTCGCGCTGCTGGTCGGGGACGCCGGCGTCGGCAAGACCGCGGTCGCCGCGGCGCTCGCGCGCCGCCTCGACGAGCTCGGCGTGCGGGTGTGCCGGATCGACGTGCCCGCGCCGGGCACCGGCCGGCCGGCGCAGCTCGCGCTCGCCGAGCAGCTCGGCGCGCGGCTCGAGGACGCGGCGATCGTGCGCGGCCTGGGCGACGCGCTGCGTGCCGCGGCGCGCGCGCAGCCGCTCGCGGTGATCGTCGACGACCTCCACCACGCCGACCACGAGCTGCTCGACGCGCTCGAGTACGCCACGCTCGGCGGCGAGGCGCTGCCACTGTGGGTGCTCGGCGTCGCGTCGCCTCGGCTCGAGGCGCGGCGGCCGCAGCTCGGCGCGCGCGCGGAGCGTCACCGCGCCGACGTGCTGGCGCCGCTCGACGAGGACGCCGCGGTCGCGCTCGCGGCGGAGCTGCTTCGCCCGGCCGAGTATCCGCCACTGCGCGCGTTGCGCCAGCTCGCCGCGCTCGCTCACGGCAATCCGCTCCACCTCGCCGCGCTCGCCCGCCAGATCCACGAGCGCGGCGCGATCCGCGCGCGCGACGGCGGCGGCATGTTCCTCGACACCAGCGCGCTCGACGAGCTCGAGCCGGCCGCGCTCGGACCGTGGCTCGCGGCGCGCGCGCTGCGCGGGCTCGGCGCCGAGCTGGTCGCGCTGGCGCGGCTGTGCGCCGTGCTCGGCGGCGAGCTCGGCCGCGACGAGCTGGTCGCGATCCTCGACGCGGTCGAGCGCCGCGGCGGCGCGACCACCACGATCGACGTCGACGTCGGGCTGCGCGAGCTGGTGCGCGCCGGCGTGCTGGTCGCGAGCGAGCACGGCCATCGCTTCCGCGAGCCGCTGGTCGAGGACGGGGTGTACGCGACCACCGACGAGGCCGAGCGGCTGGTGCTCCACCAGGCCGCGCTCGATCACGCGCGCGCCGCCGACGACGCGGCGCGAATCGCGCGCCACGCCGAGGCGGCCGGCGAGCGCCGGATCGCCGCCGACGCGTTCGCCCGGCTGGGCGCGCGCGCGCTGGCGGCCCACCATCCGCTCGACGCCGATCAAGCGTGGTCGGCGGCGCTGCGCCAGCTCGACGACCGCGATCCCGCGCGCGGCCGCGCGCTGCTCGGCCGCGGGCGCGCGCGCTACCGCATGCAGCGCATGCGCGAGGCGCTGATCGATCTCGAGGCCGCGATCGCGTGCGCCGCCGACTCGGGCGAGGTCGCGCTCGAGGTCGAGGCGATGATCGAGCAGGCGACCGCGCTCGACTTCTGCGAGGACTTCGAGCGTTCGCGCGAGGCGGCGGCCACGGCGCGTCGCCGGCTCGGCCTGGCCGGCGAGCCGGCGCTCGCGCTCGAGCTCGACCTCGCGGACGCGCGCGCGGTGTATCGCGCGGGCAGCCCGGCATGCATCGCGCCGCTGCGGGCGGTGTACGCCGCGGCGCGCGCGGCGGGACGCGACGAGACCGCCACGATCGCCGGCATCCTGCTCGGCCCGATGCTGAGCGAGCACGGCGAGCCCGACGAAGCCGAGCGCGTGTTCGCCGAGGTGATCGCGACGTGCACCGAGCGCGGTGACCGGTTTCACCTCGCGGCCGCGCTTGGCAACCGCGCGTTCCTGTGGGCGGCGCGCGGCGAGCCGGCGCGCGGCGAGGACGATCTGCGCGCGGTGATCCAGCTCGCGCGCGAGAGCGGCCAGGCCCACCTCGAGCGCGTGCCGACCTACAACCTCGCCGAGCTGCGGCTATGGCGCGGCGAGCTCGACGAGGCGTTGCGGCTGGCGCGGCGCAGCCTCGCGCTGCAGAGCCGCGCCGGCGAGGGCACGACGCGGCCGGATCGCTGGCTGCTCGCGCGCGTGCTCGCAGCGCGCGGCGAGGCCGCCGAGCTCGGTGAGCTGATCGACGCGCTCGCGAGCGACAACCCCGGCGAGGCGACGCAGCTCGCGGTGCTGCGCGCGGCGACCGGCCGCGCCGGTTGGGACGCCGCGCTGGCCCGGCTGACCGCCGAGCGCGCCGGGCTCGCGGGGTTTGCCGTCACGCTGCACCTCGAGCAGCTCGCGCTCGCCCATCGCGCCGGCGCGCTCGACCGGGCGACCCGCGCGGCAGCTCGCCACATGGCGGCCGGCGATGCGTTCTGGCGACACCGGCTCCACGATCTGTAGCGGCGACACACACCTTCCCACACGTGGCGCTCGCGGTGCACGCGGCGTTACGATGCAAAGCAGCGGTGAAATGAGCAGCAGCAGGAACAGGCGGCCCAAGTCCGACTCGCTTGTCGCCGCTTCTGCGCCCGCGATCCCCGGCTATCGCGTCGATCGCTTGATCGGTGAGGGCGGGTTCGGCCAGGTGTGGCGCGCGACCCGCGACGACGGCAGCCTGGTCGCGATCAAGGTGCTGCACCTCGAGCTGATCCGCTCGCGCGACGCGCTGATCCGGTTCCAGCGCGAGCTCGCCGCGATCGAGCGGCTCGATCACCGCAGCGTGGTGCGCGCCTACGATCACGGCACGCTCGCCGACGATCGGCCGTACCTCGTGCTCGAGTACATCGACGGCCCGAGCCTGCGCGACGTCATCCACGAGCGCGGCGCGCTGTCGCCGGCCGAGACCGTCGCGATCGTCGCGCCGCTGTGCGACGCGCTCGCCACCGCGCACGGCCGCGGCCTGGTCCACCGCGACGTCAAGGCGTCGAACGTGATCCTCGGCCACGACGCGCAGGGCCCGCGCCCGGTGCTGCTCGATTTCGGCCTGGTCAAGCTGCTCGACGACGAAGGCCCGGGCCTGACCTCGTCGCGCAGCATGCTCGGCACGCCGGCGGCGATGGCGCCGGAGCAGATCCGCGGCCAGGCAGTCGACCCGCGCACCGACGTCTACGCGCTCGGCCTCTTGGTCTATCACATGCTCACCGGCGCACCGGCGTTCGGCGGGGCGCCCGGCGTCGTGCAGAGCTATCTACAAGTGCACGGCGCGCGGCCGCGGCCGTCGGCCAAGGTCGACATCGATCCGAAGCTCGACGAGCCGATCGCGCGCGCGCTCGCGCCCGAGCCGGATCAACGGTTCGCCACCGCGTACGACTTCCTCGATGCGCTGCGCGAGGTCGTGACGCCGGCCGAGCGCGGCGGCGAGGTCTGCGCGCTCGCACTCTATGTCGAGGGTGGTCCGGCCGAGCTGGCGGGTGCCGCGAGCATCGCGATCGCGGCGGGGCTCACGATCGCGCTCACCGCACCAGATAGCCTCACCGCCGTCGCCGAGCACGGCCGGATCGAGATCGCCGCGCTCGTCCACAAGCTGCGCGAGCTTGCCGGAGCCAGGATCGCACTCGGCGTGAGCCGCGCGACGATCTGCGGCGGTGTGGTCGACGGACCCGCACTGGACGTGGAGGGTTGGGCGCCTTACCCGCTCAACATCGGGCTCTGGCTCGCGCCCGAGCTCGAGTAGGTGACAGGCCCACGTCCTCGTCGAGCTGCGCACGGATGACAACATTGCGTCGGGCGCGAGTGAGGCGTCATCATTCGCGCAGAGGTGCTCATGAGGACGCTCCTAGTGGTCGCGGCATGTTCGCTCGTGGCGTGCGCGACCGAGCCAACCGAGAGCTCGAGCGACGACGATCTCAAGTCGTCGAACCTGATCTCGTCGAACCTGATCTCGTCCAACCTGATCTCGTCGAACCTGATCTCGTCGAACCTGATCTCGTCGAACCTGATCTCGTCCAACGAGCTCGAGATCAACGAGCTCACCACCAAGGCGCTGGTCGGGACCGCCGATGGCCGCCTGCTGCTGTCGTTCGTGATCGGTTGCGCGATCCCCGCCGACGTCACGCTGGTCGCCTACGACACCGGTGCGCCCGACAGCGCACCGCCGGCGACGCCGTACACCTGCGAGCACGGCACCTGCTCGTTCGACGGCTCGGTCGGGCTCGCGCCGGAGTGGTTGCATCATCCGCTCGATGCCGACGGCAGGGGCTGGGTGAGCGCGTGCATGTTCTCCCGGGTCAACGGCTTCGGCCTACCCGAGGAGATCTCGCTGCGCGGCGCCAACCACGCGCTCGTGGTCTCGCGCTCCGAGGCGCAGGCGTACTCGGTGCAGGAGGGCGCGTTCTACGGCGACATGTTCGACGGGCCGGGGCACCTGGTGTGGATCGCCTGCGAGGGCGACGGCCAGCGCGACGGCGTCTCGGGCGAGCTGGTCGATCGCGAGTGCGCGCGCCCCGATCCCGCCAACCCGGGCAAGACGCTGTGCGGCTTCACCTACGCCGGCTGGTGCAGCGACGGCGGCGACCGCCGCGCGGCGCACGCGTGCGATCGCGAGCACGACGGCTGGTACGACGAGTGCGATGACGGCGATGGCCACGGCCACGGCTTCGCGCAGGTGATCACGACCTACGTCACGCCGTGATGCTATGGTCGACGCGTGGGTATCACGCGTCGCATCCTGGAGGGTGCGCAGTCCGGGCTGTCGAAGCTGACCTCGCTGGTGATCGTCGATGACGAGCCGCTGTCCCACGTCGAGAGCGCGGCGCTCGCCGTCGAGCTGACCGCGCGCAAGGCGGCGCGCGAGCGCGCGCCCAGGCAGCCGGCCGACAACCCGCTCGCGAAGCAGGCGCTCGGCAACGCGGCGGCGCGGGCGGCGCGCGAGCGGGCGGCGCGCGAGCGCGGCGCGCGGGTTCACCGCGAGCGCGACGAGCGCGAGGCCAAGCAGCGCGCGGCGGCCGACGACGCGTTCCGCCGGATGAAGGAGCAGGCGGCGCGCGGCGCGTGGAGCCCGCCGCCGTCGTCGAGCTCGACCTCGTCGTCGTCGAGCTCGTCGCGGCCGCCCCGGCCGGGCAGCGCGGAGGCGCAGCTCGTCGAGTGGTACCGCGTGCTCGATCTGACGCCGGGCGCGGAGCTCTCGCAGATCAAGACCTCGTACCGCCAGCTGATGCGCAAGTACCACCCCGACATGCACGCGGGGAATCCGCAGAAGCAGAAGGCGGCGACCGAGCTGTCGATGCGGGTGACCGCGGCGTACAACGGGCTGGTCGCGCACCTCGAGAAGAAGTGATAAGACCGCGGCGTGGATGCCACGAGCGTCGCGTCGAAGACCGCGCTGATGGTGTGCGCGTACCGCGCGCGCGCGAGCCGCTGGGAGCGGCCGCTGTTCGTCGACCGCTGGGCCGAGGCGCTGGCCGGCGCGGAGGGCCCCGAGTACGCGCGGTTCTTCGACCAGCGGTTCCCGCCGATGGAGCACTGGCTCGCGCTGCGCGTCGCGTACCTCGATCGCGTGGTCGGGCTTTCGTACGACCAGCTGTCGATCCGGCAGATCGTGATCCTCGGCGCGGGCTACGACACCCGCGCGGCGCGGCTGCCGCGCGCCGGTGCGACGTTCTTCGAGGTCGATCATCCGGCGACTCAGGCGGCCAAGCGCGCCGCGATCGGCGCGCTGCCGGGCTATCCGGAGGGCGCCGCGCGCTACGTGACGTGCGACTTCGAGCGCGAGGATCCGATCGATCGGCTGCGCGCGACCGGGTTCGTCGATCGCGAGCCGGCGCTCGTGATCTGGGAGGGCGTCGTGCCCTACCTCACCGAGCCCGCGGTGCGCGCGACCGCGACGCGGCTGGCGAGCGCGCTCGAGCCGCGTTCGCTGCTCGCGTTCGACTTCGTCGGCAAGAAGCTGGCGACCGGTCAGGTCAAGTCGGATGCGGCGCGCGACACCGCCGCCGAGGTCGCCGCGATGGGCGAGCCGATCCGGTTCGGCTCCGACGACATCCTGCCGCTGCTCTACGACTGCGGGTTTCGCTGGGTGCGCTCGCTCGACTTCAACGAGCTCGCGCTCGAGCTGCTCGGCGACTACAAGCGCGAGCGCGAGTTCCGGTTCCAGCACGTCGCGCTCGCCTCGGTGCGGCCGCCGGGCGTCGGATGGCCGTAGCGCGACCGAGCGAGCTGCGGATCCTGCTCACGATGACGCTCGCGGTGATCGCCGCGATCGTCGCGTGGGGGTTCGTCGCGACCACGCTGGCGCACACCTATCCGATGGGGCTGCCGCTCGACGACAGCTACATCTACCTGACCTACGCCAAGCAGTTCGGGCGCGGCCAGCCGTTCACCTACTTCCCGGGCGGCGGCTACTCGGCGGGCTCGACCAGCGCGCTGTGGCCGATGGTGCTCGCGCCGCTGTGGACGCTCGGCGCGCGCGGCCACGCGCTGGTGTGGGCGTCGTTCCTGGTGTGCGCGCTGCTTTACGGCGCGGTCGCGCTCGGCGTGTATCGCTTCACCCGCGAGCTCGTCGGCGAGCTGTGCGGCGCGGCGGCGGGGCTGCTGGTCTTGCTGGTCGCGCCGTTCGCGTGGTGCACGCTCGCCGGGATGGAGGTCGGGTTCGCCGCCGCGCTCGCGGTCGGCGCGCTCTTGCTGCTCGCGCGCGCCGAGCGCACCGGGCCGCCGACCCGCGGGCTCGGGATCGTGCTCGCGGCGCTCGCGCTGTCGCGCCCCGAGGCGATGCTGCTGGTCGGCGCGATCTGCGCGTGCTGCGCGGTCCAGCGCGCATGGCATCGCGAGCTGCGCGCGGCGGCGTGGTGGCTCGCGCCGCTCGCCGCGCCGATCGCGTGGCTGTGCGCCAACCGCGTGTTCGCCGGCCACCTCATGCCGAACACCGGCGTCGCGAAGAGCCACTTCTATCTGCCCGGGTTCGACTGGACGTACTGGCGCGAGACCGTCGGGATGCTGACCGGGCGGATGCTGCAGGGCCTGTTCTGGGACGCTGCGAGCCCGCTGGTGTGGCCGCGCGCCTACGCGCTGTGCTGCATCGTCGGGATGGTGCGGATCGCGCTGTGGGCGCGGCGCGAGCGCCGCTACCTGGTCGGCGCGATCGCGATCGTCGCGCCCGCGGCGCTGATCCTCGCGGTGATCGCGGCGTCGGGGCAGTGGAGCTTCCAGAACTATCGCTACATCGCGGCGGCGTTCCCGCTGCTCGCGCTCCAGGCCGGCTGCGCGCTCGCGCCGCCGCCCGCCGACTGGTTCCATCCGTTCGGCCGTCCCGTGCGGATCGCGTGGAGCGCGCTCGCGGCGCTGCTCGTCGCGCTCTACGCGCACGCGGCGCTCGCCCGGCTGCCCGCCGACATGCGGCTCTACGCGCAGGGCGCGATGGACACCAACGCGCAGGTCGTCACGATCGGCGAGTACATCCACCGCAAGCTGCCCGGCGCGCGGGTGATGTTCCACGACGCCGGCGCGATCGCGTACTACGGCGACGGTCCGGTCTACGACATGCTCGGCCTGGTCACCGATCACCAGGCGGCGATCGCCAACAACGGGCCCGGCGCGCGCTTCGAGTTCCTCGAGCGCCTGCCGCCCGAGCAGCGGCCGGACTACTTCGCGTACTACCCGTCGTGGCTCGGCACCGCCGAGTTCTTCGGCGACGTGCTGCTCCACACGCCGCTCGGCCGCCAGATCGACGCGCGCCGGCTGGTCGGCGAGGGCGACATGCAGGTGATCGCCGCGACCTGGGACCACGTCGGCACCGGCGAGCGCCCGCTCGCGGATCACGCGGGCTGGGCGATCGTCGATCGCGTCGACATCGCGGACCTCGACAGCGAGCGCGCGCACGGCTGGGTCGGCCGGATGGGCCGCCGCCACTTCGGCGATCCGACCGCGCGGTGGTCGATGGTCGAGCGCGAGGTCGGCGATCACGGCCTGGTGATCGACGGCGGCCGCACGATCCGCGACGGCGGCGAGCGCTTCACGATCCACCTCGATCCGCACAAGCCGGCGCGCGTCGTGATCCGCACCGGCGGCCAGCGCAGCTACGGCTTTCACGAGGCGATCACCCAGCCGGTCGAGCTCCGGCTCTACGCCGGCGACACCCAGCTCGGCGCGGTCGTGCTGCCCGCGCCCGCGGGGCAGTTCGTCGAGCTCGCGTTCGCGTTGCCGGCGCCCGGAGCCTCCGAGCTCGAGCTGCGCACCGAGGCGAAGGCGCCGTACCGGGTGTTCCACTGGTTCGTCCTCCAGCCCGAGTGACCGCGCACGCCGCGTGCAAGGAACGGCGATCGTGCCCCGGCTCGCGCTGTTAGCCGCGTTCGCCGCCGCGTGCGGCGGAGGCAGTGGTGGATCCATCGACGCCCGCGTGGCAGATGGCAACACCGCCGACGTCGCGCTCGACGCGCCGCACTGCGCCGCGGCGACCGGCGCGTATCCGCGCGCGATCCCGGTCGACGCCGAGGCCGAGGGCGCGGGCGACCCGAGCTTCGCCGCGGATCCGGCGAGCGACCGGCTGTGGATGACCTACTCGAGCGTCGCGCTCGGGCCGAGCGACCTCGGCCTGGTGTCGACCCGGCTGGCCTACTCCGATGACGGCGGCGCGACGTTCTGCGACGCCGGCGTGATCAACGCGTCGACCGCGATCGCGACGCCGCCGCCCGAGCTCGCCGGCGTCACGGCGTACTGGAACCACGAGGTGTCGACGCTGATCTACGATCCGCAAGCGCCCGCGGCCGAGGCGTGGCGGCTCGACTGGCAGCGCTACATCATCGCCGCCACCGGCGGCGCCGACCAGCGTCAGTTCCAGTACTCGTGGATCTCGGAGAAGCGGGCCGCGTCGCCGACCCTGCTCGCGAGCGCGCCGGAGCACAAGCTGCTCGCGGCGGCGGGCTACGCGACCACCAGCTCGGTGCAGGCCTACAACGACGCGGTGATCGGCCCGCCCGAGACCCGGGTCGACCAGCTCGATCCCGCGCTCGCCGATTGCGCCGTGATGACCGAGCCCGGGCTCTACGCCGCGCCGGACGCGCGCTGGCTCGCGATCTACTGCGGCACCCCGAGTGCGGCGAGCGCGCGCACGATCCTGCTCGAGGACGCGCGCGCCGGCAGCTGGCACTACGTCGCGCGCCTGCTCGGCCAGGCCGAGGCGCAGCACATCGACGCCGCGCTCGACGGGTTCGGCGCGCCGGCGCTGTTCGCGAGCGGCGGGTCGACCTACCTGCTCGCGACGCCGTCGGCCGGCGGCATCTACAAGGGCTGCATCGAGTACCAGCTCGCGCTGCCGGCCGGCACGCTGTACGACGGCAACGGCGACGGTCAGCCCGATCCGCTGCGCGCGGTGATGGGGCCGACCTCGTTCTCCGGCGCGTGCGCCTACGACCCGCGGCTCGGCGGCAACGGGTTCGCGATGGACTCGTTCGACATCTCGGTGTCGCCGCCCGCTTTCTCGATCGTCGAGACCGGCGTCACGCCGTAGCGCTCACTCGCTGACCGCGCCGGCGAGCCGGAACACCGGCAGATAGACGCCGATCAGCAGCACCGCGAGCGCCGCCCCGCCGAGCACGAACCCGCCGACGATCGACGCGCGGCGCGTGCCGAGCCCTCCGCGCGACGACAGCGCGAAGGCGACGCACGCGAGCACGATCGCGCCGAGCGTGCACGGCAACCAGGTCGACACCGCGAGCCGGGTCAGCGCCGGGATGTGGGCGTTGCCCATGTCGCGGTACATCGCCTCGAACCGCCGGCCGACCAGCGGAAAGCACACCACACCCGCGCCGAGCAGCGCCGCCAGGATCGCCGCGATCCAGTCGAGCGCCGTGAGCTCCTGCCGCGCGCTCGCCATCGCTAGCGCGCCAGCTCGCGCCGCACGATCGCCGCGCCGGCGGCGAGCGCGCGCAGCTTCTCGAGCGCGACCGTGCGCGGCAGCTGCTTGAGCCCGCAGTCGGTGGTGAGCGTGACCCGCTCGGGCTCGATGTGCGCGAGCACCTTGCGCACGCGCTCGGCGACCTGCTCGGGGTGCTCGATCTCGAGCGTGCGCACGTCGATCACGCCGGCGTGGATGCGCTTGTCGGCGGGCAGCTTGCGCAGCAGGTCGGCGTCGGCCATCTCGCGGCACGCGAAGTCGAGCACGAACGCGTCGACCTTGACGCCGTGGTAGTGCGGCAGGACCTCGCGGTAGCCGCCCGCGGTCATGCCCTCGAGCTTGTTGCCCCACGCGTTGCCCATGCAGAAGTGCCACGCGCGCTCCACGCCCTGCGGGATCTCGGCCATCGTGCGGTCCACCGTCTCGCTCACCCACGCCCAGTCCTTGTCGCCCGACAGGTGCGGCATCCACGCGCCGAGGTCTTCGAGCTGGACGTGCTTGCAGCCGGCCTCGACCAGCTCCTTGATCTCGGCGCGGAACACGTCGGCGAGCGCCCTCGACAGCTCGTAGCGGTTCTTGACCGGGCCAGCGCGGAAGTGCGCGAGCGTCGACAGCTGCACCGGGCCCGCGCCGACGCACGCCTTGATCGGTCGCGCCGTGTGGCGCTGTGCCCACGTGTAGATCAGCGCCATCCGCACCGGGCCGCGCTCGATCGGGCCCTCGACCGCGACGCCGCCGGCCTCGTCGAGCGCCCACACGTCGCGGCCCTTGGCCTTGGCGCGCGCGGGGTGCGGCAGCTTCTCCGACGAGAACCCGCGCGTGCGCTCGAGCCAGTACCACAGGAACGAGCCGATCCCCATGTGGTAGTCGTCGAACCACATCTGGCCGTCGCTCAGGATGTCGAGCCCGGCGAGCTCCTGATCCTTGATCACGACGCGCGTGGCGTCGTGGAACGCCTCGGCGTGCGCGGCGACCTTGAACGCCTCGAGCACGTCGCGGCCCGCGAGCTGGTGGGTGAACCACGCGGGCCGCGGATACGAACCGACCATCGTCGTCGGGAGCAGCTGCATGGGGCGGGAGTACCATGGCCGCGCGCGGCCCGCGATGTAACAGCTCGCCTCGTGGTACGACGCGGCATGCCCAAGCTCCCTCGTCCCCCCGGCCACCACACGATCACGCCCGGCTTCGCGGTTCCCAATGCGGGCAAGGTGCTCGAGTTCGTGCAGAAGGCGTTCGGCGGCAAGGTCGTCGATCGCTACGACGCGCCCGGCGGCATCATCGCGCACGTCGAGGTCATGATCGGCGACTCGGTCGTCATGTTCGGCGACGCGATGCCCGGCCACAACGAGGCGATGCCGGCCTCGCTCGCGTACTACGTCGACGACGGCGACGCGGTCGACGCGACCTACAAGCGCGCGCTCGCCGCGGGCGCGACCTCGGTGGAGGCGCCGAAGAACCAGTTCTACGGCTATCGCTCGGCGATCGTGAAGGACGCCGGCGGGAACAAGTGGTCGATCACGGCGATCGTCGAGCAGGTGTCGCCCGAGGAGGCGCACCGCCGGATGGCCGAGATGATGAAGCAAGGCGGCTAGCGCGAGCGCCACAGCCCGATCCGGCCGGGCTCGTCGTGGGTCGGATCGCCGGTCGCCTGGCCGTACGCGGCCATGAGGAACGAGCCATCGGACTCGACCAGCACGTCGGGCGCGAGCACGCGCAGGTCGTCCCACGAGCCCGCGGGACCCGGCGTCAGCACCGGGTTGTGCGGATCGCGCTGCCAGTTGATGCCGTCGCTCGAGGTCGCCAGGCCGATCGCGATCGTCGTGGTGTCGTCGAGCGCGCCGGCGTAGGCCGAGTACCACATCCAGTAGCGGCCGTAGGCGTAGCGCACGGTCTGCTCGAGCACGGTCGAGTCCCACGCGCCGGGCGCGCCCGACGGGAACACCGGGTTGGTGGCCGCGGGCGTCCAGGTCGTGCCGTCGGACGAGGTCAACAGGCCCACGCCCGTGCCGGCCGCGCCGGCGCCGCTGTAGTACAGGCGAGCGAGGCCGTCGGGGCCCTGCACGACGGTCGGCCCGGTGACCAGCATGTCGTCCCACGCGCCCGGGCTCGGCTGGTAGATCGGCGCGCCGGGCAGGCTCCAGCTCGTGCCGTCGGCGTCGAGCGATTGCATCTGGCCGAGCGCCGCGCCGGTGAAGCCCTGCGCCGAGTAGCCGAGGAACCACGCGGTCCAGGTCGCGCTCGCGCTGTCGTAGCGCACCGACCAGGTCTCGCTGTAGCGGTCCCACATCGGCTGCGCCGCCGGGGACGCCAGCACGGCGCGATCGGGCGAGATCGCGAGGCCGATCGGGTCGTGGTCGGCGCCGGTCGCGCGCCCGATGTCGAGCGCGGCGACGTAGCCGCCCATGCCGTCGGACGCGATGCCGACCGTCGTGAACCACACGACGAGCGAGCCGTCGGCGGCGCGCGCGATCGCCGGATCGGTCGCCGCGCTGCAGTGCCAGCCCGGGCAGGCGCCGTCGCCGATCACCGGGTTATTGCCGGCGGGCTGCCAGACCACGCCGAGCGTCGGTGTCGGCCCGGCGTCGCCGATCGCGACATCGGGCGGCGCCGCGTCGGGCGAGCTGGTGGACCGTCCACCACACGCCGCGACGAGCGTCGCCAGAACCGACAGCGCGGCGCGCATGCCGTCGCAGGAAGCACGCGCCGTGCCTACTCGTCGATCAGGTGCAGCTTGACGTAGAGCGGCCGCGACAGCTCGCGCAGCCCGGGCAGCGCGCGCGCGAACGCCAGCGCGCACGCCATCATCGCGAGCCCTGCGACCAGGAACGTGCGCATCGCGCCGATCGAGCTGGCGAGCGAGCCCTCGAGCAGCGCGCCGAGCGGCGCGCCGCCGAAGAACGCGACCGCGTACAGGCTCATCACGCGGCCGAGCTTGTCGTGATCGACGATGGTCTGGATGATCGTGTTGGTCGACGCCATCTGCACCATCAGGCTCGTGCCGACCACGAACATGATCGGCACGGCGATCCACGTCGTGGTCGCGAAGTTGATCGCCACCATGCCGACGCCGAGCCCCATCGCGCAGCGCGAGATCACCGTGCCGAGCCCGACCACGCTCTGGCGCTGCGCGAGGTACAGCGCGCCGCACAGCGCGCCGAGCCCCGCCGCGCCCATCAGGAGGCCGAGCGTGTGCGGCCCGCCGCCGAGCGGACCGCCCGCGATCAGCGGCAACAGGGTCGAGTACGAGCCGCCGAGCACGCTCGATCCGACGAGCAGGAGCAGCACCGCGCGGACCAGCGGCGCCTTTGCGACGTAGCGCCAGCCGTCCACCATCTCGTCCCACACGCCGCCGCCGCGCGGCGGCAGCTCGCGCTTGGCCACCCGCATCATCAGCAGGCTCGCGATCACGGCGAGGTAGCTCGCCGCATCGATCGTGAAGCACCAGCCCTCGCCGAACCACGCGACGAGCTCGGCCGCGACCACCGGGCCGATCAGCCGCGCGCCGTTCACCATCGACGAGTTCAGCGCGATCGCGTTGGGCAGGTCGGCGCGATCCTCGATCATCTGGCGCAGGAACGACTGGCGCGCCGGCATGTCGAACGCGTTGATCACGCCCTGGATCGCGCCGAGCACCGCGAGGTGCCACACCGTCATCAGGCCGGTGAACGTGAAGAACGCGAGCGCGGCCGACTGCAGCATCGCCGCGATCTGAGTCACGACGATCACGCGGTGGCGATCGAGCCGGTCGACCCATACGCCGCCGATCGGCGCGAGCAGGCAGGTCGGCGCCTGGCTGCAGAACCCGAGCACGCCGAGCACCCACGCCGAGTGGGTCAGGCGATACGCCATCCACACCGTCGCGAACCGGGTGAGCCACGTCCCGATCACCGACGTGCCCTGGCCGATGAAGAACAGCCGGTAGTTGCGATGGCGAAGGGCGCGGCCGAGCCGTGGCGCCATGGTTACAGCCTACGGGATCCCGGTCAGTACAGCTTGTGAAGATGTGTGCCGCGAAAGTACTGCGCGAGAATCTGCGCGTGGCTCTTGCCAGCGCTCGCCATCCCGATGGCGCCGAGCTGGCACATCCCGACGCCGTGGCCGAAGCCCGCGCCGCGCAGCACGAACGCGTCGCCGTCGCGGCGGATCGCGAACAGCGTCGACTTCAGACCGCCGAGCAAGCGGCGGATGTGGAGATCGCCGGTGACGTCGACCGCGCCGCGCTCGCCGGTGATGGCGAGCACCTCGATCCGGCCGGAGACGCCGCGCTGCTTGGCGGTCATCGCGGTGACCCGGCCGACCTCGGGATACTCGGCCGCGACCCGCGCGCTGAGCTCGGCGATCGCCAGCCGCTCGGTCCAGCGGAACTTCGAGCGCCCGTGGTCGACCCGGCCGCACCACGCGTCGTGCGGATCCTCGGACAGGAACGTGTCGAGGTTGGCGTCGGTGATCCGCGACAGCTTCTCGCTCGGGCCGTCGGCGCGGCCGCGCAGCGACGGATCGGGCTCGCCGCCCCAGATCGCGTCGTTGTCCTCGGTGTGGCCGCCGCACGACGCGCTGTAGCGCACGTCGACCATGCCGCCGCCGTCGCGCAGCAGCACGATGCCGCGCGTGGCCTCGACCGCGCGCGTGGTCCGCGGGTCCTCCTTGCCGGCGCCGGCGTAGACCTGGCACTGCTGGGTCGAGCACAGCAGGAACGGATCGGTCAGGTTGCGCCGGCCGATCTTCTGGAGCAGCTCGGTGCGCGCGGCGATCGCCTGGGCCTCGAGCGCGGCCGCGGGCGCGTCCGGGTACATCTCCGCCGGCACCAGGCCGGCGAGCAGCTTGTCCTCGGCCACCGCGTTGGCCGCGACCAGCGAGCCATCGTGATCGAGCGTGACGTACACGCTGCCCCAGTAGCGGCGGTCCTCGCGTCCGGTCTCGAGCTGGCTGCCGCCGGTGCCGGTCGGCACGTCGGCCACGGTGATCGTCTCGCCGGCGCGCGCCGGCGCGAACCACAGCACCGACGGGTTGCGGATGGTCGTGCCGCCGCTCCGGGCGACGATCGTGCCCGACGGCCGGCGCACCAGCTCCTCGTGCACGCCGGTCCTCACGCCGTAGCGCCGCGCGTGCTCGGCGGCGCGGGCCGCGCCCTTGCCGGCGGGCTGCGGATCGATCGCGATCCGGACCTCGCGGGTGTCGATCAGCTCGCCGCCGGTGCCGAACACCGTGCCGATCTCGAACGACCGCGGCTCGAATCCGCGATCCTTCCAGCGCGCGAGCGCCGCGGCGATCCCCGCGGCGTCGTCGGGCCCGAGCGTCTCGACCACCGTCCACTCCTGGATCACCGCGGGCCGCGCGTCCTCGACGCCGATCGACCACGCGTCGCCGCCGTCGGAGTCGATCGCGCTGCCGCCGGCGCCGTCGGGGCGCACGACGATGCCGCCCTTCGCGCGCAGCTCGACGCGCTTCTGGCCGCCCATGATCTCGACCGTGACCAGCGGCAGGCCGTCGTCGGTGAACGTGAACCGCGTCGAGTACAGGATGCGCAGCTTGTCGGTCGCGGACGTGTCGTCGGCGCGCGCGACCGCCGCCAGCGCGGCGATCACGGCCAGGGTGCGGAACATGCACGAGGCTAGGCAGCGCGGCGCTGGGCGTGCAACAAATCGGCATGCCCGAGCTGCCGCCGCCCTTGCCCGACGACGTGCTGGCCCGCCGCACCGCGCTGCCCGTGAAGCCGGCCGCCGTCTCGCTGCGCGGTGCGCTGGTCGAGCTGCGCCCGCTCGCGCTCGACGCCGACGCGCCCGCGCTGCACGCTGTGTCGTGCGGCGCGCCGTTCGCGCTCGGCGACCGCCGGGCCCCGGCCTACGATCCCGACGCGGCGGTGTGGCGGTGGATGTCGGGCGGTCCGTTCCGCGACGCCGGCGAGCTGCGCGGCTGGCTCGCCGCGCAAGAGGCCGCGCCCGATGGTCGGCCGTTCACCGTGCACGTCGCCGGCACGCCGGTCGGCGTCGCGAACCTGCTCGCGAACCAGCCGGCGCACCTCAAGATCGAGCTCGGCAGCATCTGGTACGGGCCGATCGCGCAGCGCACCGGCGTCTCGCGCGAGGTCGCCCACCTCCTGCTCGCGCACGTGTTCGGGCTCGGCTATCGCCGCGCCGAGTGGAAGTGCAACGCGCTCAACGACGCGTCACGCCGTGCCGCGCTGTCCTACGGCTTCGCGTTCGAGGGCATCCAGCAGGCGCACTACATCGTCAAGGGCCGCAATCGCGACACCGCGTGGTACCGCATGCTCGATCACGAGTGGGCGGCCGCCGGCCGCGCCGGCGCGCCGACGATGTAGCGCAGGTTGAGGAAGTTGATCGTGAAGTGCGCGGCGATCGGGCCGCCGAGGTTGTGGGTCCACAGGGCGAGCTCGCCGAACGCGATGCCGAGCACCAGCGCCGAGGCGGTCCACGGCAGGAAGCGCCGCCCCGGGCCGAGGTGTAACAGCGCGAACACCACCGCCTGCAGCCAGAGGCCGAGCCATGGCATCAGGGCGCCGCGGAATAACAGCTCCTCACCGACCGCGCTCGCGATCGCGAGGATCGCGATCTCCCGCACGGTCAGCGGGCCGAGCAGATCGCGAAAGCTGGCGTGAAGGTCGCGCGCCCAACGAAAGTTCTTCGTGGCGATCCGCGTCAAGCCGACCACCACCAGGCCGAGCGCGACGCCGAGCAGCGGCGCGACGGCGAGCTGCCAGGTCGCCGCATCCTCGCCGATCCGATAGAGATTCGGATCGCCGCGGCCGGCGGCGAGCACCAGCGCGACGATCCCCATCGCGCTGTAGAGCCCGATCACCAGGCTCGCGCGAGACAGCGGGGGCGGCGGGCTCGGGTACGACATCCGTCATTACTATGCGCGAAGTCGCCCGAAGATCGAATACCCTGTAACCACGGTGCGCTGGCTCCTCGTGGCGGTCCTGGTCGCGGTCCCGGTGATCGCGTCGGCCAAGCCGAAGGTCGCGATCGCGGCGTTCGACGACGACGACGGCAAGGTCGGCCAGGCGGTCGTCGACATCACCGGCAAGCACGCCAAGGTGGTGAGCGGGTTCAAGGAGACCAAGCGCGCGATGGCGTCGCTCGGCGTGTCCGAGCTGACCCCCAAGACGATCAAGAAGCTCAGGATCAAGCTCGGCGTCGATCTCGTCCTCCACGGCTCGGTCCAGCACGACGACGGCACCAAGCGGCACCTGTCGCTCGTGATCTCGGGCAAGGGCAAGACCAAGGCGACGCTCGAGCTCGAGTTCAAGAACCTCAAGGCGCTCTACGTCGAGCTCAAGGCCAAGCTGCCCGACAAGCTCGACGAGGCCAGCGGCGAGGGCAACGACGACGACGTCGAGGACGACGACGCGCCCAAGGTGGCCAAGCACGACGATCCTCCTCCGAAGAAGCACGACGACGACGCGCCGCCGCCCAAGCACGACGACCCGCCGCCGAAGAGGCACGACGACGAGGACCGTCCGAAAAAGCACGACGACGACGCGCCCCGGCACGTCGCCCATCGCGACGACGACGCGCGCGTCACCCGATCGAGCGACGACGACGGCGAGAGCCACCACCATCACAAGCACCGGCACGCCGAGCGCAACCCGAGCACGCAGGCCGCGGTGTGGGCCGACGTCGGCCCCGAGGTCGCGCGCCGCACGCTGACCTACGATGGCGGCGGGGTCAACATGCCGCCGCAGGTCGGGACCGCCGGATTCGCGGGCGCGATCGAGGGCGAGATCTATCCGCTGTCGTTCGACTCGCTCGACAGCGCCGGCGCGGGGCTGGGGCTGTTCGGCAACTACAGCAAGACGATGGGCCTGTCGATCGCCGTGCCCGGCACGACCTCGAGCGCCGCGATCGACGACGGCTACTACTCGGTCGGCGCGCGCTATCGCCTGCGCATCGGCCAGTCGTCGCTCGCGGTCGGCGTCGCGTACTGGCGGCGCAAGTACATCGCCAACCGCTCGGGCGCGAGCTCGGGGCTCGACATGCCGGACGTCGACTACAGCGCGGTCGCGCCGGGCGCGATCGTGCGCTTCCCGATCACGCCGTCGATCGCCGGATTCGCCGCGGTCGACGTGCCGCTGATGCTGTCGACCGGCCCGATCTCGACCGCCGCCGACTACGGGCGCGGTCAGGTGATCGCGTTCGATGTCGACGCCGGCGTCCAGATCACGGTCGCCCCGCACTACGCGCTGCAGCTCGCGGCGCTGTTCGATCAGGTCGGGTTCAAGTTCTCGGGCGGGATGAACACCGTGGCCGCGGCGCGCGGCGTGACCGGCGCCACCGATCGCTCGATCGGCGTGACCGCCGCGATCGGCCTGCACTACTAACTCGCGCGTAGGGTGTTCCCGACAAAGCGACTGCGATCACCGTGCGGCCGACCAGGTTGCGCGTGGTTGCGCGCCGCGGTCGGGCGCGCGCCGTGGCGAGCACCCGCGCGGGTACGTCGAGGTTCCGGCGGTCGCGCGGCGCGGGGCTGCGCGGGTACCGGGCAGCACGCCATTCCGGCGACCTGCGCCGGCACGGGCGCTGCAATCGCGCGGTGTGTACCCAAGAAGGAGATTCCCGCCATGAAGAGCCTGTTCCAAGCCGTCCTCGTCGCCGCCACGCTCGCCGCTCCGGCGATCGCGCTCGCCGACGCGCCTGCCGCCACGCCGCCCGACAAGGTCGACATCCTCAAGGACGTGCGCGACATCCTGCACGACCGCAAGGACATCCATCAGGACAAGAAGGACATCGCGAAGGACCGCCACGACGTCGTGTCCGATCGCAAGGACCTCGCGAAGGATCGCCAGGCGCTCAAGCAGGACATCAAGGACGGCGACAAGTCGGCCGCGAAGGCCGAGCTCAAGGACATCGTGGCCGACCGCAAGGACCTCGCGAAGGACCGCAAGGATCTGCGCGACGACGCGCGTGACCTCCGCCAGGATCGCCGCGATCTGCGCGAGGACCGCCGCGACCTCCGCCAGGATCGCCACGGCAAGTAGCCCATGCGCGCCTGGATCGCCCTCGCGGTGCTCGCGCTCGCTGCTGGTCCAGCGCGCGCGGGCGGCGCCTCCGACGAGCTCTCGGCCGGTAGCCTCGAGACCTCGGCGGGCGGTCCGCGCTCGACGTGGACCGCCGACAAGCTCGGCGCGATCTGGGACGCCAGCGACGACTGGCAGCTCCGCTTCGACCTCACGGCTACCCACGATTTCGCGACCAGGCCGGCCACCGGGTTCGGCGACTCCGGTGGCAACATCTGGCTCGCCAACCTGTCGATCGAGTACGACCCCGACAGCCACTGGTCGCTGCGCGGCTTCGGAGGCGGCTCGCCGTCGGCGACGCTCGAGACCGGCACCACGGTGCCGCTGGCAAGCGCCACCGCCGACGCGCAGCTCGAGTCGACCGCGTCGTCGGTGACCGCCGGCGCGTCGGCCGGCTACGAGACCGGCGACCTCGGCGCCTGGGAGACCAGCGCGGTGGTCACGGTCACCGGCAACGCATTCGACTCGCTCCAGCAGATCACCGACGTGATGAACCGCACCGGCCAGATGGAGTCGACCCAGCAGGTGAAGGACTACTGCGCGAGCCATCGCTGCTCGGCGCAGCTGACCGGCGCGCTCGACGCCCAGGACGAGACGCTCGGCGAGCTCGTACTCGACGCGAGCCTGAGCGAGCAGATCCATCGCAACACCGACGTCGGGATCGACGGCGCGTACTACCTGTACGACAAGGATCCGACCCAGCTCGGCTACTTCGCGCTGACCGCGGTCGGGCGCACGGCGACCGGCGCCGGCATGCCGATCGCGCCGCTGCAGTTCACGGTGGCCCCGGATCTGGTGCAGCGCTGGGGTGGCCTGATGGCGATGGCCAGCTGCTCGTACGGCCAGTACGTCGACGCGCAGGGCAGCGACGTCAGCGCCACGCTGCGCCTGCAGTACCGGTTCAAGCTCGATGCCGGCCGCCGGCTCAAGCTGTGGAGCAAGCTGATCGTCTCGCGCGACATCGACGACAGCGGCAACGTGCTCGCGTCGGGCTCGCTGTCGCTCGGCGCGCAGTACAGCTGGTGATCAGCGCCGAGCCGCGATCACGCGATCGCCGACGAGCTCGACCGCCAGCGTGTAGCGGCCGTGCTGGAGCGGCGTGCCGTCGAGCAGCAGGGCCGCGGCGGCGAACGCGCCGCGATCCGGCTTGTCGCCCGGATGGTGGCGCTGGGCGAAGTCGGCGATGTCGACGTCGTAGCGATCGCGCGTGGCGAGCTGGCCGTCGAGCTCCTGGAACAGCGGCTCGGCGAGCGGGCGCTCGACCCGGGCGGCGGGCAACAGCGTGTTCGAGATCAGCGCGCCGGTCGCGGGATCGCGGATCTCGATGTAGCGATGCGCCGCCTCGGCGCCGAACACGGTCGGCTTGCCATCGATCAGCCGGAGCTGGACCCGGTTGGAGTACTTGCTGTGCGCGACCGGCCCGGCGCCGTCGAGGCCGACCGCCCACACCTGGTGGCCATCGCTCGCCGCGTAGGCCGCGAGGTCGCAGCCGGTCGCGATCCGGTCGTAGGTCGCGACGTAGACCCGATCGGCGTCGGCGACCATCGCGGCGCCGGTCAGCTCGTCGCGGACGCCATCCGGGAACTCGATCGACCAGCCGGCGCCCGAGAGCCGGAGCTGGTCGGTCAGCGCGAGGCGATAGCTCGCCGCGCCGGAGGTGGCGACCAGGTCCACCCGCGGGAACAGGTCGGGAGTCGCGGCATCCCATTGCCAGGCCACGGTCCGGGCGAGCGCGGCGAGCACGAGTGCGAGGGGCATGCCGTGACAACGCACGGCGCGCCGCGTCGATCTGCCAGACCTTGGGGCCCGGTCGTGCGTTATCACCCCGATGCGGCCGTCCTTGACCTCCCGTGCGCCCACCGCGGCGCTCGTCGTCTCGTCCTGCGCCACGCTCGCCGCGATCGCCCTGTGGCTCGCGTTCGTCCCGTCGAGCCGCGACGACTGCGCGCTGCCCGGCGGGCTCGCCGGGCTCGCTCCCGCGACCCAGGCCGAGGCCGCGCGTCACGAGCTGGCGTGCCGCGATCTCGAGCACGGCCGGATCGGCGGCGCCGACTACCTGCGGCTGATCGGCGCGCCACCCGCGCAGCGGGCCGCGCCGGTCGAGCGCGTCGCGTGGGCGAGCCGCGTGATCGCGTTCTCGTCCGAGTACTCGCCGACCAGCTGGTCGGCGCACCAGGTGCTCGGCCCGCCCGACGTGTTCCCGGGCTCGGGCGACAACGCCAGGGCGTGGGCGTCGCGCGATGCCGACGGCCAGAGCGAGTTCATCGAGGTCGGCTTCGACCATCCGATCGCGATGCGCGAGCTGCGGATCTACGAGACCTACAACCCGGGTGCGATCTCGTCGGTCGAGGTCACGACGGTGTGGGGGCGCAAGATCGCGCTGATGGCGTGCAGCGGCACGTTCACCACCGCCGCCTGCGACGGGCCGATGGCGATCCCGAGCGGCGGCGCGCAGATCAGCCGCGTGCCGCTGCGCTGCGACGTGCCGATCGCGTCGGTGCGCGTGACGCTCGCCTCGGCTGCGGTGCCGGGGTGGAACGAGATCGACGCGATCGGTGGCGTGGCGTGCGACGACTGAGCTGAGCTAGCATGCGCCGACGTGACGCTCGCCGTCGGCCAGCCGGTCCCGCGGGCGCTCGCCGACGCGGAGGTGCGCGATCCGGCGGGCGAGGCGCACCGGCTCGCCGAGGCCTGGCGCGAGCGCGACGCGGTCGTCGTGTTCGTCCGCCACTTCGCGTGCGCCGGCTGCGCCGAGCACGTCGCGGCGCTGCGCCCGCGCCTGGCCGAGCTCGCGGCGCTCGGCGTCGGCGTCACGATCGTGGGCAACGGCACGCCGCCGCAGCTCGCGGCGTTCGTCGAGCGCGAGCAGCTCGCCGACGTCACCTGCGTGACCGATCCGAGCCTGGCCGCGTACCGCGCGGCCGGTCTCGTGCGCTCGGCGTGGGGCACGTTCGGTCCGCGCGCGCTGGCCGAGCACGTGCGACTGGGCGTGCGCGGGTACGCGAGCGGCCGCGCACGGGGCGACCACCTCCAGCAGGGTGGCACGCTCTACGTGACGCGCGCCGGCGCGCTGGCGTACCACGAGCGCCAGCGCCGGGTCGGCGATCGCGCGCCGGTCGGCGACGTGGTCGACGTCGCGCTCGCACAGCGCGCGCTCGCGGCGGAGGCCGTGTGAGCTGGGCGCTGCACCTGGCCAACGCGTGCTACGTCGTGTCGTACGCGGTCAAGGACATCCTGTGGCTGCGCTTCGTCACGCTGTTCGCGAGCGTGATCACGGTGATCGGCGTGTGGTTCATGCCGGGCGCGCCGCGCAGCCTGGTGATCTGGCAGGTCGTGTTCTTCGCGATCAACCTCGTGCGCTTCGTCCAGCTGGTCCACGATCGCCGGCCGGTGCGGCTGCCGCCCGACGCGCGGCGGCTGGCGGCGAGCGTGTTTCGCGGGCTGCGCCCGCGCGACCTGCTGCGGCTGCTCGCGGTGGGCGAGACCCGCGAGCACGCGCCCGGCGAGCGCGTGATCGCGCGCGGCGAGCCACTCGATCACCTCGCGATCGTGATCGACGGCACCGCGCGGGTGGAGCTCGCCGACCGCCGCGCGGTCGAGCTGTCGCACGGCGCGTTCATCGGCGAGATCGGGTATCTCACCGGTAAGCCACCCGCCGCCGATGTCGTCGCGGTCACCGCGCTGCGCGTGGTGCGCTGGCCATGCGCCGCGCTGCGCGCGTTCCTCGCGAGCCACGACGACACCCGCACCGCGCTGCAGCTCGTGCTCGGCGCCGACCTCGCGGCCAAGCTACGCGGCTAGCCGACATCGCCCCACCGGTCGGCTACCCGACCGTGCACTCACCGAAACCGGGGTTGCGCCGATACTGGTGTTGGATGTCGCGCCGCGCGCTGTCGTTCGCCGGAGTGTGTGCCGCAGCGTGCGGCGCGACGAACCACGCGCCGCAGCTCGACGCGGTCGTGCCGGCGACGGTGAGCTCGCTGGCCGCGACGCCGGCGGTCGTGCACGGCGAGCAGCTCGACGCGGCCGCGCACGTCGGGCTCGACGACGATCGCCCGGCCGAGCTCGCCAACACCTGGCAGGACGCGATCGACGCGACCGCGCTGCCCGACGCGAGCGTGACCTGGCGCGGCCCGACCGAGATCGACATCGTCGTGCCGGCCGGCCTGCCGCTCGGCCCGCACGACGTCACGGCGATCGGCCCGAGCGGCACGCCGCTCGTCCTGCCCGGCGGGCTGAGCGTGGTGGCCGAGCCGGTCAACTTCCAGCTCTCGATCGAGGACGCACCCGGCGGCACGGGGGCGCCGATCGGCGCGCGCGCGCTCGCCGCCGGCGATTCGCTCGACGCGTACGCGGTCGTGCGCGACGGCGGCGCGTTCGTGATGGACGCGCCCGCGACCTGGTCGGCATCGCTCGGCACGATCGCGGCCGACCCGGCCGGGCACGCGACGTTCACCGCGACCACGGTGGGCGCGACCCGGCTGACCGCCACGCTCGTCGCCGCGTCGCTGTCGGCGAGCTCGGGCGCGCTCGCGATCTCGGCCGGCGCGGCCAGCCAGCTCGCGATCGACGACGCGCCCGGCGGCAGCGGCGCGCCGATCGGCGACCGCGGCGGGCTCACGACCGACGCGAGCGGCGGGCTCACCGCGTACGCGGTCGCGCGCGACGCCTACGGCAACTTCGTCGCGGATACCGCCGTGACCTGGACGCTGACCGGCGTCACCGCCGCGCTGCCGCCCGCGCCGGCGACGTCGGCCGCGCTCGACTTCGCGACGCCGGGCGCGGGTGTCCTGCACGCGAGCTCGTCGCTCGGCACGGCGCAGACCGGCACGCTGTCGGTCGTGCCCGGCCGGGTCGCCGAGCTCGCGATCTCGCCGGCGACGCTCGCGGTGTCGGCCGATGCCGCGCCGGTCGCGTTCACCGCGACCGCGTACGACGGCGACGGCAACGTCACGACCACCACCGGCATCCTGACCTGGTCGATCGCGTCCGGCCCGATCACGTCGATCGATCCGGTCACCGGCAGCTTCACGCCGACCGCGGCGGGCACCGGCGCGATCGCGCTCGCGAGCTCGCTCGGACCGAGCGCGACCAGCGGCGCGATCAGCGTGCTGCCGGGCG
>DATJAE010000070.1:0-10495 GCA_035516595.1 Kofleriaceae bacterium | reverse complement strand
AGCAGCTGATCGCGCGCGGCCGGCCGGATCGCGCGCGCTCGCTCGCCGAGGCCGCGATCGCGGCCGCGCCGGCGCGCGCCAACCTGGTCGCCGCGCACGCCGCCGCCGCGGTCGCCGATTACCGCGCGGTCGGCGCGCTGGCCCGCGCCGCCGAGCGCGCCGGCGCCGACCCGGTCGCGGCGCGGCTCGCGATCGCGCGCGCGGCCCAGCGCGCCGGCGAGCTCGATGCCGCCGAGGCCGAGCTCGCCGCGCTGCACGCGACGCATCCCGGTCACGCCGAGGTCGCCGGCGCGTACGCACGCCTGCTCGTCACGCGCTCGCGCTTCGCCGACGCGCGCCGCATCGCGGTCGCCGCGGGCGAGCCGCTCGCCGGGCTGCGCGCCGAGGCGGCGGGGCTGGCCGCGTTCTACCTCGGCGAGCTCGACGCCGCGGATCGCGCGTTCGCCGCGCTCGAGCTCGGCGCGGCCGCCGCGAGCGACGACGCCGCGATCGGCCGCGCGCTGTCGCTGCGCGGGATGGTCGCGCAGCAGCGCGGCCAGCTCGGGCTCGCGAGCGACCGCTACCGCGAGGCGGCGCGCCGGCTCGGCGACATCGGCGAGGTTCACGCCGCCGCGGTCGCCGAGCTCAACCTCGGCACCGCGCTGGTCGAGCGCGGGCGCGCCAGCGAGGCCCTGCCCCGGCTGGCCGCGGCGCGCCGCGTGTTCGCCGAGCTCGGCGCGACCACCGAGCAGGTCGCGGCCGATCTCAACCGCGGCAACGCGCTGATCTCGGTCGGCGAGCTCGGCGACGCGCGCGATGCCGCCGAGGCCGCGGTCGCGCACGCCGGCGGTGCGCCGCACCTCCGCGCGTTCGCGCTGATCGTGCTCGGCGACGCGCGGCGCCGGCTCGGCGAGGCCGCGAGCGCCGAGCGCTGCTACCGCGAGGCGCTGGCCAGCGCGCGCGAGCGCGGCGACGCCCACGCCCAGGTCAGCGCGTACATCGCGCTCGCCGAGGCCGGGCACGCCGCCGAGGTCGACGTCGACGCGCTGTGCGCGAGCGACGACGATCGCGATCGCTGGACGCTCGCGCGCGGGCGGCTCGCGCTCGCGCGCGGCGGCGAGACGGCCGCGCTGGCCCGCGCGTGCGGCGAGGTCGCGGCGCGCGCGGCCGACGCCGACCGGCTCGAGCGCGCGTTCCGCGGCCACGCGATCGCGGCCCGGCTCGCCGAGCGCGCCGGCGACGCGGCGGCGCTGCGCGATCAGGCCGAGCGCGCCCGCGCCGCGCACGCCGCGCTCGCCGCCGCGGCCGCCCCGGCGTTCCGCGCGGCGCTCGACGCCGATCCCGATCTCGCCGCGCTGCCGGCCGCACCGGCGGCCGCCGCCGCGCCGCGCGCGCCGCGCGACGAGGGCGCCGCGCACCTGCGCCGGCTGCTCACGCTGTCGCGCCGCCTCAACACCGAGGCCAGCGTCGACCGCATCCTCGACGAGGTGATCGACACCGCGATCGAGCTCACCGCGGCCGAGCGCGGCTTCCTGCTGCTGCGCCAGAGCACGGGCGAGCTCGCGCCGGTGGTGTCGCGCAACTTCGCGATGGGCGATCTCGAGCGCGGCGAGCGTTCGGTCAGCCGGTCGATCGCCGAGCGCGCCGCGCAGACCGGCGAGCCGGTGCTCACGGTCGACGCCGGCGTCGACGACCGGTTCGCGATCGCGGCGTCGGTCGCCGCGCTCCGCCTGCGCTCGGTGCTCGCCGTGCCGCTCCGCCAGCGCGGCGCGATCACCGGCTGCCTCTACGTCGACCACCGGCTGCGCGGCGGCGCGTTCGACGACACCGCGGCGAGCGTGCTCGGCGAGCTCGCCGACATCGCGGCGATCGCGATCGAGAACGCGCGCCTCACCGACGACCTGCGGCGATCGACCCGCGAGGTCGAGGAGCTCAACGGCCGGCTCAGCGCCGAGCTCGCCGAGCGCGACGCCGAGCTCGTGCGGGTCAAGGCCGACCTGCCCGACCGCGATCGCCTGCGCCACCGCTACGAGCGGATCGTCGGGCGCTCGCCCGCGATGGTGCGCATGCTCGACGTTATCGATCGCGCCGCCGCCACCGCGCTGCCCGTCGTGATCGTCGGCGAGAGCGGCACCGGCAAGGAGCTGGTCGCGCGCGCGCTGCACGACCACGGCTCGCGCAAGGCCGGCGCGTTCGTCGCGATCAACTGCAGCGCGGTCCCCGAGCCGCTGCTCGAGAGCGAGCTGTTCGGCCACGTGCGCGGTGCGTTCACCGGCGCCGACCGCGATCGCCGCGGGCTGTTCGAGGTCGCCGACGGTGGCACGCTGTTCCTCGACGAGATCGCCGAGACCAGCGCGGCGATGCAGGCCAAGCTGCTGCGCGTGCTGCAGGACGGCGAGATCCGCCGGGTCGGCGACACCCGGACGCGCAAGGTCGACGTCCGCGTGATCGCCGCGACCCAGCGCCCGCTCGGCCAGCTCGCCGCCGCCGGCACGTTCCGCGAGGACCTGCGGTTCCGGCTCGAGGTCATCGCGGTGCCGGTGCCGCCGCTGCGCGAGCGCGACGGCGACATGCCGCTGCTGGTCGAGCACCTGCTCGCGCGGCTCGCGCCCGGGCGCACGCCGCCGCGGCTCACCCGGCCGGCGCAGCGCGCGATCGGCCAGCACCGCTGGCCCGGCAACGTGCGCGAGCTCGAGAACGCGCTCGCGCGCGGCGTCGCGATGGGCGGCGACGTGATCGACGCGACGGATCTGCCCGAGGCGGTCGTCGCCGCGGCCGCGCGCCCCGAGCCGGCCCGGCCCGCGATCGGCGATGACCTGCGGATGAAGCCGGCGCTGCTCGCGACCGAGCAAGCGTACATCGCGGCCGCGATGGCGCGCGCCAAGGGCAACCAGACGGTCGCGGCGCGCCTGCTCGGGCTGTCGCGGTTCGGCCTGCAGAAGAAGCTGCGCCGGCTCGCCGGCGAGGGCGCCGACGAGGCGGACGACGACTGATCGGGTGGTCAGCGCCGCTCGGCGGCGATCCGCACGAGCGCACGCCGCGCGATCTCGCTGACCATCTGCGGATAGGCGAGCCCGGCCGCGGCGGCCGCGCGCGCGACGCCGGCGTCGGGCGAGATGTCGGGGTTGGGGTTGACATCGATCACCCACGGCACGCCGGCTGCGTCGACGCGCAGATCGATCCGGCCGTAGTCGCGCAGCCCGGTGGCGAGCCAGGCCGCGATCGCGACGCGCTGGATCTCGGCGACCAGCGCGGGCGCGGTCGGCCGCAGCGGCACCGACGTCGTGCCGGCGTAGTCGACGTGATCCTCGTACCACTTCGCCGCGTAGCTCACGATGTTCGGGCGATCCGCCGGCATCGCCGCGAAGTCGATCTCGTGGAGCGGCAGCACGGTGACGTCGCGGCCGACGCCGAACAGCGTGACGTTGACCTCGCGGCCCTCGACGTAACGCTCGGCGAGCACGCCCTGGTGGTGCTCGACCATCAGCTCTCGCGCGCGCGTGCGCAGCTCCGCCGCGTCGCGCACGACGTTGCGCTCGGTGATGCCGAGCGATGCGTCCTCGTGGACGAGCTTGACGAACCATGGATAGTCGAGCGCGTCGAGCGCGGGGTCGGCGAGGTCATCGATCGCCGCGAGGTAGCGGTACGGCGGCGTCGGCACGCCGTGCGCGACCAGCAGGTCCTTGGTGCGCTGCTTGTGCAGGCACACCGCGAGCGCGACCAGGTCCGCGCCGGTGTAGGGGATGCCAAACAGATCGAGCAGCCCGGCGAACGTCGGCTCGTTCGCGGCTTCGCCGTCCATCGACTCGCACAGGTTGAACAGCAGATCCGGCGTGTCGCGGTGCAGCCGCTCGAGCGTGGCGTAGACGTCCACCCCGTGCACGCCGAGGATCTCGACGGTGTGGCCGGCCTCGACCAGCGCGCCGGCGATCGCCTTGGCCGAGCCGCGCACGCTGGTCGCGTCGGGCCCGGTGTTCGCGGCTTGCTCCGCGTCGAAGTCGGTGTTGTAGAGCACGACGATGCGAGCCATGCGCCCTTATAGCAGCGCGCGCGCGAGGCGTGGTCCGGCTTCGGCCGCGACCTCGGCGACGCTCGCCGGCGGCCGGTCGCGCGCGGCGAGCGCGGCCTCGAGCGAGACCAGCGGCACGCCGAGCCCGCACGGCACGATGCGCTGCCACGCGGCGCGCGGCGTCGCGACGTCGAGGGCGAAGCCGTGCACGGCCACGCCGCGCGCGATGTGGATGCCGCACGCGGCGAGCTTGGCGTCACCGAGCCACAGGCCGGCGGGCGCGCGGCGAAACGCGGCGCCGGGCACGCCGAGCGCGGCGCAGGCGTCCGCGAGCGCGGCCGCGACGCGCGCCAGGAAGTCGACCACGCCGCGCACGCGCACCACCGGATACACCATCAGCTGGCCCGGGCCGTGGTACGTCACGTCGCCGCCGCGCTCGATCTGCACGACCGGAACATCGCCCGCGGCGAGCACGTGGCCGCGATCGGCCGAGCGGCCGAGCGTGATCACCGGCGGGTGCTCGCACAGCAGGATCGCACCGGGATCGCCGGCCCACACCCGCTCGCGCAGCGCGTGCTGGTCGGCGAGCACGCGCGCGTAGTCGGCGCGACCGAGCCAGTCCCAGCGCATGGGCAAGCTTAGCCCGCGAGCAGCTCGTCGAGCAGCTGGTCGTCGAGGTAGTGCAGCGGCGCGGCCGAGCTGACCACGCCGACGCCCGCCGCGATCAGGAGCGCGACCAGCTGATCGCCGCACATCACGGCGATCGACCGCCCGGCGCGCTCGAGCTCGCGCTCGGCGTCCTCCGATAGCTCGCGCGCCGCGAACAGGATGCCGGCGACCAGGTCCTTGGCCTCGACGCCGACCCGCAGCTCGCCGATCGCCCGGCGATCGATCGGCTCGGACCCCGAGCGCGCGCTGATCAGCACCGGGCGCTCGAGCCCGGGCGCGATCGCCTGGGCGTAGCTGATCCCGCCGACCCGCTTGACCCACTCGATCTCGCGGTACCCGGCGGCGACCAGGTAGGCGTGGATCAGCCGCTCGAACCCGGCGGCGCTGGCGCGCGACAGCCGCGCGGCGAGCGCGCGGTGGGTGGCGCTGGCCAGCTGCGACAGCGCGCTCGCGACGTTGGCCTCGGCCTCGGCGGTCGCGCTCATCGCGACCGGGCCGGGCGCGAACAGATCGCGGCCGCGGTAGACGATGCGCGGGCGCAGCCCGAGCGTGCGGTAGCTGCGCTCGTCGCCGAGCAGCTCGGCCTTGAGCTGCGGCCACAGCTGCTCCGGGTCCTGCTGGACGAGCGCGCGCTTGCGCATCATCGCGGCGAGCTGGCGCACCGGGAGCGGCTGGCCGTTGCGCAGCTGTGCAAACACGGTGGCCGCGGCGTCGCCGAGCGGCGTGCCGACCCGCGCCAGCCCGTCGGCCGGCGCGTGGCCGTTGACGTGCGGCGGCGGCGTCGGCGTCGCGATCGCCTCGCGCGGCGGGCGATCGGCATGCTGCGGCTGCG
The DNA here is from genome assembly GCA_035516595.1 of Kofleriaceae bacterium. Classification (GTDB taxonomy): domain Bacteria; phylum Myxococcota_A; class Polyangia; order Haliangiales; family Haliangiaceae; genus JABFXX01. The sequence goes on along the minus strand of DATJAE010000070.1, from coordinate 5,006 downwards.
GAGGGCGCTGGCCGTGCGGCTGGGGCGGCTGATCGCGGCGCTGCTGGCGGTCGCGGTCGCGCTCGTCGCGGCGCTGCTTGCGGCGCTCCCGGCGCTCCTCCCAGCGCTGCTTGCGCTCCTCGCGCGCGTTGATCTCGGGCAGCATCGGCCGGTCCTCGTCGCGGGTCTGGCGATCGTGGTACTCGGCGTGCGCGGTGGCCGGCGCGGCGAGGTCGCCGCCGTAGATCGCGGACAGCTCGCGCTCCTCGTCGGTGAGCTCGGCAGCGGCCTCCTGCGCCGGCGTCTCGGCGATCACCTCGGCATCGATCACGTCCTCGTCGGAGATCGCGATCTCGGGCCCCGCCGCCTCGAACGTCACCTCGGCCTCGATCGGCTCCATCACCGGGAGCTCGGCCTCGGCCGGCACGGCCTGCGCCTGGGCGGGCGGGGGCTCGCTCGGGCGGCCGCGCTTCTTGCCGGCCGGCTTCTTGGCCTCCGGCTTCCTCGCGCTCGACTTCTTGGCCGGCGGCTTCACCGTCTTCTTCGCAGCCCGGCGCGGGGCCCCGCCCTCCGGCGCGTCGGCCGGCGCGTCGGCGCTCTTGTTCTTGCTCATCGCAGGCTTCCTACCGTGCCGCCGGAACCACCGTCAAGGCGCCGGCCCGAGCGCAAAAAATTGCCCCGCGGATCCGCGCCCCGTACCGTCGCAATACGGCGGGATCGTGCAGCGTTCTCGTCACGAAGGAGCGAGTTCCATGCAGTCCCGCAGAATTGGAGTGTTGCTCGGGGGGATGTCGAGCGAGCGCGAGGTCTCGCTGCGCACCGGCGAGGCCGTCCTGACGGCGCTTCGGGCGCGCGGCCACGACGCCATCCCGATCTATGTCGATCGCGACCTCGACGTCGCGCTCCGCCAGGAGCACATCGACGTCGCGTTCATCGCGCTGCACGGCCGGCTCGGCGAGGACGGCTGCGTGCAGGGCCTGCTCGAGCTGCTCGAGATCCCGTATACCGGCTCCGACGTGATGGCGTCGGCGCTCGCGATGCACAAGGTCAAGGCCAAGGAGCTGTTCCGGCTGCACAACCTGCCGACTCCCGCGTACTACACGCTGACCGGCGACGACACCGACCTCGCCGGGCTGCACGGCGACTTCGGCTTCCCGTGCGTGGTCAAGCCCACCCGCGAGGGCAGCTCGGTGGGCGTGACGATCTGCCGCACGCCCGAGGAGCTCGCGCCGGCGATCGAGCGCGCGCTGCGGTTCGACGACGAGGTGCTGGTCGAGCGCTTCGTCGCGGGCAAGGAGGTCTCGGTCGCGGTGCTCGAGGATCGCGCGCTCGGCGCCGTCGAGATCGCGCCGCGCGAGGGCTTCTACGACTACGCGAACAAGTACACGCGCGGCGCGACCGACTACTTCGTGCCGCCGCGGCTGTCGCCCGAGCGCTACCGCGGCGTGCTCGCCCAGGCGCTGCGCGCGCACCTCGCGCTGGGCTGCCACGGCGTGAGCCGCGTCGACATGATGGTCAGCGACTCGGGCAACGAGTTCGTGCTCGAGGTCAACACCGTCCCCGGGCTGACGCCGACCAGCCTGGTGCCGAAGATCGCCGATGCCGCCGGCATCTCGTTCGCCGAGCTGTGCGAGCTGATGCTCGCCGGGGCACAGCTCGCCGGGCGGCGCGGCCGCGGCGAGCGCCGCGTGCTGCAGCGGCCCTACGTCGGCGACGATCGCCGCGAGCCCGCGCCCAGCACGCATTGAGCATGACGTTCTCGCGCGAGCATCGCCTGCTGCTCGCCACCGCGCTGATCGCGGTCGGCGCGCCGGTCGGCGCGGCCGCGTGGGTCGGCGGGCGCACGCAGGCGCTCGCCGATCGGCTGGGCGCCGCGGCCGGCGTGCCCGCGCGGATCGGCGCGGTCGACGCCGACCTCACGGGCACGGTCCGGATCACGGACGTCGCGCTCGGCGGCGTGGTCTCGGCCGACGCGATCGAGGCGTCGACCTCGCTCGGCGACGGCCCGCTCGGCGCCGACGAGATCCGCGTCGCGTCGCCGCACGTCGCGCTCGACGTCGATCCGGGCGGAGACTCCGATCTCGCGCGGCTGGTGCGCCGGCTGGCGCGCGGCGGCGGGACGGGCGGCGGCGCGGCGCGGCTGCGCCGGATCGTGGTGAGCTCGGGCTCGCTCACCGCGCGGATCGCCGGGATCGGCGAGCTGTCGGCCGACGACGTCGAGCTCGTGCCCGACGCCGGCGGGGTGCGCGTGATCACCGGCCGCGTGCGCGTGACCGGCGGCGCGGGCCGGGTGCACGGCCAGCTCGAGCTCCAGCGCGCGGCCGGCGAGCTCGCGCTGCCCCATGCTCGGTTCGGCCGCGTGCTCGCGGTCGCGGGCGCCGGCACGATCGATGTCGCCGGCCGCGCGATCGCGGTGCGCGACGTCGCGATCGGTCGGCTGGTCGCGGGCGGTCCGCTCGAGGTCCGCGCCACGCTCGACGGCCGGCCGATCGCGGTCGAGGTCACGCCCGAGCTCGCGATCGCGATCCGCGGCGATCGCGTGCCGCTCGGCTCGTTCGCGCCGCTCGCGCCGCACGGCCTCGACGTCGCCGACGCGCGTGCCACCGGCGAGCTGCGCGTGCGCCGCGACGGCGACACCGTCCAGATCGCGGCCGACGGCGCGCTCGACGGCGTGGTCGTCGACCACCGCGCGCTCGCCCCCGAACCGGTCGCGCTGCCCGAGCTCGCGGTGCGCGGCGCGCTCGCGCTGTCGCCCGACGCGATCGCCAGCGGCGGCATCGAGCTCGGGCTCGGCGCGTCGCACTGGCGCGCCTCCGGCTGGCTGCGCCGCGGCACGCCGGCGTCGGCGCAGCTCGCGCTCGAGCTCGCGCCCGCGCCGTGCGCCGACCTCGTGGCCACCCTGCCGCTCGCGCTGCGCGGCCCGCTCGACGCGATGAACCTCACCGGCACGTTCGCCGGCAAGGCGCACCTCGCGATCGATCTCGCCGCGCCCGCCGGCGAGGGCGTCGAGCTCGACAGCGAGCTCGCCAACGCGTGCGAGGTCACCGCGGAGCCACCCGCCGCCGATGTCGCCACGCTCGGCGCCCCCGGCGATCAGACGTTCGCCGACGGCAGCCACGCGCGGATCGGCAAGGGCCTGCCGGGCTGGGTCGAGCTCCGCCACCTGCCCGGCTACGTGCCGGGCGCGTTCGTCGCGGCCGAGGACGCGCGGTTCTTCGAACACCACGGCTTCGACGAGGTCCAGATCGCGCGCAGCCTCGAGATCGACCTGCGCGATCACCGGCTCGCCCGCGGCGGCTCGACGATCAGCCAGCAGCTGATCAAGAACGCGTTCCTCACCCAGCGCCGCTCGCTCGATCGCAAGATCCAGGAGGCGATCCTGACCTGGCGGCTCGAGGCGCGGCTCGACAAGAAGACCATCCTCGAGCGCTACCTCAACCTGATCGAGCTGGGCCCGCACGTGTTCGGGCTCGATGCCGCCGCGCGCCACTGGTTCGGCGAGTCGCCGAGCGAGCTGTCGGTGCACCAGGCGGCGTTCCTGGCCGCGCTCACCGCCGAGCCGCAGTCGATGAGCCGGCGGGTGCGCCACGCCGGCGGGCTCGATCCCGACTCGGCCGCGCGGGTCGACATCGTGCTCCACGCGATGCGCAAGGCCGACGTGATCGACGGCGATCAGGTCGACGCGGCCAGGCTCCAGCCGCTGCGCTTCGCGCCCGCCGCGCTGCGCGCCGAGCCGTGACCGATCAGACCCCGAGGAACAGCCGGTTGCCGAAGTTGCGCTCGAGCTCGGCCGCGAAGATCTTCTGCGCCGCACCGTCGATGTCGTAGGCGACGCGCTTGAACTCGAACGTGCGCTCCGAGGTGTCGTAGATGGTGTAGCTCGCGCGCGGATCGTAGTCGCGCGGCTGGCCGACCGAGCCGACCGAGATGATGTAGCGGTGCTCGGGGCGGATCACGAACTTGGTCGCGACCACCTCGAACACCTCGTCGCGGGTCAGCGCGAACGACTTGCACAGGTGGGAATGGCCGATGAACGTCACCACGCCGAGCTCGTCCCAGATGTCGAGGCAGCGCGACGCCTGCTCGACCGAGAAGATGTACTCGAACTCCTCGAGGTTGATCGGCGAGCCGTGGCAGAACGTCAGCTCGCCCTCGCGCACCTCGTAGGGCAGCTGGCGCAGCCACTCCATGTTCTCGGGCGACAGCTGATGCGCGTGCAGGTCGAGCGCCTGGCGCGCGGCGTCGTAGTAGTACGAGTAGTCCATCCGCCCTGCGACCGCGGCGTCGTGGTTGCCGAGGATGGTGAACGCGGCGAGCTTGCGGATGATGTCGCAGCACTCGTTGGGCGACGCGCCGTAGCCGACGACGTCGCCGATGCACACGTACTTGTCGATGCGCTCCGACTTGAACGCGTCGACCACGGCATTCATCGCTTCGATGTTGGCGTGGACGTCGGAGAAGATCCCGATCCTCATGTACGCCGGGTCGATCATACCCGAACGCGCGCGGGTTTGGGGCCGGTGTTAGCTCTGGATGAGATCCGACTCGTCGAGCTCGGCTTCCTCTTCGTCCTCGACGAGGAGGTCGGCATCTTCGAGCTCGAGCGGGCCGGAGATGTCGAGCGCGGCCTGTGCCAGGTCGGGCCGGTCGGCCTCGAGCGCCTCGAAGAACCGGCGCGAGAACGCGCGATTGACCGTGACGTCCTTCCCCGAGCCCTCGCCGGAGCGCACGCGCACCTCGTCGCGCGCCGCGGTGTCGAGCAGGCCCAGACCCTGGCGCGCGAGCGGCGCGATCACGCTCTGCCCGGCGGCGAGCTGCTCGAGCGCCGGCTTGCCGCCGCGTACCGCGATGTGCGCCATCGCCCACGCGACCCGCTCGCCGACCTGCGGGGTCAGCCGTTCGCCGAGCCGGCCGACGCGGCTGGCCAGCGGCATCAGCGCGGTCGGGCCGACCTGACCGATCGCGCGCGCGAGCTCGCGCCAGATGTCGGTCGGCTCGTTGAGTAACAGCTCGATGACCGCGTGGGT
>DATJAE010000069.1:0-3843 GCA_035516595.1 Kofleriaceae bacterium | reverse complement strand
GGCGACCGACGACGAAGCCGCTGCCAAGCCGATCGTGCCGGCCGAGCCGAGCAAGGACGATCGGCTCGCCGAGAAGCTGACCGAGCGGATCCGTCACGGCACGCTGCCGCCGAGCTCGCCGCCGCCCCCCGACGACAAGCTGACCGAGTCGATCCGCCAGCGCCTCGAGCACCTCGTGCCCGAGCTGGTGAAGAAGACGTTCGCGGCCGGCATGGGCGCGGTGTTCTCGACCGAGGAGGGCATCCGCAAGATCGCGCGCGAGGTCAGCCTGCCCGACGTGGTCGGCTATGTCACGTCCTCGGCCGACGGCGCCAAGGACAAGGTGTTCGAGGTGATCGCGCGCGAGACCCGCGACTTCCTGGCGAACCTCAACCTCACCGAGGAGATCGCGAAGATCCTCACGACCCTGTCGTTCGAGATCAAGACCGAGATCCGGTTCATCCCGAACAGCGAGCGGCTCACCGGCGCCGAGCCCGACGTCAAGGCATCGGTCCGGCTCAAGCGCACCGATCGCGAGGACACCGATCACAAGGAGAAGTCGCGCCTGCGCTTCTGGCGGCGCGAGGACGGCGACCCGGGCGACTCCGACGACAAGTGACCGCCGCGCGCCTCGGTGTTACGCTGATCTTCGATGGGCCGCCTCGCTGCGATCGCGCTCGCGTCGTGCGCCGGCTGTGCGCAGATCTTCGGGATCGACAACACGACCGGGGGCGCGGCGCCCGCCGACGCGCCGCCGGCGGAGGTGAGCCTGTCGTTCCAGCGCGCGTCGATCGGCTCGACGATCGTGATGGCGCCCCAGGACCTGTCGACCAGCATGGCGAGCTACCTCGTCTCCGACGGCGAGAACGGGCTCGATCTCGTCCCGGCGGCGCTCACGCCGCCCAACACGTGGACCGCGCCGATCGCGACCGGCACGCCGCCGGTCGAGTTCACGCTGCCCGACTATCCGACGCCGATCACCCGCGTGTGGGCGGTGCCGGCGCGCACGCTCACCGGGGTGTTCGGCCAGCTCGAGCACCCGAACCCGACGCCGATGGATCCGAGCTCGACGCTGACGTTCCAGGTCGGGCTGCCGAGCCCGTATGCGGGCGAGAGTCTCCAGGAGTATTCGGTCGGCGCGTGGACCCAGCACACGTTCTCCGGCGCCGAGCTGCCCGCGACCAACGGCACGGCGATCGCGACGACGATCTCGGCCTCGACCATCAACAGCCTGACCGGCCGGCCGCTCGACAAGATCACCTCGCAGGACAGCGTGCTGGTCGTGCGCTACTCGGGCAACACGCTGACCGGCGCGCTGATCGCGCCGCCGTTCGACCAGACCGGCGCCGACACGATCTCCGGCACGATGCAGGCGGTCGCGCAGGACCAGACGCTGACCGCCACGATCCAGCCCGCCGCGGTCGGGCCGCGCTACGCCGCGACCCGGCCGGCGGTCGCCAACCTCGGCATGGCCTGGTACGTGATCGCGACGCCGGGCTCCTCGCTCGCCAACGCGAGCGGCCCGCAGCTCGCCGCGCTCGGCGTCGCCGCGACCGACTCGGGCGCGATCGACGCGACCTACGGCAACCCGTTCGGCTCGCTCGGCTGGCGCGCCGTGTTCGAGTGGTCGACCAACGAGTACCGGAGCTACACGCCGCCGGGACAGCCGCCGGTCACCGCGTACGCCGGGATGTACGAGGTCGACGACCCGACGCCCGGCCTCACCGCGTCGCTGCCCGCCGCGCTGCCGCTCACGATCTCGATCGATCAGACGGCGCTGACCAGCGACGGCATGACGGTCACGATCGATCCGACCAAGCCGGTCGACGTCAGCTTCGTCGCCGAGCACGCCGGCGCGACCCTGTGCCAGCTCCAGCTGTTCGCGCTGGTGCCGAACGCCGGCGCGACCGCGCTGGTCTACCAGCAGGTGTTCGGGCTGTCGGGCGTGATGCCCGAGTTCACCGTGCCGGCCGCGCTGTTCCAGCCCGGCAAGCTCTACGTCCTGCGCGCGGTCGACATCCAGGACAGCTATCCCGGGATCGCGAGCGGCGATCTCGCGACGCGCTCGCTGCCGCTCGAGGTCGCGTACCTCGACAGCGGCGTGTTCACGGTGGTGAATCCATGAAGACAACGCTGGTGTGTGCGCTGCTGGTCGCCCTGGTCGGAACCGCCGCGGCCGATCGGGACAAGGACAAGGCCGACGCGCTGTTCAAGCAGGGCAAGAAGCTGATGGAAAAGAAGCAGTACGCCGAGGCCTGCCAGGCGTTCGAGGAGAGCAACAAGCTCGACGCCCAGATCGGCACGCAGCTCAACATCGCGCACTGCTACGAGGAGTGGGGCAAGCTCGCCCACGCCTATCGCGCGTATCAGGAGGCGCTCGCCGAGGCCAAGCAGGTCCACGATCACCGCGCCGGCGAGATCCGCGAGCGGCTCGACGCGGTCGACAAGGACGTCCCCCGGCTCGCGATCAAGGTGCCCGACGGCGCCGACACGTCGAGCCTCGGCGTGACGATCGACGGCGCCGCGGTGCCCGAGGGCAAGCTCGGCGAGAGCCAGCGAGTCGATCCCGGCCCGCACGTCATCGAGTACGAGGCGGGCGGCAAGAAGAAGTCGACGGTCGTGCCGGTCGAGCGCGGCGGCAAGCAGCAGGTCGTGCTCGAGCTGCCGTCCGAGGAGAAGCCGGCGACGACCACGACGACCACGACCACCACGAAGATCACCGAGCCCGAGCATCACGACGCGCCGGCCGATCACCCGGGGCGCGGCCAGCGCGTCGCCGGCCTCGCGGTCGGCGGGGCGGGGCTGGTCGCGATCGGCGTGTCGAGCGTGCTCGCGCTGTCGGCGCGCAGCACGTACAAGAGCGCGCTGTCGGCGCACTGCGGCGGGATGACGGACATGTGCGACATGACCGGGCTCAGCGAGACCCACTCGGCGCGCAGCGAGGCCAACGTCGCGACCGTGGTGTTCGCGGTCGGCGTCGCGGCAGTCGGCGGCGGCGCCGCGCTGTACTTCCTCGCGCCGCACAGCGCCGCCGTGCGCGAGCACGCGATGTACCTCGTCCCGACCGCCGCGCCCGACTACGCGGGCCTGGCGCTGGGCGGCCGGCTGTGATCACGACCTCGCGGTGACGACGATCCGCTCGCGCCTGGACACCACCACGCCGCCGGGCTTCTCGACCGTGACCGCGAACAGGGTCGCGCTCGTGACGTGCAGCTTGGCCGCGATCGGCACGATCACCTCGCCGGTCGAGCTCACGTCGAACACGCCGCCGTCGACCGGGAACTTCTCGTCGCGCTCGGCGTCGAAGATCCACAGCTGGTACTGGAACTGGCCCGGATCGTTCGGTGCCAGCCCGACGAACCGCATGTAGCCGCGCTGCTCGCGCGCGCTCCACACCACGTCGCCGCTGGCGCCGTGCGCGGTCGGATCGGCCATCGCGGTCCACGCGATCGGGTGCGCGTCGCCCGCATCGGCGATCAGCGCGGCGCGCGCGTCGGCCGGCGATAGCGCGCGCGGCGATCGCCACCACACGACGAGCAGCGCGGCGGCGGCGAGCGCCACGCCGGCGGCGATCCACGGCGCGATCCGGCGGCGCGGCCGCGGCTCGCTGCGCGGCGGCGCGGTCGTGGTCCTGGCCGCCACCACGACGACGCCGGGCAGCGTGCGCTTGAGATCGGCGAGCGGCGCCTGCGCGAGCAGCTTGTCGGCGAGCTGCGCCGGCATCGGCTCGACCGGGATCGCGGCGAGCGCGACCGCCGCGGCGGCGCGATCGAGCGACTCGTCGCCATCGCACCCGAGCTCGGCGAGCTCGCGATGCTCGCCGTCGTCGAGCGGACGCAGCGCGCGCTCGACCAGCAGCTCGGT
>DATJAE010000068.1:0-11356 GCA_035516595.1 Kofleriaceae bacterium | reverse complement strand
TCGTCGTCGAAGTCGAACTCGTAGCGCTGCTGCTGCGACGGCGCGCGGCCGATGTAGACCGGATCCTCGCTGTCGTCGACGTCGGCCAGGCGGCCGCCCTCGTCGCGCAGCATGCGCAGGATGCGCGTGCGCTCGCCCGCGGACAGCTGGTCGCGGCGGCCGTGGCCGGTGTGGGTGTGCGACGTCTTCTGCCGCTTCGCGAACTCCGACAGCGGCACCGGCCCGTCGAGCTTCTTGCGGCCGCCGTCGCGAGGGCGCGGCTGCGGCATCGGCGCGACCTGCGAGCTGCCACGTGTCGAGAAGATGCTGGTGGCCGAGCGCAGCCACTTGCGCGGGCCCGACACGCCTTCGCTGCCCGCACGGCTGCCGGCGCGGCTCTTCCCGCGCGGCTGCGCCGCCGCCGTCGCCGGCTCGAACCCGGTCGAGCCGCCGAGGATCTGCGCGGCCGCACGCGCGGCGTCCTCCGGGCACTCGACGGCGCGCGCGACGAACCGGCGCACGATGTCGTCGGACTTGCCGAGCTGGTACTGATGCGGCCGCTCGACGAAGCGGATGCCCATCTTCTCGAGCCACGCGACCGGCGGATCGGCGCCGATCAGCACGAACGCGCCGTCGTTCGGATAGCGCTTCTGCGCGCCATCGCCGAGCGCGAGCGTCACCGACTCGGGATCGAACTGCAGCACCTGCGAGTTGAGCTTGGCCTTGATCCGGCCCTCCGCCGCGTACGACTCGACGCCCTGGCGGTTCTTGGGCGCGGCGCGGTTGAAGCCCTTGCCGCGGTACGACATCACGACCTTCGCGCCGGCGTCGGCCAGCGCGAGCGCGGCCTCGCACGCCGAGTCGCCGCCGCCGACCACCAGCACGTTGCGGCCGCGCCACTCGTCGGGATCCTCGAGCAGGCTGAACACCTTGGGCAGGTTCTCGCCCGGCACCTGGAGCGTGCGCGGCTTGCCGCGCGTGCCGATCGACAGCACGACCCGCTGCGCGCGCACCGACGCGACCGTCGTGCGCACCTCGAACGTGCCGTCGGCCATGCGCTGCACCGACTCGACCGACTCGCCCTGGCGGATCGCCACCCCGACCCGCTCGATCAGCTCCTTCCAGATCGGGAGCAGCTGCTCCTTCGACGAATCGAACACCGGGAGCAGCGACAGGTTCACCGTCTCGTACGGCTCGGCCATCACCAGCTTGCCCTTGGGGTAACGCGCGATGGTCGACGCGAGCAGCTGCTCCTTCTCGAGCATGATGTACGACAGCCCGCGCTGGATGCAGGTGAGCGCCGCCGATAGCCCGCCCGGTCCCGAGCCGACGATCGCGACGTCGCACGTGTTCTCGCTGCGGCCGATCGCGCCCGGGCGCATGCCGGCGTGCAGCATGTGCTCGACCACGCCGCGCCCGAGGTTCGCCGCGTTCTTGACCAGCGGCTTGCCGGCGACCTCGCCGATCAGGTACTGGCCCGGCACCGCGGTCTGGAAGTTCTCGTCGACCTCCGGAATCTTGAGCGGCGGCGGCTGCGCGCCCTCGGGGAACATCACGAGCGCCTCGGTCGGGCACGCGAACATGCACGCCTCGCACTGGATGCAGTCCTCGAAGCGCAGCACGCGGCTCTTGTTGGCGACCAGGTCGAGCACGTTGGTCGGGCACACCGCGACGCACGCGTCGCAGCCGGTGCAGCGATCGTCGTTGATGTCGTGGACCAGGACGCGCGGCCCGACGATGGCCTTCGGGGCGTGGCCCCGGTGACGGCGCCGTGCCGAGATCATCGTGAAGGTCGCCATCAGGAGGATGGCGAACCCCCCGAGCGCCAACGGGACGACCCAGGTCACTGTAGTAATGTAGCGCAGAAGCCGTCGCGATGACGCGTCGCGGAAGTCTTTCGGAAAGCTTCGTATTCCGCGTCGCTTAGTGCTCCACGTGTCGCTTGAAGTGGGCCTCGACCTCGCGCATCAGCTCGTCGATCGGGCGGTCCGGAGCCAGCGGCTCGCCGATGGTCAGCTCGACGCGCTTGCCGGTGCGCATCACCCGCGCGCCGCGCGGCAGGATGTCGATCGTGCCCTTGATCGCGACCGGCACGATCGCCGCGCCGGTGTCGCGCGCGAGGTGAAAGCCGCCCTTCTTGAGCTTGCCGATCCGGCCGTCGCGCGAGCGCGTGCCCTCGGGCGCGAGGTAGATGCTCACGCCGTCGCGCAAGAGCTGTGCGGCGCGCTCGATCGACTGCACGGCGCGCACGTGATTCGAGCGATCGACCTCGATGAACTCCGCGGCGCGCAGCGCGCGGCCCCACACCGGGATCTGGAACAGCTCCTTCTTGCCCAGCATGCGGATCGTGGGCGACGGGAGCGTCGCGTACAGCATCGGGATGTCGAGGTGGCTCTGGTGGTTCGACATGTAGACGTACGCGCGTCCAGGTGGCACGCGCTCGACGCCGGTGACCGCGAGGTCGACGTCGAGCAGCTCGATCACGCGGCGGCCGAACCACCGCGCGCGCTCGTCGACGTCGTGGCGGTCGAGCGAGCCCCGCGCGAGATCGACGAGCGACGCCGCGCTGATCCGCGCCATCGCACCCGCGACCCGCGCGCTGTCCAAGAGACTCACCGCTGCACTGTAGACCGCGCGTGGCCACTGTGGGAGATTTCGCGCCGCGCGTCGTGGCGAGGCCGCGTGTTACTGTGGATCCGATGTGGCGCGCGGTCGTGGCGCTGACCGCCTGCATGCTGTGCATGCCGGGCGTGGCTCGCGCCGACGCGATCGCGCACCAGGTGCGCGAGCTCGGCTCGAGCGACTCGTCCGACCGCGTGCGGCTGGCCGCGGTGCTCGCGCTGTCCAAGAGCCACGACCCACGCGCGGTGATCGCGATCGCGGACGCGCTCGGCCACGACGACGACCCGACGATCCGCCGGATCGCGGCGATCGCGCTCGAGAAGAACGTCAACGCGCGCACGGCCGAGGACGCGCGCGAGATCGCGCTCGATTCGCTCGAGGCCGCGGCGCAGAACGACGGCGACGACAGCGTGCGCGCCGCGGCCGCGAAGGCGTTCAAGGCGCTCGCCCACCTGCATCGCCGGCATCGCCACGTCGAGGCCGCGCTGCCGCCGCGCGATCCGGGAAGCGATCGCCCCGAGGTGTTCGTCCACATCGACACCACGACCGATCAGTCGAAGAAGGCGCCGAGCGAGGCCGCCGATCGGCTGCACGCGATCGTCAAGGCGAACATCGATCGCGTCGGCTACGCGACCAGCTGGCCCGGCGGGCTGCCGACCGCGCAGGAGCTCGCGGTCAACCGGTCGCGCGCGTTCATCGTAGCGTCGACCGTGAAGACGATCGAGATCACCCGGCTCGGTCACCAGACCCAGATCGCGTGCACGCTCGCGATCCGGATCGCGCCGTGGGAAGGCTCCGACGGCGGCGAGAAGTGGGAGGCGAGCAAGGCCGCGTCGGCGTCGGGCTCGGCGAAGGCGACCACCGGTTCGTCGGAGCGCGACATTCGCGGGGGCGTGCGCGATTGCCTCGACGCGGTCGCGGAGGACGTGACCTCGCGCCAGATCGTGCCTTTTCTGAGGACGATCGCGGCCGCGGACAGCCCGAGCAACTGATCTGGCACTCGCCGTGAATCGTCCCGCGGCATGGACCAGCTCTCGCTCTGGTGCGCGCGCATCGCGGTGATCGCCGCGGTGGCGGGCGGTTTCGTCACGTGCGGCCTGGGCGCGGTGCGCGCGGCCGACCAGCCCGCCGGCGCGCCGGGCGATGCCGGCAGCGACGCGCTCGCGCTTCCGCCGCTGCCCGACGGACGATTCGTGAGCGATGCCGGCTTCCGGCTCGCGTCCGGTGGCGACGCGGCTCCGGTGGCGACGCCGCTCGCGCCCGCGCTGCCGGGCGATGCCGGCGCGCCGCCGCGGCCGCACGACGTGCCGCGATCGGATGCCGGCATGACGACCACGCCGGTCACGCCGGTTCGCCCGATCACGCCGACCGCGCCGAACAACGCGCCGCCGCCGCCCGGGTCGCTGCCGCCCGTGCAACCGCGTCCACCGACGCCGACCGATCCCGGTCAGCTGCCCGGCCCGCCGCCCGCGACCGGTGCGCCGATCCAGCCGCCGCGGTAATGATGGCGGGATGGATCCCACCGCGATCGCCGCACAGCTGCGCGAGATCGCGGTCTACTTCGATCTCGACGGCGATCGCCATCGCGCGCTCGCCTACGACCGCGCGGCCGGCTCGATCGAGGCCGCCAGCGGCCTGCACCGGCTGATCGAGGACGGCCGGCTCGAGGAGCTGCCGCACGTCGGGCCGTCGATCGCGCGCGTGGTCGGCGACCTGGCGCGTCGCGGCAGCTCGATCGTGCTCGAGCGGCTGCGCGCGAAGTGGCCGGCGGTGATCGTCGAGCTCGCGCAGCTGCCGTACGTCGGCGTGGTCAAGGCGCGCAAGCTGCACGACGCGCTCGCGCCGACCGATCTCGACGCGGTCGCCGCGATGTGCCGCGCCGGCGCGGTCCGCGAGCTGCCCGGTTTCGGCCAGCTCAGCGAGGCCAAGATCCTGGCGGCGATCGAGCAGCGCCGCGCGCGCGGCACCCGCGAGCTGCTGGTCGACGCCGAGCCGCAGGCGCGCGCGCTCGCCGCGTTCCTGCGCGCCGACCCGGCCGCGCTGCGCGTCGAGATCGCCGGGCCGGTGCGGCGCTACCTCGAGGTCGTCGACCACCTCGCGTTCGCGGTGGCGAGCGACCAGCCCGCGGCGATCGCGGCGCGGCTCGAGCGCTACGCGCTGGCCAAGTCGGTGCAGCCCGGCGACGTGATCGCGGCGCGGCTCGCCGGCGGGCTGCGCGTCGCGGTGCACGTCGCGCCGCCGGCGCGCTTCGGCTGGGCGCTGATCGAGGCGACCGGCTCGCCCGAGCACGTCGCCCGGCTCGCAGGTCCGATCGACGGCGCCGACGAAGCCGACGTCTATCGCGCGCGCGGCGTGCCGTTCGTGCCGCCGGAGTGCCGCGACGGCGACGGCGAGCTCGGCAGCGCGTTCGACGACCTGATCGCGCAGCACGATCTGACGACCGCGTTTCACTGCCACACGACCTACAGCGACGGCAAGGACTCGATCGAGGCGATGGCGCAGGGCGCCGCCGCGCTCGGCCTCGCCGCGATCACGATCACCGATCACAGCGCCAACGCGTCGTACGCCGGCGGGATCGGCGCCGAGGGGTTGCGCGCCCAGGCCACCGAGATCGCCGCGCTCGGCGAGCGCGCAGCCGCGAGGATCCTGCGCGGCACCGAGGCGGACATCCTGGCCGACGGCGCGATCGACGTGCCGGCCGAGCTCCTGCCCGAGCTCGATCTCGTGATCGCGAGCGTGCACCAGCGCTACAAGCTCGACCGGGACGCGATGACCGCGCGGCTGGTCACCGCGCTCCGCCAGCCGTTCTACAAGATCTGGGGCCACGCGCTCGGCCGGCTCGTGCTGCGCCGCGACCCGATCGACCTGCGGCTCGACGACGTGCTCGACGCGGCCGCCGAGTCGCCCGCCGCGATCGAGATCAACGGCGATCCGTACCGGCTCGATCTCGCGCCCGAGCACGCGCGCCGCGCCGCCGCGCGCGGCATCCCGTTCGTGCTGTCGTGCGACGCCCACTCGGTGCGCGGCCTGGACGCGCTGCGCTGGGCGGTCGGCATGGCGCGCCGCGCGCGGATCCGCAGGCACCAGGTGCTCAACGCGCTGCCGCCCGACGAGCTCGCCGCGCGGATCAAGCCGGTTCGCTGAACGCGACGATCGCGAGCGGCATGAACGCCGACAGGATCGGGATCCACAGCGGCTGGTGGAAGATCCCGATCGCGACCAGCGCCGAGACCAGCGCGAGCCCGATCACGCGCACCCGCGCGTAGGTTCGCCGCCGCGCCGGGCGCAGCAGCGGCAGCACGACGTCGAGCGGCATCAGCACGAACACCGCCTCGTTCCAGCGCACGCCCGGGATCGACGAGACGAGCACCAGGCCCCAGATCACGACGCCGCCCAGCGCGAGGTAGAGCGTCGCCCACGCCAGCGCGAGCCGCTGGAACCGCCGCCGCCAGGTCGCGACGAGCAGCGGCAGCGCGAACACCAGCGCGATGCCGAGCGCGGGCAGCCGATCGGTCGGCCCGTCGCTCGGGAACGCCGGACCGCGCCGCTTGTACAGCCGCCGCGCCGGTACGTGCAGCTTGTCCTCGACCTGCTGGCGCAGCACGTCGGGATGGAACATCGCCTGCCACAGCGTGGGCGTGTCGTCGAGCTGGCGGCCGAGCACGTAATCGGCGAGCGCGGTCATGAACGGGAACTCCGACAGCCCGCTGTGGCCGATCTCGCGGAACGTCAGCGGATACGCCACGCCGGCCCCGTCGGACAGCTTGCCGCCGGTCGCGCGATCGATCATGTCGCGCAGCCGGGTCGTGCAGTTGTCGAAGAAGTGATCGTAGAAGTAGTACTTGTGGTCTTCCTGGATGTCGTAGAGCAGCTTCTGCTCGATCGCGCGCGCCTGGTCGGGCGGCAGCGGTAGCACCTGCATCCAGATGTCGCGATCCTCGGCCCTGTAGAACCGCACCATCGCCGACCACGACTCGGGCTCGACCCAGAACTTCTGCTCGGTGCGCAGGAAGTGCCACACCATCGCGCTGCCCTCGTTGAAGTCGGTGACGCCGTAGTTGAAGCAGGTCGGCTCCTCGCGCGACTGGTCGTAGTACAGGCACAGCGCGGCGTGGCCGAACTTCTCGAAGATGCGCGGCCCGACGCCGAACGTCAGCAGCACGATCTGCGGCGGCTCGACCGAGGCGGCCGGCAGCGTGCTCGGATCGAGCCGCTGCGGCTGGGCGCGAGCGACCCCGCCGAGCGCGACCACCAGCGCGAGCGCCGCGGCCGCGCGCATCGCTACTTCTTCTCCGCGGCCGGCTTCTTGTACAGGTTCGGGTCGATCTTCGGATCGATCTCGAACGTCGAGACCGTGAGGTCGGTGACGCGCCCGGCGACGCTTTGCTTCCAGTGGTGCGCGACCTGGATCCCGCCGCTCGGCTTGTAGTCGTCGAAGTCGTCGGTCTCGGTCTGCGCGCCATCGGAGAACGACATCCGCGTGATCATCTTGGTCTTGCGATCGATGTCGATCGAGACCTCGAGCCCCTGGAACGGCGAGCCCAGCCGGATCACGCCCTGCGGCTTGCCGTCGATCGTCTCGTCGGGCGCCGCCGTGATCCTCGCGGTCGGCGCGGCCGCCTTCTGGAGGATCAACTCGGGCTCGCGCCAGCGCTCGAAGTCGAGCGTCCCGAACTCGTCCTCCTTGAGGTCCAAGGTATCCGAGCCGCCCTTCTGATCGGGCTGCTGCTGCCAGCCGGTGCGGCCGTCGAGCGCGACCACGACGTTGGCCTGCTTGGCGAGCGTGGCGTCGATCCGCATCTTGTCGGGCGCGACGATCGTCCGCACGATGTCGACCGGGATCTGACGGCCCTGGATCGTCGTCGTGCCGCTCGCGGTCCAGCGGAACGCCTTGAGCGCGGTGTACTTCTTGCCGCCCTTGGCCGCGATCGCCTCGTCGAGCAGCTTCTTGGCCGCGGCGCTCGCCTTGGGGTCGACCGTGGCCTCCTCCTTCGGCTCGGGCGAGATCGGGTCGGTGAACGACACCACCTCGTAGCGCCAGCCCTCCTTCTTGAGCTGCGGCTCGAGGTCCTTGGCGTCGCCGACCATCACGATCACGTAGTCGTGCGGGTCGAGGATCTCCGACGCCGCCTGCTTGGCCGAGGCGACGTCGACCTTGCCGACCTGGACGGGATAGTTCTGGAGGTACTCGAGCCCGAAGTCGTGCAGCTCCGCGCCGATCAGCGCCGCGCCGACGTCCGACGCGGCCTGGAAGCGCAGCCCGTAGCCGCCCGCGATGTTGGCGATCGCCGCCGCGACCTCGTCCTGGGTCGGGCCGTCCTTCGCCATCTTCGCGATCTCGTCGATCAGCAGCTTGGTGGTCGCGACCGCCTCGCTGTTGCGGGTGAACGTCGACACCACGAACGAGCCCTTGTCGGAGTTGCGATCGAACGACGAGCTCGCGCCGTAGGTCTTGCCGCCGGCGACGCGCACGGTCTTCATCAGGCGCGACGTGAAGTCGCCCGAGCCCAGCACGTGGTTCCACACCAGCATGTCGAAGAACCGCGGGTCCTTGTGGCTGATGCCGAACTGCGCGACCCGGATGTGGGTCTGGGTCTGGCCCGGCTTGTCGACCAGCCGGATGCGGATGCCCGACAGCCCGGGCTCGTGATAGCTCGGCACCGGCGGCACGGTGCCCTTCTTCCAGCCGCCGAACGCGCGCTCGAGATCGCTCTTGAGCTTCTTCGGATCGATGTCGCCGGCGACCACGAGCATCGCGTTGTTCGGCACGAACCAGGCCTTGTGCCACGCGACCAGATCGTCGCGATGCAGCGCGCGCACCGATTGCTCGCTGTTGATCCAGCCGCGCACGTGATCGTTGCCCCACAGGAGATTCTGCACGTGCTCGGACGCCAGCGCGCCGGCGTCGTCGTGGCGCTGCCGCACCGCGCCCACCATCGCGTCCTGGACCTTGACGAGCTCGTCGGCCGAGAAGCTCGGCTGCATCACCATCTCGGGCACGAGCTCGAGACAGGTCGGCAGGTTGCGCGCGAGCACGCTGCACGACACCAGGGTCGCCTCGAACGTCGCGTCGGCCGCGATCGTTCCGCCGACGAAGTCGATCGCCTTGGCCAGGCCGAGCGCGTCGCGCTTCGCCGTGCCCTTGACCAGCATGTCGGCGGTCGCCTCGGCGACGCCGAGCCGCGCGCGCGGCTCGTCCATGCGGCCGGCGCGGATCGCGAGCTGCATGCTCACGACCGGCAGGTGATCGTTCTTGATCATGAACACGTCGAGCCCGTTGGCGAGCTTGACCTCCTCGATCACCGGCAGCTCGAGCTTGGCGGGCGCGGCCGGCGCGGGCGGCGCGATCAGATCGGTCTTGCCGGCCCACGGATTGTCGGCCGCCGGCCTGGGCGCGACCGCGGGTGGCTTGGCGACGTTGGCATCGCCGTCGCCGGGGAGCCTCGGCACCGCGATCGGCGCCGGCTTGGGACCACACGCGATCGCGAACGCGAGGACGAGGGCGCGGCGCATCACTTGCCTCCCTTCGGCGCGGGCGCGGGTGTCTTGGCACCGGGCGGGGGCGCGGGCATCGGAGCCTTCGGCGGGATCACGACGATCGTCGCCTTGTCCGGCGTCATGTACTGCTTGACCACGCGCGACACGTCGGCCGCGCTCACCTTCTCGATGTCGTCGACGTCGTGGGTGAATCGCGCCGGATCGCCGGTCAAGATCCACGACCGGCCGATCGCGTCGGCCAGGCCCTCGACGTGCTCGAGCGAGAACACGAAACCGGCCTGCACCTGGTTCTTGGCCTTGCGCAGCTCGTCGCTCGACGGCCCGCGCGCGCCGAGCTTCGCGACCTCGTCGAACAGCGCGGCCTCGACCGGATCGCCCTGCGCCTTGTCGAGGTAGACGCCGAGCGCGACGATCATGCCCGGGTCCTCGCGCACCACGGCCTCGATCCCGCCGTCGAGCGCGAGCGGCTGCCTGGTCCTGGGATCGATCGCCTTGAGCCGGCGCTTGAGCCGCGACGACTCGCCGGCGCCGAGGATGATCGACGCGAGCTGCAGCGCGTAGACGTCCTTGTCGCGCGCCGCCGGGATGTGCCAGCCGATCAGCGTCAGGCCGATCTGGCCGGCGTCGACCACCTCGCGGCGCTTGCTGGTCTGCGGCGGCTCCTGTTCCGATGCGGCGGGGCGCGGCGGGTCCGGCGCCTTCTCGATCTTGCCGAACCAGCGCTCGGCCGACGCCTTCACCTTGGCGGCGGTGGTCTTGCCGACGACCACGAGCATCGCGTTGTTCGGCTGGTAGTAGGCGTCGTAGAACTTCCTGAGATCGTCGGGCGTGGTCGCGTCGAGGTCCTTGATGTTGCCGCCCGAGGTCCACGCGTAGGGATGCTTGGTGTAGGCGATCTCGAGGAAGCGCAGGAAGCCCTTCGCGATCGGCGAGTTCTCCTGCTGGCGGATCTCCTCCTTGACGACCTCGCGCTCGGTGTCGATCATCGCGCGCCGGAACATGAGGTTGCGCATGCGCTCGGCCTCGAGCTGGAGCGCGAAGTCGAGGTAGTCCGACGGCAGCGTGTCGATGTAGTGCGTCGCGTCCTCGTCGGTGGTGGCGTTGACGGTGCCGCCGATCCCGTTGAGGAACTGGGCGTGCGCCTCCGACGGCACGTGGGTCGTTCCCTTGAACATCATGTGCTCGAACATGTGGGCCGAGCCCCGGCGATCGCGCGGCTCGTCCTTGCTGCCGGCGTGGTACCAGACCTGCACCGCGACCACCGGCGCCGCGTCGATCTCGAGCACCGCGACCTGCAAACCGTTCGCGAGCTGGAACGTCTCGATCGTGGGCAGATGTGCGATGACACCCCTGGGAGCTTGTGCCCGGGCGCTCGGCGACGAGACCAGGCCGAGCAATGCGGCGACGACCAGCAGACGAGCCATGAATCGCTCCCTTCGGAGGCGGACACTACTCCAGGAATCCGGAAATGCCAGGCACTTAGCTTCGAAAGGCGGCGATATCACGGGGTTCATCGAGCGTTCACTCAGAACAGAATTATCCCGATTGACTGAAACAGGCCCAGGGGTCAGAGTCGGCCCATACAAGGCGGGCGGGCGCCCGTCTTTCGAGAGTGAGGAGAGTGCCGTGGCACGACCGCAAAGTTCGCAGGATGAAGGGCGCAGCATGATCGACGTGACCGGGGTGAAGGTGTTCTCAGCGACCAAGGCCAAGGAGCGAGAGTTGCTTGGCGAGCTGATCACCGACTGGATCCGCAGCCATCCCGAGCACGAGATCGTGGACAAGATCGTGACCCAGTCGTCGGACTCCGAGTTCCATTGCCTGACGATCACGCTGTTTTACAAGCACGCGGCCAAGGCCTAGCGGTGGCTTGATCTCCGAGGGGAGATCGGGTACCCACTCACTTCCCCATGGAGAACACGTTCGGAAAGCCGGTCGAGGTCGAGGTCCGCGACAGCCTCGAGAAGGCGATGAAGATCCTCAAGCAGAAGATGTCCAAGGAGGGCATCCTGCAGGAGCTGAAGCGCCGTCGCTTCTACGAGAAGCCCTCGGTCAAGCGCAAGCGCAAGACCCGCGAGGCGCGCAAGCGCCTGCGCCGCGAGATGAAGCGGCGCGTGATGCCCGCGCCGACGCGGTGAGCGACGACGCGGGCCTGCCCCGCGTCGGCAGCGCTGCCGGAGGGCAGCGCGGTGAGATCGACGACGCGGGCCTGCCCCGCGTCGGCAGCGCTGCCGGAGGGCAGCGCGGTGAGATCGAC
>DATJAE010000067.1:0-32722 GCA_035516595.1 Kofleriaceae bacterium | reverse complement strand
CGAACTGCTGGCGGTTGAACGGCGCCGACAGCGGCTCGGCGGCGTTCGGGAAGATCTTCGTGATCGCGAGGACGCGCAATTAGATGTTGAAGACCTTGTCCATCCTCAGCAGCTTGAAGATCGCCAGCGGCTGGTCCTTGGCGCCGGTGATCTCGACCGCGCCGCCGAGGTTGCGCACCGCCTTGTACAGCTTGACCAGCGCGGCGACGCCGGAGCTGTCGATCAGCTCGAGCGACGACAGGTCGCACACCACGCGGGGCGGCCGGTGCGCGACGATCCGGTCGATCTCCTCGGCGAGCTGCGGCGCGGAGTTGATGTCGAGCGAGCCGCGCACGGTGAGCGTGGTCGCACGGTCGCTGCGCTGGACGTCGAACGGTGGGCTCGGCATCAGCTCCTCCCCCCTGCCGAGGCCGCTGCCACGACCAGACGCTTGCGTAACCGCCACAGGTTCGGGGGACCGGGTTCGTACGTCATCTCGTCGAGCATGGTCTTTGCGATATGGATGCCCATCCCGCCCTCCGGCAGAGTGTCTTCGTCGAGCTCACCGGGTAGCGGCGCCACCCCGGCGATGTCGAACGGCCGACCGTGGTCCTTCACCTCGATCACCAGCTCGCGATCGGTCGGGGTGATCGCGAGCTCGATCATCCCGCCGCCCCTGCGCTGGTAGGCGTGGATCACGATGTTGTTGAAGATCTCGGCAAACGCCGAGACCACCGCGGTATCGAACGGATCGCGCACGTCGTGCGCTTGTGCGTCGTTGGGATCGCGAACGGTCGACCCCGACACCAGGCGCGCGGCCTCGGCGATCGCGCGCACCGCGATCGCGCGGTAGCGCAGCGTGCCGGGCACGGTCAACCGGATCGGTGCCATCTCGGCTCAGAATAGCAGCCTGGCTGGTCCGCGTGGTACGGTGTCCCATGCTGCCGGCGGTTCGCATCGCCAAGCGTGCGATCGATGTCGTCGGCGCCGCGGTGGGCCTCGCGGTGACCGCGCCGCTGTTGCCGGTGATCGCGGCGGCGATCTACATCGACTCGCCGGGACCGATCCTGTTCCGCCAGCGCCGCGCGGGCAGCCTGCGCACGAGCTCGAACCACAACGGCAGCCGCCAGCTCGAGTTCGAAGAGTTCGACATGCACAAGTTCCGCACGATGATCCCGGACGCCGAGGCGGGCACCGGGGTGGTCGTCGCGGGCGCCAACGATCCGCGCGTCACCCGGGTCGGCCGGTTCCTGCGCAGGTCGCGGCTCGACGAGCTGCCGCAGTTCTGGGACGTGCTGCGCGGCAAGATGAGCCTGGTCGGCCCGCGGCCGGAGCGCCCCGAGCTGCTGCAACACCTGTCGTACGCGATCCCGCTGTTCGAGGAGCGGATGCGCGACGTCAAGCCGGGGATCACCGGGCTCGCGCAGATCTCGCTCGGCTACACCGGATCGATCCCCGAGGGCAGCGAGCTCGGCAAGCTCGCCGCGACGCTGCAGAACCCGTGGAAGCTCGACGAGACCAGGGGCTCGCTCGCCGACGACATGCGGATCAAGCTGCTCTACGATCTCGCGTACACCGCGTCGCTCGAGCGGTTCGACACGTTCCTGCGCACCGAGCTCGGCATCATCCTGAAGACGCCCCTCGTGATGCTGCGCATGACCCAGGGCCGGTGATGGCCGACCCACCGCCGGGCTCTGCCGACACGGTGTCGGCCGACACGGTGACCGATCGCGGCGTCGTGCGGATCGGGCCGTCGGGCCGCGCCGTGCTGGTGCGCCGCGATCTGCCGACGATCGATCGTGCGCGCTACGACCTAGGCGACGAGCTCGCGCGCGGTGGCATGGGCCGGATCCGCGCGGCGCGCGACCTCCACCTCGATCGCGAGGTCGCGATCAAGGAGGTGCTCGAGCCGGCCGGCGACGCGTTCGTGCGGTTCGAGCGCGAGGCGCTGGTCAGCGCGCGGCTGCAGCACCCGGGGATCGTCGCGGTGTACGAGGCCGGGCGCTGGCCGTCGGGCGAGCCGTTCTACGCGATGCGGCTGGTCCACGGCCGCTCGCTGCGCGCGGTGATCTCCGCCGCCACCACGCTCGATGCGCGGCTCGCGCTGTTGCCGCACATCGGCGCGGTCGCGGATGCGATGGCGTACGCGCACGAGCACCGGATCGTGCACCGCGATCTCAAGCCGGCGAACGTGCTGGTCGGCGAGTTCGGCGAGACCGTGGTGATCGACTGGGGGCTCGCGAAGGATCTCGCGGCCGGCGACGACGACTCGGGCGCGCCGGCGACGCCCGGCGGAAGCGGCGAGGGCGTGACCCGCGCGGGCACCGTGCTCGGCACGCCGAGCTACATGCCGCCCGAGCAGGCGCGCGGCGAGTCGGTCGGCACGCGCGCCGATGTCTACGCGCTCGGCGCGATGCTCTATCACCTGCTCGCAGGCGAGCCGCCGTACCTCGGCGAGGACTCGCAGCGCGTGCTCGCGACCGTGGCGAGCGCGCCGCCGCGTCCGCTCGCCGAGCGTGCACCCGGCGCGCCGCGCGATCTGCTCGCGATCGCAGGCCGCGCGATGGCGCGCGACCCCGCCGAGCGCTATCCGAGCGCGCGCGGGCTCGCCGACGATCTGCGGCGGTTCCTCACCGGCCGGCTGGTCGCATCGCACCACTACACCCGCGGCGAGCTGGTGCGGCGCTTCGTGCGCCGCCACCGCGTGCCGCTCGCCATCGCGGCCGCGGCGCTGGTCGTGATCGCGGTGGCCGGCAGCTACGCGATCCAGCGGATCCGCGCCGAGCGCGACCAGGCGCGCGCCGAGCGCGCGCGCGCCGACGAGCAGCATCACCTCGCCGACCTCAACGCCGACCGGATGTGGATGGCGCAGGCCGCGCGCCAGGTGCGCACCGATCCGACCGGCGCGCTGCTCAGCCTGCACGCGATGTCGCCCGGGACGATCATGCTGCCAGAGATGCGGATGATCGCAGCCGATGCGCGGGCGCACGGCATCCCGAAGCTCGCCGGCGCACCGGGCCACGAGGTGCTCGCGCTGGCGCTCGCGCCCGACCACGCGCACGCGGCGACCGCGGGTGGCGATCACGCGGTCCGGCTGTGGTCGCTCGACACCATGACCAGCCGGGTGATCGGCACGCACGGCGATCGGGTCGAGGACGTCGCGTTCTCGCCCGACGGGACGCGGATCGCGTCGGTCGGGCTCGATCAGACCGCGCGGGTCTGGGGGATCGACGGCACCGCGATCGCGACGATCCGCGCGCCGAGCGAGCTGCTCCACGTGGCGTTCTCGCCCGACGGCGCTGCGATCGCCGCGGAGGCCGCCAACGCCACCATCGCGGTGTGGAGCGTGCCCGACGGCGCGGCGCGCGCCACGTTTCACGTCCCGGGCAACATCGCGCGGCTGGCGTTCGACGCCAGCGGCGTGGTGCTGGCATGCGATGTCGACGGCGCGGTGCATCGGCTCGAGCTCGCGACCGGCGCGGACCGCGTGCTCGCAGCGACCTCGAGCGCGTTCGCGTTCGGCGGGCCGGCGTTCGCGGCGGCGACCGAGCACGGCCTCGAGGTGTGGGACGACGCGAGCGCGCGCCCGCGCGTGCTGGACGCTCCGTCCGGGATCGAGGCGCTCGCGATCTCCGGTGACGGCCAGACCGTCGCGGCCTACGCCAGGCCAGCCGACCAGCTGTTCGTGTGGCAGCACGGCGAGCGCCACCGGTTCGCGAGCCAGCGCGATGACAACGTCACCGCGCTCGCGCTCGCGCCGGATGCCTCCGCGGTGGCCGTGATCAGCCGGATGATCTCGGTGGTCGATCTGGCCACGCGCGACGTCCACGTGATGCCGCAGCCGCAGCCCGCGCCGCCCGAGCATGTCGCGTACGCCGCGGGCGCGCTGCTCACCAGCGCGCGCGCGCAGCTCGTCAGGCTGCCGATCCCCCCGCCGCCGCGCCTGGTCGCACCGGGTCGGTTCGTGCGTCAGGTCGCGTATCGCCCCGATGGCTCGCTGGTCGTGATCGAGCCCAAGCGGATCGGCACGATCGATCTGCCGGCGGCGCTGGTCGGTCGCGCCGTGCTGGCGCGCGACGGCAGCGCGGTCGTCGCGCTCGGCGACGATGGCGTCGTGCGCGTGATCGCGCTGCCCGCCGGACCGGTGCGCGCGTTGCCGGGCAGCGTCGCCGTCGCGCCGCGCACCGCACCCAAGGATCCGGCGATGACGGCGAGCCACGCCGATGGCTCGACCCGCTGGACGATCCGCCGGGCGGCGCGCGCGCTGCGCGAGGGCGTCGGCTGGGTCGATCACGTCGCGCTGTCGCCGGATGGCCGCACCGTCGCGTGCGCCGATACCACCGGCGGCCGCGTCCAGGTCTGGTCGCTCGCCGGCGGCGGGCCACGCGCGCTCGACGTGGGCGCCGGCGACATCGAGGACCTCGCGTTCACGCGCGATGGCGGCACGCTCGTGCTCGGCGACAGCGAGGGCGTCGTTCACTTGCTCGAGGTCGCGACCGGCCGCGATCGCGCGCTCGCGGGCCACACCGCGCCGATCGAGCGCGTCGCGATCTCGCCGACCGGCCTGCGCGTCGCATCGGCCGCTGCGGACGGCACGGTGCGCAGCTGGGATCTCGCGACCGGCGCGGTGGCCGCGACCCAGCCGACGTTCGGTGTAGTCGACGCACTCGCGTACGCGCCCGACGGCGCGCACCTCGCGTTCGGCAGGGATGGCGGCGACGTCGAGGTCCGGACCGATCCGCCGAGCTCCGGCTTCATCTGGCCGAGGTCGGGGCCGGGTGAGGTGCTCGAGCTCGCGTATGCGCCCGACGGCGAGACGCTCGCGGTCGCCACGAGCGAGGGCGCGCAGCTCGCGCTCGCCAGCGGCGGACCGTCGCGCACGCTGCGCGCCAACGACGCGATCGGCTGCCTCGTGTTCGCGCCCGACGGCAACCACGTCGCCGCGGTCGACCGCGAGGGGGTCGCGCGCGAATGGTCCGACGACCTGCCGCGCGACGAGACCGCGCTACGCGCGTGGATCGACCGCAACGACGGCCAGTGACACGTGACGACACGTGTCGCGTGCCGCGCGGCGCGATCACGCGAGCTTGCCCCGCGCGCGCGCTGGCACCTCGGTTGCTCTCGCCGAGGGGACTCCCAAGGAGGTTGTCATGTATCGCTTCTCGATCTCGATCGCCGTGCTCGCGCTCGCGCTGGGCGGCTGCAAGAAGAAGGACGGCGCCGCCGGCGCCGACCAGAAGACCGCCGACAAGCCCAAGCCGGTGTGCGCCGACGGCGCGCTCACCAACCCGGACGGTCCGTACTGCATCCCGGTGCCCGCGGGGTGGGTCGCGCGTCCGCCGCGCGACGTCGCCGGCGATCAGCTCACCGAGTACAAGAAGGACGACAACTCCCCGTCGGTCGGGGTCTCGCTCCGCAAGTTTCCGGGCAGCGCGGACAGCTTCAAGATGCAGCTCGACATGCAGGACAAGATGCTGGCGTCGCCCGATCACAAGAGCCTGCAGTCCGGCGACCTGCCCGGCGGCAACGGCAAGTACTGGTCGTACGAGGACAACGACGGGCTGTGGGCGAAGTCGATCGCCTTGAGCTCGAAGGGCATGCAGGTCGAGTGCGACTCGCGGCAGAGCCCGACCGACAGCAGCCCGGCCAAGCAGGCGCTGCTCGACGCCTGCAAGCTGATCGTCGTGCAGTAGCGTCACTCCATGCGCGCGCTCGGCGCCCGCACGAAGTGCTGGTGCACCGGAACGAGCGCCGCGTCGCGCAGGGTCGGCGGATCGATCAGCACGTCCTTGCCGTCGATCCGTACCGGCTCGGGCGACGCGAGCACCGCGGTCTTGACGATCCGCCCGAGCCGCGCGGCGAGCACCTGGTACGGCTCGCGCGACGGCCGGGCCCAGCCGGTGATCGCGCCGCTGCCGCCGTAGCCGGTGACCGCGGCCGCGATCTTCTCGGCGATCGGGCCGGTGACCTTGCTCGACAGCACGACGAAGCCGGGGTTGGGCACCGCGCCGGTGTCGAACACCTTCTTCAGCCCCTTGGCGGCGTCGACCGGCGCGAACACCGCCTGCGCGGTCTTGTACGACGACACGTCGGCGACCGCCGCGGTCAGGTCCTTCTCGCCGACCCGCCCGCCGAAGAACCCGGCGTCGACCTCGGACTCGAGCATCGCGTTGTCGACGAAGCCGGCGTCGTTGCAGCCGGTCTGCATGAACGCGAGCTTCTTGCCCTTGAGCGCCTGCATGGTGTCGCCCGCGCTCGAGAACAGCGCCCACGGCCGGGTCGTGCCGCCGCCGACCTCGGCGCTGGCGATCAGCCGCCAGCTCGGGTTCACCGCGACGCACTGGCCGTCGATGATCGCGAGGTCGACGCTGTCCTTGCGGAGCGCGGCGAGCGACGGGTACGACTGGGCCTCGACCCGGATCCCGGTGTTCTGCTCGACCGCCTTGGCCAGGCCTTGCAGGTAGGCGAGCCGCGCCTGGCTCGTACCGAACTCGATCGACGGCGCGTAGATGCCGATCGTCAGGTGATCGGGTGCAGGCTGCGCCGACGCGACGCTCGCGCCGAGCACGATCGCGGCGATGATCAGCCTAGAACCCATAGATCCGCTTCTTCGCGTCGATCCACTTCTGGAGGTCGCGCGCGGCGGCGTTGTGCGCCTTGGCCCGCAACCACGCGTCGTAGGCGTCCTTGGGCCGGCCGAGCAGGTCGTAGACGATGCCGAGATCGACCAGCGCCTCGGGCGGGTTCGCGCCCATCGCCTCGAGCGTGGCGAGCTTGTCCTTGCCGAGCGCGAGCGCCGCGCGATCGAGCTCGAGCCGGCGCTTCTGGTCGGGCGACGCCGTCTTGTCGGCGGTCGCGATCGCCTTGAGCGCGGCGCCCGCGTTGCCGATGCGCGCCTCGTCGTACGCGACCATCTCCCAGCAGCTCGCGACCAGCTCGCGGGCGCGCCCGCCGAGCTCGGGCTCGAGCCGGGCGAGCTCGCCGCACGCGGCCGAGCGCGCCGGCCCGCTCGCGGTGCGGTAGCTCGCGTACGCGGCGAAGAACTGCCCGCCGATCTTGGCGTACGCGCCCTTCAGGTACGCGCCCTGGTTGCCCCTGGCGACCAGCGCCTTGAACACCTTGCCGGCCTCCGCGGCGCGGCCGGCGTCGAGCATCGCGACCGCGTACGAGAAGTCGAACGCGAACGGCTCGGTGCCCTTGAGCACGGACGGATCGCGCTCGGCGTTCTCGAAGTCGGCGGCGGCCTCTCCCGCCTTGCCGGCCGCCATCAGCTTCCAGCCGCGGCGGTACAGCGCGAGCGACAGGTTGCGCTTCGCGGCGGGCGCGACCTCGGGCTCCTGACCGGCGATCTGCACCGCGATCGACAGCTTGTCGACCGCGCCCTCGAGATCGGCGTCCCACAGCAGCGGCGCCCACTCGACGTAGATCTCGGCGAGCGCGAGCTGCGCGTTGGCGGCCTTGGCCTCCTTCTCGGCCGCGGCGTAGGCCTCGCTCGCCTTCTTCGGATCCGGGCGGGCCTGGCACAGGTAGGTGCGCGCGAGCATGCGCGAAGTCAGCACCGCGTCGCTGCCGCGCACCTCGCGCAGCTTGACCAGCTGGCGCTGCGCGGCGTCGCACTCGCCGCGATCGATCGCGAGCAGCGCCAGGTTGGTGAGCGTCACCGCCGAGCTCGGATCGAGCGCGAGCGCCTGCTCGAGCAGGGTCTGCGCCGCCTTCGGCTCCTTCATCATCTCGAACGCCTGCTCGTTGATCGTCTCGACCAGCTCGTGGCGGATCTGCACGTCGGTCGGCCTCAGCGCCTGCGCCGCCTCGAACCGCGCGCGTGCCTCGCGCAGCCGCTTGAGGTTGAACAGCGACTTGCCGCCGATCACCAGGACCTGGGCGCGGCCGTCGGGCGGCAGCGCCGCGAACTCCTTGCCGTCGACCAGGCCGGCGGCGAGCGCGTCGGCCTTGGCGTCCTGCCTGGCCTCGAGGTACGCGCTGCCGAGCTCGACCGCGAGCTCGACGCTCAGCGGGTTGGCCTTCTGCGCGGCCGCGAGCTTCTCGATCGCGAGCTGGAGGTTCGAGCCCGGCGCGCTCGCCGGTGACGGTAGCCGGCGATAGGTCTTGCCGAGCTGGATCGACAGCTCGATCTGATCGTGCGCCTGGCTGGGCCGGAGCAGCTTCTCGGCCTGGAGGTAGTGATCGAGCGCGGGCTGCCACTCGCGGTCGGCGAAGTAGGTGTCGCCGATCAGCAGCTGACCGCGCGCCTCGGCCTTGCGCATGCGCACGAACTCGCTCGCCGCGGCGCGCGCCTTCTTGCTCTGCTTGCGCGCGAGGTAGCTGCGCGCGAGGTTGAACCACGCCGAGCCGGTCGGATCGATGTGCCTGGGGTCGTCGATCACGCGCTCGCACACGGTCTCGGCCTGATCCCAGCGGCCCAGGCCGGCGTAGCCGGCGCACAGCCCGTTGTCCGCGTTGACCTGCGCGTTCTCCTTCTTGGCGAACTTGCGCTCGACCAGATCGAACTGGTCGACCGCCTTCTGGTAGAGCTGCGCGGCGTGCGTGTCGTCGCTGCCGACCATCGCGCGCGCGTTCGCGAGGTAGGCAAAGCCGAGCCGGATCCGCGGCAGCACGTCGCCGGACTCGAGCTCGGGCGGGCGCTTGGCGAAGTAGGCCTCGAACGCCGCGGCGGTCTTCACCGGGTCGCGGCCGGCGTAGTACTCGCCGATGATCTTCTGGTTCGAGAACGCCTGCGGGCGCGCCGCCACCACCTTCTCGGCCACCGCGATCGCGTCGTCGCGCTTGCCGGTCTCCCACAGCATCAGCGCTTCCTGCTCCATCAGCTCGGGCGCGTTCGGGTAGCGCGCCTTGGCGCGCGCGATGAAGTCGAGGCCGCCCTGGAGGTCCTTCTGGATGATGAAGATCGCGGCGCGCTTGCCGTAGGCCTCGGCCGGGACCTCGCCGGGCGCCTTCGCGATCGCGCGATCGAACGACGCGGCCGCCCGCTTCCAGTCGCCGTCCTCGAAGTACTTGTCGCCGTCGCGCAGGTCGTCCTCGACCGCGGCCACCGCGACCGACGCGATCGCGACGATGCACGCCACCGCGATCGCGCGCATCAGTGGATCCTCCCGATCACCATCGTGATGTCGTCCTTGCGCGGCGCCTCGCCGAAATAGCCTGCGGCTTCGGCGACCACCGCGTCGCGCATCTCGCCGGCGTCGAGCGCCGCGGCCTTGCGCACCGACGCGCGGAACCGCTTCTCGCCGTACTCCTCGCCGGCCTCGTTCTCGCACTCGACGATGCCGTCGGTGTACCAGACCAGCACGTCGCCCGGGACCAGCTCGGTGGTCTTGGCCTCGTACTTCGAGGTGCGATCGTCGCCGAGCCGGTTGCCGCGGATCATCAGCGAGCCGAACTCGCCCTTGCCCTCGCCGGGGCGATACAGGTACGGGAAGTTGTGGCCCGCGTTCGCGTACGTGATCGTGCGCGTCTTGGTGTCGACGATCGACGCGAAGCACGTCATCACGAACCGGCGCTGCGCGCTCTCGAAGATCGCGTGGTTCATGATCTCGAGCAGCCGGGTCACGGTGACGTCGTCGCCGTGGACGTAGCGGCCGACATCGCACGCCGCCTTCGCCGCCGCGGTGATCATCGCCGACGGCACGCCGTGGCCGGTGACGTCGCCGATCACGATCAGGATCTTGCCGCCGACCAGATCCGCCCAGGTCCACCAGTCGCCGCCGGTCTGCGCCGCCGGCTGGTAGAAGCCGGCGAACGTCAGGGTCGACTTCTTGACCGGCGCGTCGCTCGGCACCAGCGTCTCCTGGATCGCCTTGGCGACCTCGAGCTCCTGCTCGATCTTGGCCTTTTCGGCGGTCTGGGCGAGCAGGATCGCGATCTGGTCGGCCATGAAGTTGAAGTTCTCGCCGAGCAGGCCGATCTCGTCGCGCGACGTGATCTCGACCCGCGCGTCGAGGTCGCCTCGCGCGATCTGGTCGGCCCGCCACGCGAGCTGCTTGATCGGCTTGGAGATCGACAGGCCCTGAAAGATCGCGAGCACCGTGCCGATCAGCGCGAACAGCACGCCGACCGCGCCGGTGTAGAGCACCGCCTTCTTCGAGGCCTCGACCTTCTGCTCGGCCGCGCTCTGGGTGAACCACGCGACCGGCGCGAGGTCGTAGCCGAGCACGACGTAGCCCTGGCGCGGGGTCGGCGGATCCTTGGCGACCGCCCCGGCGGCGGTCGGGGTCGCGCCGACGAACACCGGATAGGCGAACACGCGATACGTCGCGTCGCCGCTCTGGATGTCGGTGCGGACCAGCGCGTCGCCCGCGGCGCGGTCATTGTCGTTTTCGCGCTTCGCGCGGGGTTTCGCGTTCTGCGTCCACTGGTCGAGCGCCTTGTTCCAGATGTCGACCATCAGCTGTCCGAACGCCGGACCGACCGGCTCGTGGTTGCCGAGCTTGCAGTCGACCTTGGCCTGCTCGATGCACGCGACCACGACGTTCTGGTGGAGGTCGAGCACGTACGCGAACGCCAGGCCGTAGTCCTTCTTGCCGCCCGGGCCGTCGCGGGTGTCCTCGGCGACCGCGTTCTGCGCGAGCAGCTGGATGTCGCCGTCGGCGCGATCGATCAGCAGCGGCTCGACCGCGCGCGCGAACAGCGGCGTGCCGAGCTCGCCGAGCATCTCGCGGCCGTGCTTGAACACGTCGATCTGCCGCGCCGCGGAGTCGTCGAACGTGCGCCGCACGTTCATCACGTTCAGCACGCCGGAGCCGACCACCGTGACCACGATCAAGAGCGTCGTGGTCAGGATCATCTTGACCGAAAGGCTGGGCCCCCCGCGGCTGGCCATTTTGCTGGAGAGTATCCCACAGCGACGACCTCGGGCTAAACTTAGTCGATGGACGGCCTGCCGCCGGCGCTCCAGCAGTTTCTGACCGAGTTCAAGCGGGTCTCGAACGCCATCGTCGACAGCTACTTCATCGTCGATACCGAGCGCCGGATCGTCGACTTCAACCGCGCGTTCTTCGCGCTGCTCCCGCGCGCCGTGGCACGCGGCCTCAAGGGCAAGCACTGCTACGACGTGCTCGAGCTCAACATCTGCCAGCACGAGTGCATCGCCCAGCAGTGCTGGGCCGACAACCGCCACGTCCGGCTCGACGAGATCAGCGGCAACATCGCGGGCGAGGCCCAGAAGCTGCGCTTCATCCTGTCGGCCGTGCCGATCACCGACGAGGCCGGCAACCACGTCGGCGCGCTCGAGATCCAGCGCAACGTCACCGACGAGGCGGTGGTCCAGGTCAAGTACCAGGAGATGCTCGAGACCGAGGCGCGCGAGCGCGAGCGCCTGGCCAACCAGGTGCGCGTGCGCACCAAGGAGCTGCTCGAGACCAACCAGCTCCTGCTCAAGACGCAAAAAGAGCTGCTCGCGTACAAGAAGGGTCTGACCGTCTAGCTCTACGATGCGCGGGTGCGAATTGCTCTGATCGCTGTCGTGCTCGCCGCGTGTGCCAAGGCCCCCGACCTGCCGCTGCGTCCCGATCCGTCGCCGCCGCCGGGCTCGACCACCGAGGTGATCACCGCACGTGACGGCACGCAGCTGCTCGCCCGCCACTGGCCCGCCAAGGGCGACACGCGCGGCGTGCTCGTGATCATGCACGGGCTCAAGGACTACTCGGCCCGCTACGCCGCGCTCGCGACGCGCCTCGCCGGCGCCGGCTACTCGATCTACGCGTTCGACCTGCGCGGGCACGGCCGCTCGGCGGGCCCGCGCGTCGCACCGCGCGACTGGAACGACTACGTCGACGATCTCGATCGTTTCCTGACCCTGGTCGAGCAGCGCGAGCCGGGCAAGAAGCTGTTCCTGTTCGGTCACAGCATGGGCGGCGAGATCGCGGCGCGCACCGCCGAGGTCCACCGCCCCGCGCTCGCCGGGCTGATCCTGTCGGGGGCGGCGCTCGAGGTCGACGCGTCGCCGCTGCTGCTCGCGGGCACGCGGCTGGGCGCCGCGCTCGCCCCCGGCGCGCCCGGCCTGTCGCTCGACAACAAGGACTTCTCGTCGGATCCGCACAACGCGGCGGTGATGGACAAGGACGAGCTGATCTCGCAGCCGCCCGCGCCGACCCGCACCGCGGGTGGGCTGATCGAGGGCATGCACGCGTTCTGGGCGTCGATCGACGCGCTCACCATGCCGCTGCTCGCGCTGCACGGCACGGCCGACAGGCTGACCGCGCCGTCGGGCAGCCGCGCGCTGGTCCTGCGCGCGCCGTCGACCGACAAGACGCTGCGGATCTACGACGGCTACTTCCACGACCTCGTGCACGAGC
The DNA here is from genome assembly GCA_035516595.1 of Kofleriaceae bacterium. Taxonomy (GTDB): domain Bacteria; phylum Myxococcota_A; class Polyangia; order Haliangiales; family Haliangiaceae; genus JABFXX01. The sequence continues at coordinate 20,432 of DATJAE010000067.1, read as the reverse complement.
CGGGCGATCGCGGCGCGCACGTGGCCGACGACATCCAAGCCTGGCTCGACGCCCACACCGGCGGCGCGCCGGTGCCCGCGCCCGCGGTCTACGCTGGCCACCTCGCCGGCGATCCGCGCGGCTGGACCCAGGCAGTCGAGCTCGGCGGCGGGATCTCGCAGCTCGGCGGGTCCACCCACGGCGCGGGCCGGATCGCGATCGAGCTGGCGCGGCCGTCGCCGATCGGCTGGCACGGTGCGCTCACCGCGCGCTTGCTCGACGGTCACTACGCGATCGCGCTGCGCCCGATCGGCGTCGCGCTCCATGTCGGCGGCACCTCGTTCGGCATCGACGGCGGTGGCTCGCTGGTCACCGGCACCACGCTCGCGCTGTCGGGCGGCGCCTGGCTCGAGCAGTCGCTCGGACCGGTCCACCTCGGCGGGTTCGCCGAGCTCGATCATCGCGACGCCTCGGTCTACCTGGTGGGTGGTACGCTGCGGCTCGGCGGCGATCGCGGCTACTGGCCCGGCGCGCGCGCCGGCGTCGGGCCGATGATCAGCGCGGGTGCCGAGTGCGCGAGCGACTGCGGGTGGTTCGCGATCGTCGGGCTCGAGCTGTTCGGGGCGGACTGAGCGGCAGGAACGCGACCGCGCCGCGTCACGTCGAGCGTTCGGCGGTGGAACACGCCAGGTGGTCCCCGGGTGACCTAGAGATTCCCGGTGAGCGCGAGGATGACCAGGATGACCACGAGGATCGCGGCGGGCGACCAGCCGAGGTAACCCGCGCGGCTGTAGCCGAGCCCGCCACCGAGCAGCGCCAGGACGAGCAGGATGATGAGGATGGTGACCAGCATGCTCGCTGGTACTTCAAGCCGCGCGCCAGCTTCGCTGCGAGAAGCCACGATCGCCGCGCGGCGCGGTCACGGTCGAGCGATCACTTGACGCGGCGGCGCACCCATACCGAGTTGAGGTTGATCGCCTTGTCCGCCGGACGGACGTTGTCGGGGATGGTGTCGTAGTACGGGCCGTTGATCTTCATCATCACGACGTCCTGGCCGACGAACCAGCCGCGCAGCAGGTAGAGCACCGGGTGGTGCGGGTTGTCGCTCCGCCGGATCGTGATCACGCCGTCGGGTGCGATCGCGATCGTTGCCTTGTGGCTGTCGTCGACCGGGTGGACGTAGCCGGTGCCGACCGCGACGCCGTGATACTTCGTCGAGAGGTTGCCGCGAGCATCGATGTTCCACACTTCGTTGCTGACCACCGCGTCGTACCCGGCGTACTGGCCGGTCACGCGCGACGCGTAGGTCGAGATCGCCTTCGCGTCGTTCGTCCACTCGCCGACCAGGTCGGAAGGCCCGATCTGGCGCTGCGGCGGCGGGATGATCAGGTTGTGGTAGTAGTCGTAGGTCGGCGTCATCACGGCATCGCCGCCGGCCGCCGCCGGCGCCGCCGCCGCCGCCGGCGCGCTGTCGGCACCCGAGGCGCGGACGCTCCCCAGGATCGACATCACCAGCCCGGTGCCGCCCAGCGCATCGAAATCGCCGCGCTTGGCGGCCACCAGGCCGAGCATCAGCCCGCCGTTCGCGCCTACCACGACCGCGCCGATCCGGACCCGGACTCCGCCGGCGACGCCGTCGGCCACGAGCTGCGTCCCGCCCCCGCCGGGCAGCGCGTCGCGGTGCACGACGGTGAGACCCTGAACCGCCTGGCCGGTGGCGGCGTCGAGCAGCTGATCGGCGGTGACGGTGGTGCTCGGCACCACGACGACAAGGACCTGCGGCGCATCCGGGCGCTTGCCGTCCTGCTGTGCCACGACCAGCCCCTTGGCCGCGTCGAGCTGGACCGTCCAGCCCGCGGGCAGCGACACCGTGAACTTGCCGGCGTCGTACGGCGTCAGCGCGGGAGGCCTGGCCGATGCGATCCCTGCACACAGCAACACGACCACGACGAGTGCACGCATCCGCAAATTGTACATGTCGACGGCCCAGGAGTGCCAGGCTCGATCCGTTCGAACGCGGTCACTCGCCGGTCACTCGCCGGGCCGAGACCTTCCACACCCGCGCGGCGTAGTCGCGGATCGAGCGATCCGACGAGAACCGCCCGGCGCGCGCGACGTTGAGGATCGACGAGCGATTCCACGCGGCCGGCCGCCGCCACGCGTCGGCGACGCGCTGCTGGCAGTCGGCGTAGGCGCGGAAGTCGGCGCACACCAGGAACGGATCGCGCTCGCGCAGGTCGTGGACCAGCGGCGCGAACAGGTCGCGGTCGCCGCGCGAGAACGCGCCCTCGGTGACCAGCTCGAGCGCGCGCGCCAGCTCGCGGTCGCGCGCGATCGGCTCGCCCGGGTGATAGCCGGTGCGCCGGCGCTCGATCACCTGCTCGGCGGTCAGCCCGAACAGGAAGAACTCGTCGGCGCCGACCGCCTCGCGGATCTCGACGTTCGCGCCGTCGAGCGTGCCGATCGTGAGCGCGCCGTTGAGCGTGAACTTCATGTTCCCCGTGCCCGACGCCTCCATCCCGGCGGTCGAGATCTGCTCCGACAGATCGGCCGCCGGATAGATCCGCTGCGCGACCTTGACGCTGAAGTCGGGCACGAACACGACGCGCAGGTGATCGCGCGCGAGCGGATCGCCGGCGATCGCCTCGGCGATGCCGTGGGCGAGCCGGATGATGAGCTTGGCCATGCGATACGCCGGCGCGGCCTTGCCGGCGAGCAGGATCGTGCGCGGCACGCCGATGTCCTCGCCGTGGCGCAGCCGGTCCCAGAGCACGATCGCGTGCAGCAGGTTCAGATGCTGGCGCTTGTACTCGTGGATGCGCTTGCACTGCGCGTCGAGCAGCGCCTGCGGGTCGAAGCCGCCGCCGAGCCGGCTCGCCAGCTCGGCCTTGTTCGCGCGCTTGACCGCGCGCCAGCGATCCTGGAACGCCGGATCGTCGGCGACTGCCTCGAGCTCGTGAAGGCGGTCGAGGTCGCGCAGCCAGCCGTCGCCGATCGCCTCGCTGACCAGCTGCGACAGCTTCGGGTTGGCGAGCCCGACGAACCGCCGCGGCGTGACGCCGTTGGTGACGTTGGTGAACTTGTCCGGCCACAGCTCGGCGAAGTCGCGCAGCACGGTCTCGCGGAGCAGGCGCGAGTGCAGCTCGGCGACGCCGTTGACCCGGTGGCTCGCGACCGTCGCGAGGTGCGCCATGCGGACCAGCTTGTCGCCGTCCTCGCCGATCAACGACATCCGGCGCAGCCGCGCCTCGTCGCCCGGGAACTTCGCGGCGACCTCGTCGAGGAACCGCCGGTTGATCTCGAAGATGATCTCGAGGTGGCGGGGCAGCAGGCGCGCGACCAGCGGCAGCGGCCAGGTCTCGAGCGCCTCCGGCAACAGCGTGTGGTTGGTGTACGCGACCGCGCGCGTCGTGATCGACCACGCCTCGTCCCAGCCGAGCGCGTGGACGTCCATGAGCAGGCGCATCAGCTCGGGAATCGCGAGCGTGGGGTGGGTGTCGTTGAGCTGGATCGCGAGCAGCTCGGGCAGCTGGTGCACCGTTGCGCCGCCGTGCAGCAGCAGGCGGATGCAGTCTTGCAGCGCGCACGACACGAAGAAGTACTGCTGCTCGAGCCGCAGCTGCTTGCCGGCCGGGCTCGAGTCGTTGGGGTAGAGCACCTTGGTCAGGTTCTCGCTGCGGATCTTGGCGTCGACCGCGCGCCAGTACTCGCCGACCTGGAACGCGTCGAGATCGAACTCCTCGGCCGCCGCGGCGCTCCACAGCCGGAGGAAGTTGGTCGTGTTGGTCGCGAAGCCCGCGACCGGCACGTCGTAGGGGATGCCCTTGACCGTGCGCTCCGGAATCCAGCGCGGCCGGCCGTCGTGCCACTCGGTGTGGCCGCCGAACCCGACGACGTGCTCGATCTCGAACCGCCGCACCTCCCACGGGTTGCCGTTGCGCAGCCAGCGATCGGTGCGCTCGACCTGCCAGCCGTCGCGGATGTCCTGATCGAAGATGCCAAACTCGTAGCGCAGGCCGTGGCCGACCGCGGGCAGGTCGAGCGTCGCGAGCGAGTCCATGAAGCACGCGGCGAGCCGGCCCAGGCCGCCGTTGCCGAGCCCCGGCTCCTCCTCGTGCTCGATCAGCTCGTCGAGCGAGATCCCGAGCAGCGCGAGCGCCTCGCGCGCGGCGTCGGTGAGGCCGAGCGCCTGGAGGTTGGAGCCGAGCTGCGGGCCGATCAGGTACTCGGCGCTGAGGTAGATCACGGTGCGGTGGCGCTGCTCGAGGATCGCGCGCGCCGAGTCGACCCAGCGGTGGAGCAGGCGATCGCGAATCGCGAACGACAGCGCGAGGTAGTGATCGTTGGTGGTCGCGACGCCCGGAAACTTCGCGAGCTCGAAGTACAGCTTGTCGATCACGTCGCGGGCCAGCGCGCGCGGATCGGAGTCGCGCACGTCGGCGTCGGCGAGCTGATCCACCATGCGCGCAGCCTAACGCGTTTCAGTTGTTGTCGGGCTGCATGTCGATGAACTGCGTGATGTGCTGCGTGTAGTCCATGTTCGGGATCGCGACGGTGCCGCCCATGCCGCCCTCGGGCCCGATGATGAACGTGTGATCGAGCGGGATGTTCACGTTCGCGTATGCGGTGATGTCCGTGGTCGCGTTGCCGTATGCCGCGTACGGCACCCAGCCGAAGTCGGTGACCATGCGCTGGAGCCACAGCGTCTTGTAGACGTCGGCCGCCTCCCCACCGTTCTCGGTGATGATCGGTCCCTTCGGGAAGTCGAGCATGTCGAGCCACGCGCGGGTCTCGGCATCGAACGCGTGGAGCCGCGCGGTCAGATAGACCACCGGATAGCCCTTCTTCGCCCACTCCTGCACCATGAGGTTCGCGGCGGTCATCTGCATCGGGACGTAGGTCTCGTCCTCGAGCTGCATGATCAGCTCGTTGTCGCTCGTGGTGAGCGTGCCGTCGATGTCGAACACGACGAACTTCGATCCGCTCGGCATCGTGTAGTCGTAGTGCACCGCGCAGCTGCCGTCGGCTTCGAGCATCGCGTACACCGGCTGCGCGTTCGGCGCGACCAGGCCGGTGGTGGGAAAGTCGTACGCGCCGTCGACGTCGGTCTGGCCGCGCGCGAGCTGCTGCCACTCCATCGCGCCGGGGTCGTAGTAGTAGAGGTCGACGTACTCGCCGGTCAGCGGATGCGACACCAGGCCGTCGGTCGCCGTCGTGCGCGCCTTCTCGCCGTGATAGTCGATCCCGGTCGCGGGCGAGGCCGAGTCGTCGAGGTAGACGCTCGCCAGCGCGCCGCCGGGATTGCCGAGGACGTCGCCCGCCTCGTCCTTGATCGTCGTGTCGGTCTTGACCAGCGTCGCGTCGGCGCTGTTCCGGTAGCCGTGGGTCTCGAGCCGGAACGGCAGGTTGCCGGGAGTGGGGCAGGTCAGCGACGTCGCGTCGGTAAGTGGTGGATCGCTGGTGCCGCCGCAACCGAATTGCAGCCAGATCGCCACCGGCACGACACGGTGAAGAAGCGAGCTCGTCACAAACATGTCGCTACGACAGGTGCGCGCATTCCGGCGATTTGTCAAACTCGAACCCCGATGGGTGGCCGCGCGCTGGTGCTCGCTGGGTGCGCGCTCGGGGTGATCGGCCCGGCATGCCGGGGGCGCGATCCGGCACCGGCCGCCGCCGTGGTATCCAGCCCCGCGCCGCCGCCCTCGAAGCCGGCACCGGCGCCCAAGCCGCCGCCCGCGACGCCGAGCTCGGCGCCGCGCCGGGTCGTGATCATCAGCGAGGATGGCCTGCGCCCCGACGTGCTGAGCGCCGACCTCACGCCACGCCACATCGCGCTCATGCGCGAGGGCGCGACCGCGCGCCAGGCCGAGACCATCCCCGAAAGCGACACGCTGCCGTCCCACGCGTCGATGCTGTCGGGGGTCGGCGCCGCGGCGCACGGCCTGTGGTGGAACAGCTACAAGGAGGAGCGCGGCTACATCCACGTGCCGACGATCTTCTCCGCGGCGCACGCGGCGGGGCTGTCGACCGCGATGATCGTCGGCAAGCCGAAGCTGCGCCACATCGCGGCGCCGGGCACGGTCGATCATTACGAGCGGCCGAGCTACCTGTGCACCGGCGTGTCGCGCCGGGCGGCCGAGTACTTCGCGATCGCGGCGCCCGACCTGATGTTCGTGCACTTCTCCGATCCCGACGAGTACGGCCACAGCCACGGCTGGATGTCGCCGGAGTACCTCAAGGCGGTCAAGGACAGCGACCATTGCCTCGCGACCGTGCTCGACGCGATCGACGCGAGCGGGCTGGCCTCGACCACGCTCGTGATCGTGACCGCCGATCACGGCGGCCACGGCTTCCGGCACTCGGGCGGCCACTACCCGATCGATCGCGACATCCCGTGGATCGTGCGCGGCCCTGGCGTCACGCCGGGCACCGTGCTCGACGGCACGGTCGAGACCGTCGACACCGCCGCGACCGTGCTCGCCGCGCTCAAGCTGCCCGCGCTGCCGCACATGATCGGCTCGTCGCGCGTGGCGTTCTAGCCTAGCCCTTGGCGCGCAGCCGCTTGAGCGTGGTGAGCAGCTGCTCGCGCGTGATCAGGTCGAGCGCGTCGAGCGCGCCGTCGTCGACCCGGAACAGCAGGCGGTGATGGATGCCGACGCGGGCCATCAGGACCTGGCGGGTCATGTCCTTGGCCTGCTTGACGTTGCGCCACGCGAAGCCGTCGCCCGCGGCGAGCGTGCCGATCGTACGCATCGCCTCGGCCGCGACCGGCGCGGGCACCTCGGCGAGCGCGTCGATCACCCGGCGATCGAAGCGCGGCACGACGACGCCGCGCGCGCCCTGCGGGACCGCCTCGGTGTCGGCGTCGTCGGGCTCGGCGGCCGCTTCGCGTCGCGTGCGCGGCGCCTCGTCGGCGCGCTTGGGGCCGTCGGCCGCCTGCAGCTTGGTGCGCAGCTCGCGGCGCTCGGCGTTGCCCTCGCGGATCAGCGCCTCGAGCTCGCGCACGCGGCCCTCGAGCGCGCCGGCGGATGCCTCGGGCGCGCGGGCGAGCGCCGCGGCCGGCCGGGTGCGCTCGGCGTCGAGCTCGCCGCGCAGCGCCGACAGCGCGCGCTCGAGCTGGTCGACCTGCGCGGCCTTGCTCAGCAGCTGCTCGCGCAGCGCGGCCTCGTCGGGCGGCTTCGCGCTCGGCTCGCGCTCGGTCAGCTGGTCGAGCACCCGCCACGCCGGATCGGTCGGCGGCAGGCCGAGCCGGTCGCGCGCGTCCTCGACCGTGTCGAGCAGCATGTCGGCGTCGTCGACCTGCCGCGCGCCGATGCACGCGCGCGCCGCGTGGATGCCGAGCGCGGGCGAGGCGCGCAGCAAGGTGTACGCGAGGTCGAGCTCGGCGCCGTTGTCGCCGCCGCGCAGCGCGCGCTCGGACAGCTCGACCAGATCGCGCCACGCCGCGGCGGGATCGTCGTGCGCGGCGAGCTCGAGCGTGCGGTACTGGCGCTCGGGCGCGACCAGCCTGGCGACGTGCGCGCGCGCGCGCGCGCGTTCGCGGCACTCGAGCAGGTAGTCGATCAGCTCGTCGCGATCGTCGTCGGCCTGCTCGGGCTCGCGCGCGATCAGGAGGTCGAGCGCGCGCTCGGCATGGTCCCACGCCCGCGCCCGCACGAACCGGCGGAACGCGGCGCGCAGCGGCTGGGTCGCGAGCCGCCCGAGGTCGACCCGCGCGAGATCGCGCAGCTCGAGCACGAGCACGTGCTCGGCGGTCATGCGATCGGCGCCCGCGCCGAGGAACTCGTCCCACGACAGTCCGGGCACCGGCGACGGCATCGCGACCGGCTTGTCGGCGCAGCACTTCTTGTACTTGAGGCCGCTGCCGCACGGGCAGGGATCGTTGCGCCCGGGTTGCTTGGCGCCGCGCACGGTGAAGCCGCCGCGCGAGGTCTCGACCTCCGCCGGCAGCGCCGCGATCACCTGCTCGACGCTCGCGGTCATCGCGCGCTCGTCGGCGGCGAGCTGCTTGGCGTACTCCTTGGGATACGGCGCGAGGTGCTTGGTGGCGGCCGCCACGTTCGGGTCGTCGATCGCGGCCGCGATCGTCGCGAGCAGCGCGTAGCCCGCGGCGGTCATCGAGCGCGCGGCGAGCCGGCGCAGCTCGGGGATCACGCGCGCCAGCGGCGCGCCGCCGCGCCACGCCGCGAACAGCACGATCGCCTCGAGCTCGGCGGTGTCCTTGCCGACCGGGAATCTTCGATGCTCGAGCAGGTCGAGCAGGGTCGCGCGGTCGCCGCTCGCGATCGCGATCAGCGCGCACGTGATCGCGGGGAACTCGATGCCCGGCAGGATCTCGGCGACGAGCTCGACCGGCACCGGCTCGCGGCGCGCCCGCGCGATCGCGAGCATCGCCGCGCGCTCGTGATCGAGCCCGGCGAGCGCCGCGCGGATCGCGGCCTCCGAACAATCGCTCGCTGCCTCGAGCTGCGCGCGCGAGATCCGCTCGCCCGCGAAGACCCGGTTACGCTCGGCTGCCATCTCCCGCGAAAGCTACTTCGTCAGGACGAGATACGCGAGCACGATGATCGCCGCGACCAGCACGCCGACCAGCGTGAACACCAGCGCGTTGCCGCGCGGCGGCGCGACCGCGCGGTCGCTCGGGCCGGGCGCGCCGTACGGTCCGCTCTGCAGCTGCAGGTTGCGCATCGACATCGCGGCGGCGAGCTGCGGGTTCGACGGTGGCTTGCCGAGCGGCGGCCGGCTGGGCGGCTTGCTCGGCGGCTTGCTCGGCGCCTTGTTGGGCCCGCTCGAGCCGGTCGCGAGCGACACCGGCTGCGTGCTGGTGCGCTGGATCGACGGCAGCGACGGCACGCTCGGCTTGGAGCCGGGCGGTCCGAGCTGCGGCTGGCTCGCGCGCGACTTGACCTTGCCCTTGTTCGGCGCCTCGGAGCCGCGCGCGAGGTCCTTCATCGCGCCGTTGATCTTGTCGGGCTCGGCGAGCTTGCGCTGGTTCGACAGGAACGCGAAGTACGAGTCCGGCATGTCGTCGAAGTCCATGACCAGATCGCACTCGTCGCAGCGGCAGGTCGGCGGCTCGTGCGGCGGCGGTCCCATGTCGGAGGCCTCGACCAGCAGCACCTTCTCCTCGTCGCATTCCGGGCAGAAGTACGGCACGTAGAAGCTCTTCACCACGCCGGAGCCGGTGAAGTTGTTGACCAGGTTGATCTGCGCGACGATCGCGGGCGAGCACTCGACCAGCACCGATCGCGTGCCATTGGCCTCGAGCTTCGAGAGCCAGTTCACCCAGTCGCGCACGCCGCACGAATTGATCCGCTCGATCTCGCCGAGATCGATCACCGCGGTCCCGGTCGGGATCTTCTCCACCAGCTCGCCGAGCTCGTTATCCTCGTCGATGACACCGCCGAGCTTCACGAAGCTCATGTCGCCGCGGTGCTGCACCGATGCCTGGAACTTTTGGCTCATCGACCCTCCGCCACGTAACGGCGGTATGCTTCATTACACCACACGATCGGCCTCGCCACTGTAGCTCGTGCATTGACGAGGATCCAGTGAGGTTCGGTGGTGAATCCGCCTACACCCTGCGCGCTCAGCCGGGCAGCGCGAGCAAGTCGCGGATCAGCTGGTAATTGTCGCTGAGGTAGAAGCGGACCAGATCCGCGCCGCCGAGCACCGCGCCGAGCGCGACCATCTCGTCGTGGCTGGCGAGGCGCTCGCCCGACAGCCGCGCGACCATCCAGATCGCCGCGCTGAAGTCGTCGCACGCGACCAGCCCGGCGCGCTTGGCGCACGCGAGCATGCCGTCGATCCACGCGCCGGGATCGAGATCGCGCGTGCCGGCGTGGCGCTCGAGCACCTTGGCGGCGCGCAGGTTCGCGTTGGCCACGAGCTCGGCGGCCGGCCCGGTCGGCTCGGTGCCGTCGAGCAGCGAGCGCAGCAGCTGGCCGAGCTCGCGGCGGTGGCGCGCGCCGAGCTGGAGCAGCGCCGCGTAGCCGCCGCGGATCGCCTCGAACGCGTAGCCGAACAGGAAGCGCATCGCGAGATCGGGCTCGGCGAGCAGCACGCGATCGATCACGAGCAGCGCGCGCGGGAACGCCGTCACCGCGAACCCGCCGGGCACGCGATCGCCGACGAACACGTCGGCCTCGAGGTTGTAGAGCGCGCCGATCTCGGCCGCGAGCTGGAGCAGGCGCACGTCGCCGGCCGCCTCGGCCGGCGCGAGGTTCTCGCCGAGCGTGCTCTGCGCGACCATCGCCGACAGCTCCTCGGCGAACGCGCTCCACACCTCGCCGAGCGGCTCGTGCGCCGCGTTCGTGATCAGCAGGCGCTCGCGGTTGGCGTCGTCGAGCCCGCGCCGCAGCGGCTGGGGCTGCCGGCTCTGGCGCAGGCGCTGCGCGGTCACCCGATCGGTCTCCTCGGCGAAGCCGAGCAGGTCGAGCGCGGTCAGCACGCGGGTCGCGCGCTCGGTCTCGCCGGTGCGGTTGTAGAACGAGGCGAGCAGGCGGTACGCCGGCGCGTGGTGGATGTCGCGCTCGAGCACCTTGCGCAGCTCGCCGATCGCGCGCTGCGGATCGTCGACCGCGTAGATCTCGGCGAGCGCGACGCGATCGCTCGCGCCGTCGGGCTCGACCGCGAGGATGCCGCGGTACGCCTCGATCGCCGCCGGGCGATCGCCCGACGCGAGCAGGATGCGCGCGAGCCCGCGCTGCAGCGGCACCGCGGCGCGCTGGCCGCCCTGCGCCATCGCGGCGTGCGCGGCCTCGAGCAGCAGGGTCTCGGCCTGGCGCTGGTCTCCGGCATCGGCGGCGCGGCGCGCGAGCACGAGCGCGGGCGGCGCGTAGCCCGGGTCGTACTCGATCGCGCGGCGATACTGCGGCGCCGCCGAGCGCGCGTCGCCCGCCGCGTCGAGGATCCGGCCCTTGTAGTAGTAGTAGCGCGCGAGCGCCTCGGGGATCAGCGGCTGGCCGGCCGCGGTCGCGAGCTCGATCACGCGATCGATCGCGGTGCGCGCGTCGGCGTGGCGGCCGCGCAGGAAGTACTGCTGCGCCAGCAGGTAGTACGCGTCCTGGTGGGACGGATCGATCTGGATGACCGAGCGCAGCACCGCGATCGCGAGCGTCGCGTCCATCTCGCCGTCGGCGTGGATCGCGGCCTGGCGCATCAGCGCGGCGATCCGATCGGGCTGGGTCGCCGGGCCGTCGACGAACTTCTGGATCGCGGCGATCGCCGCGGCCCACTGCCGGGTGTCGGCGTGAAAGCCGACCAGCGCCGAAAGGACCGTGAGATCGGTCGGCGCGAGCTCGAGCGCCTGCTGGTAGAGCGCGCCGGCGCCGTCGAGCTCGCCGTCGCGCTCGACCGTCGCGGCGCGCCCGACGTAGACGCGCGCGAGCAGCGGGCCGGCGTCGTCGCGCTTCTTGTAGACCTTCTCGAGCTCGCGATAGGTCGCCTCGAAGTCCCACACGTCGGGCTGCTCGCGAGCGAGCGCGCCGAGATCGTCGAGCGCCTCGGTGTTGGTCGGCTTGATCTCGAGCGCGATCACGAAGCTGTCGGCCGCGGCCTTGGGATCGCCGGCCATGCGCGCGACCACGCCACGCTGCCGGTAGAAGTCGCTGCGCGTGGTCGGATCGCCCTCGCGCATCGCCTTCTGCGCGAGCGCGTTCGCGATCGGCAGCGCCTTGTCCCACTCGCCGCGATCGAAGAAGTGCTCGAACAGCGCCTGGTTCGCGAGCAGGCAGTCGGGGTCGACCGACAGCGCGGTGTCGTAGTAGTGCATCGCGCGCTCGGCATCGCCGAGCTGCTTCTCGTGGATCCGGCCGATCTGCGCGAACACGCCGGCGCGCTCCTTGTCGTCGGTCCACAGCTTGACCTCGAGCTCGAGCGTCTCGATCACCCGAGGCCATTCCTCGCGGCGGCGGTACAGGTCGCGCAGGCCGTGCACCGCGGGCAGACAGTTCGGCGAGGTCTTGATCGCGGCGTCGTAGTAACGGATCGCGTCCTGCTCGCGGCTGAACTTGGCCTCCATCACCGAGCCCGACTTGAAGTAGAGCAGCGCCTTGAGATTTCGATCGGTCGTGACCTTGATCTGGCGGCGCGTGATGTCGATCAGCTCGGCCCACTGCTCGGTCGACTCGTAGATCCGGCCGAGCGCCTCGAGCGCGTCGCGGTTGTCGGGCTGGAGCTCGAGGATCTTCTGGTAGTGCTCGGTCGCGGTGTCGACGTCGCGCGCGTTGTCCTCGGAGACCCGCGCGATCCGCTTGAGCAGCTCGATGCTCTCGGCGCGATCGGTCGTGCCCTGCAGGCGCAGCTTCAGGACGTCGATCAGGCCCGACTTGTCCTGCTCGTCCTCGAAGTAATGCTCGAGCGCGGCCGCGGCGCCGCGATCGGACGGATCGAGCTCGAGCAGCTTGCGGTTGAGCCGGAGCGCCGACGCGGGATCGCGGCCGCGCGTCGCGGCGAGCTGGGCCGCGTTGCGCAGCGCATCGACGCGGCGCTGCGGATCGCGCTGGACCTCGGCGCGGCGCTCCCACGCCGCGATCAACGGCGTCCAGTCGGCGCGCTGCTTGCACAGCTCGTCGAGCGTTTCGACCGCGGCGGCGGGCTGCGAGTCGACCTCGATCACCTTCTGGAACGACTGGATCGCCGGCTCGGTCAGGCCGAGGAAGTTGAGCTGGACGTTGCCGCGCCGCGCGTAGAGATCGCCGAGCCGGTACGCCCGGCTCTGGCCACGCTCGACGTGGGCGATCGCGATGTCGTAGAGCTGCATCGCGGCCTTCCAGCGCTCGGCCTTGTAGGCGACCCGCTCGAGCGCGGTGAACACGTCGCGGTCGGTCGGATCGGCGGCGAACGACGCGGTGAACGCCGCGATCGCGCCCTCGACGTCGTTGCGGCCGGCGCGCAGCGCGCCGACCCGCGCGAGCAGCGCGGCGCGCTCCTTCGGATCGCCGAGCGCCTCGGCGCGCGCCTCGAGGATGCGCGCGAGCTCGCGGTCGCGGCCGAGCTTCTCGTACAGCTTCTCGAGCCGGTCGATCGCGACGGGATTCTTCGGATCGCGCTCGAGCACCGATTCGTAGGCGGTCACCGCGTCGGGCGCGCGATCGAGCTTGTCGGCGCGCAGCTCGCCGAGCTCGAGCAAGATGTCGACCCGGCGGTGCGCGGCGTCGATCGGCACGCCGGGCAGCTCGCGCTCGAGCGCCTGCGCCATCTCGGCCCAGCGCTCGGCGCCGCGCAGCAGGCGGAGCAGGTCCTTGCCGCGCTGGTCGTCGGGCTGCGCCGCCTGCGCGACGCCGAGCATGCGGATCGCGGCGTCGATGTCGCCGATCTCGTGCTCGTAGAGCCGCGCGAGCTCGCCGGCGCGCCCGGCCTTCTCGGCCGCGGTGGTCGCGAGCTCGAGCTGGCGGCGGCGGACCTCGGCGAGCTCGGGCCACTCGGCGATCTTGGCGAGCGCCTCGGCCAGCACCTCGAGGTTGCGCGGGGTCTGGCGCGCGCCGCGAAACGCGCGGGCGAGCTCGTCCCACAGGCCGAGCTTGCGCGCGGGCGCCTCGATCCCGGCCAGCGCCTCGGTCTGATCGGGCTCGATGCTGAGCACGTCGAGGTACGCGGCGACCACCGCCTCCGGATCCTGATCGAGCGCGGTGAGCAGCTGGGCCTGCTCGCTCTGCAGCTGCATGCGGCGGGCGAGCGGCGGATCGAGCGCGAGCTCGGCGCGCACGATCGCGAGCGCCCGGTCGTAGCGCCCGGCCTGGCGGTGGATGCGCGCCTGCTCCTTCAAGACCTCGGCCTGGCGAGGGCTGGCCTCGTGCGCGTGATCGAGCGCGGCGAGCGCGGCGTCGCGCTCACCGCGGCGCTCCTCGCGCAGCGCGATGTCGATCCACAGCTCGGTCTTGCGTTCGGGCGTGGTGGCGAGCGCGACCGCGCGCTTGCGCAGCTCGATCGAGCGATCCCACTGCTGATCGCGGTCGTAGAGCCTGGCGAGCGCGAGCATCGCGTCGTCGTCGGAGGGGCGATCCGCGATCATCCGCTCGAGCGCGTCGCGCGCGCCGGCCGGATCGCCGAGGTGCTCGTCGAGCAGCTCGGCGTACTCGCGCGCGGCGGCGGCGCGGCCGTCGCTCGACACCAGCGTGGTCGCGAGCTCGGCGAGCACGCCGGCGAGCTGGTCGTAGCGCTTGCCCGCGCGATAGACCGCGGCGAGCGTGGCGCGGCTGAACGGATCGGTCGGATCGAGCGCGCCCGCGTGCTGGAGCGACTCCTCGGCCTCGACGAAGTCGCCGCGCACCAGATCGACGATGCCGCGCGCGCACGCGAGCACGGCGGTGTCGCGCGGATCGGGCTCGGCGCGCTCCCACGCGGCGTAGGCCTCGGCGAGCTCGTCGGCGTCCTCGCCGCGCAGCAGGCGGATCAGCTGATCGTGCTCGGTGCCGAGCCGCGCGTCGTCGTGCACCGCGCGCCGCCACAGCTCGATCGCGCGCGGCAGGTTGCCGAGCCGCTCGGCGAGCGTCGCGGCCCAGCGCAGCGCGAGCCCGCCGCGCGCCTCGAGCCGCGCGATCGTGCCGGCGGTGGGCGCGGCGAGGTCGGCGAGATCGAGCCAGCGCTCGGCGACCGGGCTGTCCGCGGCGTCGAACACCGCGTGCGCGAGCTCGCCGCCGGGCTCGCCGGCCGCCGCGGCGAGCTCGAGCGCGCGCCAGGTGTTGGCCGCGGCGACCTCGGCGCACTCGCTCTCGGACAGGCGGCGCCGCGTGGCGAGCGCGAGCGGGCGGTCGTCGGCGGCGACCGCGGCCTGCGCCGCGGCGACCAGCGCGATCCGGCGGCTCGCCGCAGGCTGCGCGGCGGCGGGATCGTCGGCGAGCTCGGCCCACAGCATCGCGGCCTCGGCGAGCTGGCCGTCGCGCGCGAGCTCGGCCGCGACCGCGTGGCGCATCGCGAGCGCGTCGAGCTGGCCGTCGCGCAGCGAGCCGACCAGCTCGGCGCGGCGATCGAGCAGCTCGAGCCCGCGGCCGTCGCCGGCGCGCAGCGCGGCGTCGATCGCGACGTCGATCACGCGCAGCCAGCCGAGCGTGGCGGGCGTGGCCTCGTGCTGGCTGCGCTCGATCGCGGACCAGCACAGCGCGAGCGCCGCGGCCGGATCGTTGCCGCGATCGAGCACGAGCGCGGCGGTCGCGGCGATCTCGTCGGGCGGCCCGCCCGGGTCGTGTGCGGCGCGCCGGATCTCGACCACCCGCGACCACGCGCCGGCCGCGGCGTGTGCGAGCGCGGCGAGCTCGACCGCGTGCGCGCGGACCAGCGGGGTGAGCGTCGCGCCGAGCACGCGATCGGCGATCGCGGCGGCGGCCTCGGGCTTGCGGTGGCGGAACAGCCAGGCCTCGGCGACGTCGAGCGCGAGCGCGATCGCGAGCGGGCCGGGCGGCAGCGCGTCGATCCGCGCCTGGGCAGAGCCGAGCGCCGCCGGATCGCGATCGGCGAGCGCGGCCGCGAGGTGCAGGCGCGGCGCGAGCGGGTGGCGCTCCGCGAGCTCGAGGTGGCGCAGCGCCTCGTCGGGCTGGTGCAGGCCGTCCCAGCTGGCGAGCGCGATCCGCACGTTGAGATCGGCGAGCCGGCGATCGTCGTCGCCGGCGAGCAGCGCCTCGGCCTCGCTCGCGACCAGGTCGAGCATGCGCGTGACCAGCTGGCCGGCGTCGGGCGCCTCGAGGTTGCGCGTGTCGTCCGACAGCGAGCTGTCGCCGGTGTCGCGCGAATCGTCGATCACGCTCACCCCCGGCTGCGTGATCACCTCGGTGCGCGTCGGGGTCGGCGCGATCGGCGCGCGTGGCGGCGTGCCCGCGGGCGGGATCGGCGGCGGCTTGGTCTGCGGCCGCCGGATCGGAGGAGGATCCGCCATCAGGGCCGATCGTACCGGGTCGCTCGAGAGGGCGCCACCGGCTGGGATTTCGATGCTACCCTGCGCGCGTGGGTGCCCTCGCGATCTGCGTCAGTCGCGATGCCGAGGTCCGGCGGATCGTCGGCGAGGCGCTCGGCGCGGCGGGGGTCGAGGTCGCGCATCACGCGGAATGGCCGCGCGCGCTCGACGGCGCGGCGATGGTCGTGGTCGACCGCGCGATCCGTCAGGCCGCCGACGCGGCGCTGCGCGAGCTCGCCGTGCCGGTCGTCGTGGTGGGCGACGACCTCGACGACGATCGGCTGATCACGCTGATGCTCGACGGCGCGGTGAGCCACCTGGTCGGCGACCCGGGCGACCGCGATCTCGGGATCACGTCCGAGAAGCTGGTGTCGGGCGATCTGTTCGGACTCGAGAAGTACGTCGCGCGGGGCGCGGTGGTGCGCGAGCGTGCGATCGCGAACGACGTCGACAAGCGGGTCGCGATGGGCGAGGTGAGCGCGTGGGCCGAGGCGATCGGCGCGCGCCGCCCGGTCGTGCACCGGCTCGCCAGCGTGGTCGACGAGCTGCTGATGAACGCGATGATCGACGCGCCGAGGGAGTCGCAGCCGATCCTCGCGAGCAGCGGCACGGCGACGCTGCGCTGGGCGGCCGACGACCGGGTCCTCGCGATCTCGGTCGCCGATGGCTACGGCGCGATCCGCCAGCGCGACGTGATCGATCACGTGCGGCGCGCGCGCAGCGAGCGCGGCCGGCCCGAGTCGGGGCGCGACGTCGGCGCCGGGCTCGGGCTCTACCTCGTGCTCGCCAACGTCGCGTCGCTGATCGTGAACGTCGAGTCCGGCCGCCGGACCGAGGTCGTGTGTCTGTTCGATCTTGCGCGCAAGGAGCGCCGCGCGGTCGTCGGCCGCGTGCGCTCGCTACACGTGTTCGCGGCGGGCTGACGCGGCGATCACGACGAGCGTGCCGCCGCCGAGCAGCGCCGCGCCGACCGCGCGCTCGGGCAGGCGCGCGAGCGCGAACGCCGACGGCACGATCACGAACACGCACCACCAGCCGAGCACCCACGCGATCCGGGCGCGCGCGCGCGCCGCGGCGGCGATCGGCAAGGTCGCCGCGAGCCGCGGCAGCTCGATCGGCGGGCGGTGCAGCCGGCCGGCGAGCGCGACGCCGTACGCCGCGGCTGCGCCGAGCACGGCGACCAGCCACGGCGCGGGATCGGCCGGCCGTGCGAGCGCCACGATCGCGAGCACGAGGAACGCGAGCGCGCCGAGCGCGAACGCCATCGGGTAGCGCCGGCGCATCAGCCGCGCATCCTTGCGGTAGGCGAGCGCGGCGCCGCCGAGCGCCGCGGCGATCGCGCGCTCGATCGCGGTGAGCGGCCGGATCTCGAGTGGCGCGAGGCGCTGGCGATCGAGCGCGGACACGTCGCGCAGGATGACCGGCATGACCCGCGCGCCCGGGCTGTGCACCGCGGCGAGCGCGAGCACGCTGGCCAGCGCGAGCCCGCCGAGCCAGGGCGCGACCTCGCGCGCGGTCGCGCCGAACGTCAGGTAGGGCGACGCGATCAGCGCGACCACGATCGCGCCGCTCGCGATCACGCCGGGCAGCGCGCCGAGCACCGCGCCCGGCGAGGCCGGCGCGCGGGTCGCCGCGGCGGCCACCGCGCGGCGCGGGCTGCCGCTCGCGACCGCCACCGCGACGCGCACCGCGCGCGCGCCGCCGGCCGGGCCGCTCGCGACCAGCAGCGCCGCCCAGGTCGCGGCCGCGGGTAGCAGCGCGGCGGCACACAGACCGAGCACGCCGGCGTAGGCCACGTGGTGCGCGTACAGCCGCGCGCTCGCGCCGCACAGCGGCAGCGCGCCTGCGATCGCCGCGAGCGTGGTCGCCGCCGCGGCGCGCGCGCAGCGCAGCAGCGCCGCGTCGAGCAGCGCGCCGCCCTCGATCGGCAGCTGCGCGAGCAGCGCGGCGTCGCTCCGCCAGTAGATCAGCGACGGCACGCGCAGGAACGCGAACGCGAACACCGCGATCGCGCAGGCCAGCCACGCGGTGCTCGCCGCGCCGTACCCCGCCGCCGCCGCGCGCCACGCGACCAGCGCGGCGACCAGGCCGCCCATGCCGAGCGCGATCGCCCACGGCGAGCTCCACCAGCCGGCGCGCGCCCGGCGATCGTGCAGCCGCGACCAGCGGATCAGCTCGCCTCGCGTCACGTCGGGCCCACGTCGGCGATCAGCGAGACGTAGAGGTCCTCGACCGCGTGCGGTCCCGCCGCGAGCAGCGCCTTGACGTCGTCGCCGCGGCGATCCGCGACCAGCTTGCCGGCGTCCATCACCAGGATGCGATCGCACAGCCGCTCGGCGACGCCGAGCAGGTGGGTGGACATCAGCACGGCGCCGCCGGCGTCGGCCGTCGCGCGCAGGGTCGCGCGCGCCGCGCGCGCCGCGTGCGGATCGAGCCCGTTGAGCGTCTCGTCGAGCAGCACCAGCTCGACCGGGCCGACCAGCGCGGCGGCGAGCCCGACCCGCTGGCGCATGCCGAACGACAGCTCGCGGCACGGTCGCTGCGCGATCTTGGCGAGCCCGAGCGTGCCGAGCACCGCGAGCGCGTCGTCGCGCGTCGCGCCGCGCGCCTCGGCGACGAACCCGACGTGCTCTTCGACCGTGAAGAACTCGTAGAGCGCCGGGGGCTGATCGGCGAACCCGATCTTGGCGCGCGCGGCGCGCGGCGCGGTCGCGAGGTCCTCGCCGTCGAGCTCGATCCGGCCGCCGCTCGGCAGCACCGCGCCGGCGATCGCGGCGAGCGTGGTCGACTTGCCGGCGCCGTTGGGGCCGAGCAGCAGCGCGATCTCGCCGGCGACGAGCTCGAGCGACAGCCCGTCGACCGCGGTCCGCTTGCCGTAGCGGACGGTCAGCGCGTCGAGCCGCGCGATCACCACGTGTACACCACGACGTAGATCACGCGCTGGGTCGCGTGCGGCGCGACCTCGGTGCGCAGCGCGATCTGCTGCGGGCCTTCCTTCGCCGCGGCGGTCGACGTGTAGGCGAGCGTCCAGTTCTGGCCGCGGTACATGTGCTCGCGCAATAACACGCTCACCGGTTGCGCGCGGCGGTTGTCGATCACGATCGCGAACTCCTCGACCAGCCGCCTGTCCTCGTCGTCGAGCGACATCTCGCGCCGTTCGCGACGCGCGGTCACGCCGTCGGCCGTGCCGACCGCGATCGTGTCGATGTCGGCGACCCGCGTGCCCGGATCGAACAGCCGGGCCTGGCCGAGCACGGCGAGCGTCCCGTCGCCGCGGCGCTCGAGCAGGCGCACCGGTCCGGCGGGTAGCCCGGCGACGCGGCGCCCGTCGCGCTCGACCTCGAAGCTCTCGGCGATCGCGGTCGAGGCGGTGTGCGCGCCGACCGCGGGATCGCGCAGCGGCGCCGGGCTCGCATTGTCGAGCCCCGTCCCGATCGGATCGAACACCAGCACCGAGCGCATCGCGCGCGGCTCGGGCGCGGCGATCAGCTCGACCCGGGTCTCGCCGCGCGGGAGCGCGATCGTCCCGAGCTCGAGCCCGGCCGGCGCGTCGGGCGATGGCGAGCTCGGCTGCTCGGCGGTGCGGTTGCGCCAGGTGCCGAGCTCGGCGTCGATCACGCGGACGCTCGCGCCCAGCACCAGCCCGCTCGTGTTGCGGATCGCGAGCGCGCCGCGCAGGACCGCGCGATCGCGCGCCGGCGTGGTCGTCATCGTGTACGCCGCGTCCCAGCGCAGCCGATCGGTCGTGTACGCGAGCACGACGTCGTAGCGCCCGGCGTGCGGCGCGGTGACGTCGAGCGCGAGCTCGGTCGGCGCGTCGTCGCGCGAGTCGTCGGGGGCCGGCACGCCGCGCAGCGAGCGAATGGTCACGCCGCCGCGATCGATCACGACGACCTGCTCGGAGCGCACGCCGGCGGCGAGCCGGGCGCGCACGGTGGTCGGGGTCGCCGGCAGATCGAGCGCGACGTGCTGGCGCACGACCGCGACGTCGCGATACAGCGCGATGTCGTCCCCGCCCGCGGCCGGGGCGCGCGGCGCGGCCGGACCGGGCGGTGGCGCGCAGCCGATCGCGAGCGCGAGACCGATCACCGTCAGCGGCGCACTCACCATTGGTAGGCGACGCTGTACGCGATCTGGCGCTTGCTGCCGGGCGGCAGCGCGAGCCGGTACTCCTCGGTCTGCGGCGCCGCGCGCGTGCCCTTCGGGGTCTCGTCCTCGAGCCGCCACGCCGGCCAGCGCCACATGAACTCGCGCACCACCACCTCGGCCGGCAGCTTGCCGGTGTTGGCGAGCTCGAGCTCGACGTGCTCGCGCAGCGTGCGCGTGCGATCGTCGCTCTGGCACGATACCGCCTTGCGCGTCCCGACGATGTCGGCGGCCGGCGCGAGCTCGATCCGCGCGACCCCGGCGGCCGGGCGCAGCACCTGCTCGCTCACCGCGTCGAGCCGCCCGGCGCTGCGCCGGAACACCCGCACGCGGCCCTCGGGCAGGATCGCGCCGCCCGGCAGGTCGAGCTCGATCGCGGTCTCGGCGCGCCCCGCGCCGGGCTGGCTCTGGCTGAGCT
>DATJAE010000066.1:0-7766 GCA_035516595.1 Kofleriaceae bacterium | reverse complement strand
CGATCGCGCGGCTCAACCCGGACGTGAAGGTCGTCAAGCACGCGCTGCGGCTGCGCGCGGACAACGCGGAGGGCGTGCTCGCGCCCTACGACGTGATCGTCGACGGTGCCGACAACTTCGCGACCCGCTACCTCGTCAACGACGTCGCCTTGAAGCTCGGCAAGCCGGTCGTGCACGCGTCGATCTTCCGGTTCGAGGGCCAGCTCACCGTGTTCGGGGCGGCCGGCGCGCCGTGCTATCGCTGCCTCTACGCCCAGCCGCCGCCGCCCGAGGACGCGCCGTCGTGCGCGGAGGGCGGCGTGCTCGGCGTCCTGCCCGGCGCGATGGGTGTGCTCCAGGCCACCGAGACGATCAAGCTGATCCTCGGGCTCGGCGAGCCGCTGATCGGGCGGCTGCTGGTCTACGACGCGCTCGCCGCGCGGTTCCGCGAGCTCAAGCTGCGCGGCGATCCGAGGTGCCCGACCTGCGGCGATGGGGTCGACCGCGCGGCGATCGCGCTCGGCGACTACGACGCGTTCTGCGCCGGGCCGAAGCGCGCATAGCCCGGCAATCGTGCGGCGCTGTGCGCGGCGCTGCATCGCGCGGGGAGGCCGCGTGGTAGCTGCGGGCATGCGGATCGCGCTCGTGCTCGCCCTGATCGCCGGCTGCAGCTCCCAGTACATGCCGCGCGCCCCCGGCCTGGTCGCGGTGACCGTGCAGGACGGCAAGCTGGTCTACATGCGCGACGGCCAGAGCTACCCGCACGGCCTGCTCGGCGGCGGCCTGGTCGACGCGGTCGCCGGCAACCCGCTGGCGGTGGCCGCGGCGCGCCACTACCACGCGCACATGCGCGATGGCTTCATCGTGGCGATGCTCGGGCTGGCCGCGATGTTCGGCGGCACGGTCGCGTTCACCACGTCGCTCGACAGCGAGAACGGGGGCAACCGCGGCGCGATCGGCGCCGGTTGCATCCTGGGCGGCATGGTGATGGCGCTGGTCGGTGCGGCCTACGCGGCCGGCGCCGAGCCCTATCGCTGGGACGCGATCAACCTGTTCAACGACGGGGCGCGCGCGGTGCCGTCCGGCCCGCCCGGCTTGCGAGCCGCCGCCGCACCGTCGGCGACGCTGCACATGCGCGACTGACAGCATACAATGTGGCTGGTTGATCGCGGCCGGCCAATCGATCGGCAACTATCGCATCCTGTCGAAGATCGGGACCGGCGGGATGGGAGCGGTGTATCTCGCCGAGCACCCGCTGATCGGCAAGAAGGTCGCGCTCAAGGTCATCCACCGCGAGCTCGCCAACAACCGCGAGGTCGTGCAGCGGTTCTTCCAGGAGGCCAAGGCGGTCAACAAGATCGGCAACGATCACATCGTCGAGATCCACGACTTCGGGGTGACGCCCGAGGGCGATCACTTCTACATCATGGAGTACCTCGAGGGCCGGACGCTCGCGAGCGTGCTCACCCACGAGCGCTCGCTCGAGGTGATGCGCGCGCTGCACGTCGGCGCGCAGATCGCGAGCGCGCTCGCGGCCGCGCACGCCGCGGGCATCATCCACCGCGACCTCAAGCCCGACAACGTGATGCTGACCACGCGGCTCGGCGATCAGGACTTCGTCAAGCTGCTCGACTTCGGGCTCGCCAAGATGTTCACCGCGGGCTCGAGCTCCGCGGTCAAGACCGCCGCGGGCGTGCTGCTCGGCACCCCGCAGTACATGTCGCCGGAGGCGTGCGAGAGCCGGCCCAACCTCGATCACCGCACCGACATCTACGCGCTCGGCATCCTGCTGTTCCAGATGATGACCGGCACGCTGCCGTTCGACGGCGAGTCGATGGGCGAGGTGCTGGTCAAGCAGGTGACCCAGCTGCCGCCGCCGCCGCGCGGCGTGAACCCGGCGATCCCGCCGAGCGTCGAGCAGATCCTGCTGCGCTGCCTGATGAAGCTGCCCGACGCGCGGTTCCCCACGATGATGGCGCTGCGCGAGGCGCTGCTCGATCCCGAGCAGTACCTCGTGAAGTCGCCGCCGATCGCGCCGGCGCGCTCGCTCGCGCCCGGCGAGTCGAAGATCGATGCCAAGACGGTGATGGCGTACGCGGCGGAGCAGCGCACGCGCATCGACGGCAGCGCGCCGACCGCGGCGCTGCCGCTGCCGGCGCCGGCGCCGACCCTGCCGGGCGAGCCGCGCGCGCGGGCCAAGAGCTCGTCGAACGCGCCGACCATGATCGCGGAGCCCGCCCAGATCCCGCCGCGCCCGACCACGGCGCAGCCGGCGATCGGGCCGGATCTGTCGCAGCCGGCGGCGCCGAAGACCAACACGATGCGGATCGCGACCCCGGCCGGCTACTCGTCGCGGCCGCCGCGCAAGATCTGGCCGGTCGTGCTGGTCCTCGGGCTCTTGCTCGGGCTCGGCGGCGGCGCGTTCGCGGTGGCGTGGTTCGGCCGGACCGAGACGGTCGCGGCGAACACCGATCCGCCGCGACCGCCGGAAAAGCCGCAGCCGCAGCGGCCGCCGGAGCCGCCGCCGCAACCGCCGCCGCCGCAACCGCCACCGCCGCAACCACCGCCGCCGCCGCAACCGCAGGGATCCGGAACGCAGACGACCGCCGCGAGGACCGTCATCGTCGAGATCGACAGCGTCCCGACCGGCGCGGACGTGTACGGGCCCGACAAGAAGCTTCTGGGCAAGACGCCGACCAAGGTGGAGCTTCCGGCCGACCAGAAGACGATCGCGTTCGAGCTGCGGCTCGCCGGGTACCGCAAGAAGACCACCAGCGTCACGCTCGGCAGCAACACCGTCGTCCAGGTGCCGCTCGAGCGCCTGCCGCAGGTCGCCAGCCCGCCGAACCATCACCACGACGACGGCAACGCGCTGATGCGGCCCGACGATCTGTAGCCCGGGTTCACCCCGATCGATCGCGCCGGGCGCGATCGTTTCCGGGTGAGACCGGGCTAGCGTGCCGGTGGCAGCGGACCTTCGAGCAGCGGGCTGGCGAGCTGCTTGACCGCGAGCACGAGCTCGGAGGCGATCGGGCGTGCGGTCGGGCCATGCTCGTCGCCGATCAGGCTGTTGGTCAGATAGAACGCGTCGTCGCGATCGAGGATGTAGAGATCCTGGCGCATGTCGGTGACGTCCGGCATCTTGCCGTGGGGGACCTCGCGCCACGCGCGCTCGGCGAGCGCGGCGAGCCGGTCGCGGTCGGCGGCCGACAGCGTCACGGTCTTGTCGAGATGGAGGTGGCCTTGCTTGGGGTCCCATTCGTCGACCACCACGCGCATCGTGTCGCTGTCGAGCACCTCGGTGTCGGAGTAGCCGCTCATCGCGAACGTCTGGACCGCGAGGCCATGGCGCGGCAGCGGGACGGGCATGTCGCGCAGGTCGAGCGTGGCGCGCGGCACCGTGCCCAGCCGCGGCGCCCGACCGGCGTCGCACGCGAGCAAGGCGAGCAAGGCGAGCGGGGCGCAGCTTCGCAGCATCGGATCACAACGCGCGGGCCCGGGCGATCATTTCACAGGATCGGCGGGGTCGGGCAGCCGAACACCAGGTCGAGCGACTGGACCTGGTGGCTCTTGAGCTGGTCGCACGCCGGGCCGTACAGCGTCAGGGTCTGCGTGGTCGGGTCGTAGTCCCAGCCGTCGGCGTGGCCCTGATCGCGCGGCACCAGCGTGATCTTGTCGAAGAACACGTAGGTCTG
The DNA here is from genome assembly GCA_035516595.1 of Kofleriaceae bacterium. Lineage (GTDB taxonomy): Bacteria > Myxococcota_A > Polyangia > Haliangiales > Haliangiaceae > JABFXX01. The sequence continues at coordinate 4,092 of DATJAE010000066.1, read as the reverse complement.
GTCGAGATCCGGGGGCGGCGGGTCGACGTGGTAGTCGCACGACACCACCAGGCTGCCGATCGTCTGGAACGCCTGGTCGAGGTCGGCGGCGGTGTCGGCCTGATAGTAGCCGTGCGGCCCGCCGGTCAGCGCCTGGCCGCCGTCGGCCGCGAGCGTGTCGAGGAACTGCGACTTGACCTGGCTGCCGAACCCGACGACGAACGTGTCGACCCCCATCGCGTGCAGCGAGCTCACCGCGTTCTCCGAGCCGGTGTCGCCGCCGCCCGCGCTGCACCCGGACTGGCCGCCGTCGGTGACCAGCATCAGGTAGCTCTTGCGCGCGGGATCCTGGAGGCCCGGATCGGTCGCGGCCTGCTCGAGCCCGGTGTCGATGTTGGTCACGCACGGACCGCTGGGGTAGAGCGGGTTCGACGGATCGAGCGCCGCGTTCAGCAGCGTCGATAGCGGCCCGGCGTTGTTGTCGCCGACCGGCATCGGGATCGCGTCCTGCGTGCACTTGTCGCCGGTCGTGTCGGGGAACAGCGTCGCGCCCCACCGGATCTCGGTCGCGTACGTCGCCAGGACGTCGCTGATCGCCGCGACCGCGGCCTGCCACTTCGAGGTCTGCGTGCCGGACAGCAGCTGGGTCATCGAGCACGATCGATCCAGCACGAACAGCAGATCGGGCGGGACGTAGGTCAGGTCGACGACCGTGCCGCCGCAGCCGCCGATGCACTGGCCATCGCTGCACGTCATGCCCGAGCCGCAGTCGCTGTCGGTCGTGCAGCCGGACGCGGGCGCGTCGGGCTGCGCCGCGGGATCGTGATGTCGTCCGCAGCCGAGCGCGACGAGGGCGATCAGGAGATGGCGCATGTCCGCCCCACGAGCACCTCGCGTGCCGGCGCAACTGGGCGTGGCGCCTGCGCGTCGCGCGCCGGCTGTCGGGAACAGCCGACGCGCCGGGCTCGGGACAATCGACCCCGGTGTATGCTGGCGGTCGTGGTGCTCGCGATCGTCGCCGGCGTGATCGCGCTCGCTCTGGCGGGCGCGCTCGCCGCGCGTGCCGCGCGCGTCGAGGCCACGCGGGCGGCGCGCCGCGCGGTCGACGATGCCCGGCTCGAGGCCGCCGCGCGGGTCAAGGCCGCCGAGCTCGAGGCCGCCGCGGCGCGCAGCCGCGCGGAGACCGCGGCGCGCGCCGAGGCGCTCGATGCCAGCGCCGCCGCGGACGAGGCGCTCGCCGCCGGCCAGGCCGCGGCGCAGCGCCGCGAGGACGCCGTCCACGCCGCCGCCGCCGAGCTCGCCGCCGGGCGCGACGCGCTCGATCAGCGCGACGCCCAGCTCCACGACGTCCTGCGCGAGCTCCAGTCGCGTCACGACCGCGCGCGCGGGCTCGAGCTCGATGCCTCGCGCAAGCGCGACGCGCTGCACGGCGAGCTCGAGCGCCGGGCCGGGACGAGCGCGGCCGACGTGATCCGCCAGATGGCGGCGGTGTGGATCGACGACGCGCGCGCCCGCGCCGCCGCGCAGGTCCGCATCGCCGAGCAGTCGGTGGCCGATCCCGAGCACGATCGGACCGCGCGCCGGGTGATGGAGATCGCCGCGGCGCGCTGCTCGATGCACTTCCTGACCGAGCGCTCGATGTCCAACCTGCGCGTCGGCCCCGAGCTGGTCGCGCTGCTGCTCGACAGCGGCGGCGCGCTGCACGGCGCGCTCGAGCGCGCGTCGGGCATCCAGCTCCAGATCAACGACGACAAGGACGCGGTGCGGCTCGAGGGGCTCGACGGCGTCGGCCGCGAGATCGCGCGGCGCGCGCTCGCCCGGCTCGCCAAGAAGCCCGAGACCATCGACGAGGCGCGGCGCGCACCCGACGAGTGGGCGGCCCGGGCGCGCGAGCACGTCGCGCAGGAGATCCGCGCGCTCGGCAAGAAGGCGTTCCACACGCTCGGCGTGCAGAAGGCGCACCCCGAGATCGTCGAGCTGGTCGGCGCGCTCAACTTCCGCACCAGCTACACCCAGAACCAGTGGCTGCACGCGGTCGAGGCGAGCTTCCTGGCCGGCATGATGGCCGCCGAGCTCGGGCTCGACGAGAAGCTCGCGCGGCGCGCGACGCTGATGCACGACATCGGCAAGGCGCTGACTCACAAGATCGAGGGCAGCCACGCGGTGATCGGCGCCGACATCGCGCGCCGGCTCGGCGAGCCCGAGGTCGTGGCCAACGCGATCGGCGCGCACCACGCCGACGAGCCGCCGAACTCGGTCTACGCCTATCTCGTGGCGGCGTCCGACGCGATGAGCGGCGCGCGGCCCGGCGCCCGGCGCGAGCTCGCCGAGGGCTTCACCGCGAAGATCGAGGATCTCGAGCGCATCGGGCTGGCCCGCCGCGGGGTCAGCCACGCCCACGCGGTGCACGGCGGGCGGGAGCTGCGCGTCTACGTGCGCGAGCGCGAGGTCGACGATCTGACGGTGGTCGAGCTGTCGTCCGAGATCGCCGCGCAGATCGCCGAGGAGATGACGTTCCCCGGGCAGATCAAGGTCACGGTGATCCGCTCGTTCGAGGCGTCGTCGACCGCGAACTAGCGCCACACCGCGCGGCACGCCGTGCGCGATCGCACCGCTTCACGCGCGTCGCGCGCGGGAGCACCGCGTTCGCGCAGGGCACGCGCGATGCACCGCGGTGGCCGCACAGGAGAGATTTCATGCCGAACCAGAACCACGGCAACGGCCGCAACGTGGCACTTCCCGACGAGAACCGCCCCACCTGGCGCCCGCAAGACGAGCACCGCCGGCGCGCCGCGAGCGAGGAGGACGATCGGTTCGACGACGATCGCCGGCGCTACTGGGAGGACCGGCGCGACTGGCGCGACGACTACCGCACCGGCTATCCGGGCGGGCGGCGCGACTCGTACAGCTACGAGGATCGCTATCGCGGCAGCTCCGGCTACGGCTTCGACGAGGATCGCCCGGGCTACGGCGTGCCGGCGTTCGGCCACCGCGGCAAGGGCCCGCAGAGCTACACGCGCTCGGACGAGCGCGTGCGCGAGCTGGTGTGCGAGGCGCTCACCGACGACGACCGGATCGACGCGACCCACGTCGACGTCGCGGTGAAGGCGGGCGAGGTCACGCTGTCGGGCTCGGTCGACGAGCGCTTCATGAAGCGGCTCGCCGAGGACTGCGCGCTGAGCGTGCCCGGCGTGCACGACGTCCAGAACCAGATCCGGATCGGCCACCACGAGGGCGCGATGCCCGACAAGAAGCATCGCGCGTGACCGGGCATCGCGCGTGCAGGCGTGCCGGTGCCATGTGCCCGTTCTTCGAAGACGACGACGATCCGAAAAAGCCGCGTCCGGTCCGCACCTCGAAGAAGCGCGCCGGGACGGACGAGCGTGGGGAGGCCCGGCGGGATGACGACCAGGATTTCCAGCACGTGCGGATCGTTCGCTGCTAGAATCTTACGTAAAGGTTAGAGTCGGCATTGACACGAGCTGGCGAGGGAGCCATAGTCCATTCAATTGGATAGAACCCTTACGCGTACGTAAGGATTGGCTCCCATGGACGATGGATCCCTCAAGAACGACCGGCGCATGCGGGTCGGCGAGCTCGCCAAGGCGGTCGGGAAGACCGTCCGCGCGATGCATCTCTACGAGGAGCTCGGCCTGCTCGAGCCGCGCGCGCGCTCCGAGGGCGGGTTTCGCCAGTACGGGCCCGAGGCGATCGATCGCATCCACTGGATCGTGAAGCTGCAGGCGATCGGCTTCACGCTCGCCGAGATCCAGGGCTTCGTGCGCGACTTCCGCGAGGCCAGCTCCGCGCCAGAGGCATCGGCGCGGGTGCGCGCGCTGTTTCACGAGAAGCAGCAGCAGATCCGCGAGCAGATCACGCAGCTGCAGGTGATCGAGAACGATCTCAGCGAGGCGCTGTCGTACCTCGACTCGTGCCAGACCTGCTCGACCGAGTACGCACCGACCGAGTGCGGCGATTGCGATCACCAGGGACATCACAAGGGCGACGCACCGCCGCTGTTCGCGGGGCTGCAGACCAAGAAGCCCGACAAGGACTTCGACGTGCCCGTGACCGTGCTGTACCGCGAAGGAAACAACTGAGATGAAGCTCCCG
>DATJAE010000065.1:0-12246 GCA_035516595.1 Kofleriaceae bacterium | reverse complement strand
AAGACCGTCCGCGCGATGCATCTCTACGAGGAGCTCGGCCTGCTCGAGCCGCGCGGCCGCTCGGAGGGCGGCTTCCGGCTCTACGGCCCCGAGGCGATCGATCGCATCCACTGGATCGTGAAGCTCCAGGCGATCGGGTTCACGCTCGCCGAGATCCAGGGCTTCGTGAAGGACTTCCAGCAGGCGGGCTCGGCGCCCGAGGCCTCGGCGCGGGTGCGCGCGCTGTTCGTCGAGAAGCAGGCCCAGATCCGCGAGCAGATCACCCAGCTCCAGGTGATCGAGAACGATCTCAGCGAGGCGCTCGCCTACCTCGATAGCTGCCAGACGTGCTCGACCGATTTCGCGCCGACCGAGTGCGGCGATTGCGACCACCAGGGTCATCACAAGGGCGAGGCGCCGCCGCTGTTCGCCGGGCTGTCCAAGCGCACGACGGACGAAAAGGTCGAGCGCAAGGAGTTCGACGTCCCGGTCACCGGGCTCTACCGCGAAGGAAACAACTGATGTCTGCCGAGGTGAAGCTCCCGATCTTCATGGACAACCACTCGACCACGCAGGTCGATCCGCGCGTGCTCGACACCATGCTGCCGTACTTCACGCAGCACTTCGGCAACGCGGCGAGCCGCAACCACGTGTTCGGCTGGACCGCCGAGGCCGCGGTCGAGAACGCGCGCGCGCAGGTCGCGGCGCTGATCGGCGGGGACGCCAAGGAGATCGTGTGGACGTCGGGCGCGACCGAGGCCAACAACCTCGCGCTCAAGGGCGCCGCGAGCTTCAACAAGCGCAACGGCAACCACCTCATCACGGTCGAGACCGAGCACAAGAGCGTGCTCGACACCTGCAAGCGCCTGCAGCGCGAGGGCTGCGAGGTCACCTACCTGCGGCCGCACAAGGACGGCCTGGTGACGCCCGAGATGGTGACCGCGGCGATGACCGACAAGACGGTGGTCGTGAGCATCATGCTCGCGAACAACGAGATCGGCGTGGTCCAGGACGTCGACGCGATCGGCGCGGCGATCAAGGCGAGGAACCCCAAGACGCTGTTCCACATCGACGCGGTGCAGGGCGCCGGCAAGGTGCCGTTCGACGTCGAGAAGGCGCGCGCGGATCTGGTCTCGCTGTCGGCGCACAAGCTCTACGGCCCCAAGGGCATCGGCGCGCTGTGGGTGCGCCGCAAGCCGCGCGTCCGCATCGATCCGCTGATCGACGGCGGCGGCCACGAGCGCGGCATGCGTTCGGGCACGTTGCCGGTGCCGCTGATCGTCGGCTTCGGCAAGGCCGCGGCGCTCGCCAAGGACGAGATGGCGGGCGAGGCGGTGCGGCTGGGCGCGCTGCGCGACCGGCTGTATCGCGGGATCACGTCGCGGCTGACCGAGACCTACGTCAACGGCTCGATGGAGCGCCGGCTGCCCGGCAACCTCAACATCTCGTTCGCGTTCGTCGAGGGCGAGTCGCTGCTGATGGCGCTCAAGGACATCGCGGTGTCGTCGGGCTCGGCCTGCACGTCGGCGTCGCTCGAGCCGAGCTACGTGCTGCGCGCGCTCGGCGTCGGCGACGAGCTCGCCCACACCTCGATCCGGTTCGGCATCGGCCGCTTCAACACCGAGGCCGAGATCGACTACACCATCGACCTGGTCGCCAAGTCGGTCGAGCGCCTGCGCGCGCTGTCCCCGCTGTGGGAGATGCACCAGGAAGGCATCGACATCAACTCCATCCAGTGGACCCCGCACTGAAAGAGAAAGCCCATGGCGTACTCCGATAAGGTCATCGAGCATTACGAGAACCCGCGCAACGTCGGCACGTTCAGCAAGGAAGAGGACGACGTGGGCACGGGCCTGGTCGGCGCGCCGGCGTGCGGCGACGTGATGCGCCTGCAGATCAAGGTGGTCGACGGCAAGATCGCCGACGCCAAGTTCAAGACGTTCGGCTGCGGCTCGGCGATCGCGTCGAGCTCGCTCGCGACCGAGATGATCAAGGGCATGACGCTCGATCAGGCCGCCGAGATCAAGAACACCCAGATCGTCGAAGAGCTCAACCTCCCGCCGGTCAAGATCCACTGCTCGGTGCTCGCCGAGGACGCGATCAAGGCCGCGATCGAGGACTACAAGAAGAAGCACCCGCGATGACCGCCGCCGCCGCACAGAGCGCTCCTGCCCCCAAGGAGATCACGATCACCGACGCCGCGGCCGAGGAGATCGCGAAGCAGCGCGCCAAGCGCGGCACGCCCGAGGCGCGGATTCGCATCGGCGTGCGCGGCGGCGGCTGCACCGGCTTCACCTACGTGTTCGAGTGGGCCGACGAGCTGCGCCCCGGCGATCGCGAGTTCGCGGCGCACGGCGTCGCGATCGTGGTCGATCCGAAGAGCCTGGTGTTCCTCGGCGGCATGACGCTCGACTTCGTGCGCGGCATGATGGGTCACGGCTTCAAGTTCAACAACCCGAACGCGAAGGGTTCGTGCGGCTGTGGCGAGTCCGTCCAGTTCTGACGTGTTCGCGCTGCTCGGGCTGCCCGCGCGGTTCGATCTCGATCCGGCGCTGCTCGAGCGCGCGTTCCACGATCGCACGCGCGAGCTCCACCCCGACCGGTTCGCGACCGCGCCGGCCGCCGAGCGGGTCGCCGCGCTGTCGCGCTCGCGCGCGCTCAACGACGCCTACCAGACGCTCCGGAAGCCGGTCGCGCGCGCCGAATACCTGCTGTCGCGCGCCGGGATCACGATCGGCGATAACGAGCAGGTCGATCCGGCGTTCCTGATGGAGATCCTCGAGCTGCGCGAGGAGCTGGCCGGGGCGCGCGCCGCCGGCGAGCTGCGCGAGGTCGAGCGGCTGCGCGCGGCGATGGCGCGGCGGCGCGACGCGGCGATCGCGAGCCTGCCCGAGCGGTTCGAGCGCGGCGCCCTCGGCGAGATCAAGCAGCAGCTGGTCGCGCTGCGCTACCTCGACCGCTATCTCGAGGAGTGCGACGCCGCGCTCGACGAGGACTGACCATGCTGATGCAGATCGCCGAGCCGGGCCAGGGCACTCCGAAGCAGGCCTGCAAGCCGCGCGTGGTCGGGATCGACCTCGGCACGACCAACAGCCTGGTCGCGCGCGTCGCCGATGGCGGGCCGCACGTGATCGGCGACGACGCGCTCGTGCCGTCGGTCGTGTACTACGGCGACGGCGGCGTGCTGGTCGGCCGGGCGGCGCAGGCGATGGCGCTCGACGTCCCCGAGCGCACGATCGCGTCGGTCAAGCGGCTGATCGGGCGCGGCCTGCCCGACGTCGCGGGCGTGCGCGCGATGCTGCCGTACGAGCTGGCCGGCGACGCGCGCGCGGTGCGGGTGCGCGCCGGCGCGCGCGAGATCTCGCCGGTCGAGGTCTCGGCCGAGATCCTGCGCGCCCTGCGGGTGCGCGCCGAGGCCGCGCTCGGCGGGCCGATCGAGGGCGCGGTGATCACCGTGCCGGCGTACTTCGACGACGCCCAGCGCCAGGCCACGCGGGATGCCGGCCGGCTCGCCGGGCTCGAGGTCCTCCGCCTGATGGCCGAGCCGACCGCCGCGGCGGTCGCGTACGGCCTCGACCGCGGCAGCAAGGGCACCTACGCCGTGTTCGATCTCGGCGGCGGGACGTTCGACATCTCCATCCTGAAGCTCGTCGATGGCGTGTTCGAGGTGCGGGCGACCGGCGGCGACTCCGCGCTCGGCGGCGACGACCTGGATCGCGCGATCGCCACGGCCATGGCCGGCGAGCTCGGCGATCGCCGCAGCGTGGCCGAGGCGGTCGCGGAGGCGCGGCGCGTGAAGGAGGCGCTCACCACCGCCGAGCGCGCGCGCTTCCGCGCCGCCGGCGTCGATCGCGAGCTCGACCGCGCCGCGCTGCGCGCGATCGCCCAGCCGCTGCTCGAGCGCTGCGGCAAGGCGTGCCGGCGCGTGCTCAAGGACGCGGAGCTTCAGCGCGACGAGCTGGACGGCGTGATCCTGGTCGGCGGCTCGACCCGCTCGCCGGTCGTGCGCGACTTCGTCGCCGAGCTGTTCGGGCGCGCGCCGCTGTCCGATCTCGATCCCGATCAGGTGGTCGCGCTCGGCGCCGCGGTCCAGGCCGACGTGCTGGCCGGCGGCGATCACCAGGTCGTGCTGCTCGACGTCGTGCCGCTCTCGCTCGGGGTCGAGATGATGGGCGGCGTGGTCGAGAAGCTGGTGCATCGCAACACCACGATCCCGACCGGCGCGACCCAGACGTTCACGACCTACGCCGACAACCAGACCGGGTTCGTGATCCATGTCGTCCAGGGCGAGCGCGAGACCGCCGATGCCTGCCGCTCGCTCGCGCGGTTCACGCTGCGCGGCGTGCCGCCGATGATCGCCGGCATGGCGCGGGTGGAGATCACGTTCCTGATCGATGCCGACGGCCTGCTCAAGGTCACCGCGAAGGAGCTGACCACCGGGATCGAGCAGGCGATCGAGGTCAAGCCGAGCTACGGCCTCACCGACGAGGAGGTCGAGCGCATGCTGATCGAGTCGTTCGAGCACGCCGAGGACGACGTCGCGCGCCGCAACCTCGCGGTCGAGCGGGTCGAGGCCGAGCGCATCCTCGCGGCGACCCGCGGCGCGTTCGCGAGCGACGCCGAGCTCGCGGCGCGAAGCCGCGAGCTGGGAGATGATGTCGGAGGTGGGCTGCTCGCGCCCGAGGTGCGCGCCGCCGGCGAGCGCGCGATGGCCGAGCTCGAGGCCGCGGCGCGCGGCGACGACCACCTGGCGATCCGCGCCGCGATCGAGGCGCTCGACGTCGCGACCAAGCCGTTCGCGCAGGCGCGGATGAACCGCGCGGTCGAGGCGCAGCTGCGCGGCAAGTCGCTCGACGAGGCCGAGGCCGGGCTGGGGCGGCCATAAGGCGATCGATGCCGAAGATCACGTTCCAGAACCCGCACGGGCCGAAGTCGACCGGCCCGCTGGTCGTGATCGCCGAGCGCGGCCAGTCGATCCTCGACGTCGCCGAGCAGTGCGGCGCGCGGGTCGGTCACGCCTGCGGCGGCAACCTCGCGTGCTCGACCTGCCACGTGTGGGTGCACGAGGGCCTCGACTCCTTGCCGGAGGTCACCGACAAGGAGAACGACATCATGGACAAGGCGTTCGACGTGAGGCCGGAATCACGGCTCGGCTGCCAGGCGCGCTGCGGCGACGCCGATCTCGTGGTCGAGATCACCGAGGAGAGCCTGCGGGCGTGGCTCGACGAGAACCCCGAGGAGCGGAAAAAAGCAAACGCCGGGTGACGGCGTGCGACAATGCGGGATCGTGGGCGGCCTCGATCCCGATCAGCCGACCGAGGAACCGACCGGGGTCACCCGGCGCGAGGGTCCGGGCTCCGGGCCGCGGCGCGCCGCCGAGCGGCTCGAGCGCGGCACGCTGGTCGGCCGCTACGTCGTGATCGCGCTGGTCGGCGAGGGCGGCATGGGCGTGGTGTACAGCGCGTTCGATCCCGAGCTCGATCGCAAGGTCGCGATCAAGCTGTTGCAAGCGCGCCCGGCGGCGGGCTCCAGCGGCGGCGAGCAGGCGTGGCTGCTGCGCGAGGCCCAGGCGATGGCGCGGCTGTCGCATCCCAACGTGCTCGCGGTGCACGACGTCGGCACGCTGCCCGGCGATCGCGTGTTCGTCGCGATGGAGCTCGTCGAGGGCGAGACCCTGCGCCAGTGGCTGCGCGGGCCGCGCCGGCCGTGGCGCGACGTGCTCGGCGTGATGCGCGCGGCCGGCGCCGGGCTCGCCGCGGCGCACGCGAGCGGCCTGGTCCACCGCGACTTCAAGCCCGAGAACGTGCTGGTCGGCCGCGACGGCCGCGTGCGCGTGATGGACTTCGGGCTGGCGCGGCTGGCCGATGCCGAGGATCTGCCGCCGCCGGACCAGGCCGTCGACGTACACAGCCCGCTGTCGGCGACGCTCACCGCGGCCGGCGCGCTCGTCGGCACGCCGGCGTACATCGCGCCCGAGCTGCGCGGCGGCGCCGCCGCCGACGCGCGCAGCGATCAGTTCTCGTTCGGCGTCGCGCTGTACGAGGCGCTGTTCCGGGCGCGCCCGTACAGCAAGGAGGCGCCGGCGAGCGCCGGGCCGCCCAGGCCGCCGGCCGACTCGCGCGTGCCGGCGCGGCTCCAGCGCGCGGTGCTGCGCGCGATCGCGCCCGAGCCCGCCGCGCGGTTTCCGAGCATGGACGCGCTGCTCGCCGAGCTCGCGATCGATCTCGCGCGGCCGCGCCGGCGCGCGCTCGGCGTCGCGGCGGCGGTGCTGAGCCTGGGCGGCGCGGTCGCGGCCGGGTTCGCGCTGTCGTCGCGCGGCGCGTCGACCGAGCCGTGCACCGGGATCGAGCACCGGCTCGCCGGCCGGTGGGACGACGCCGTGCGCAGCGCGACCCGCACCGCGTACCTCGCGACCAAGCTGCCGTTCGCGGCCGACGCCTACGCCGGAGTCGCGCGCGCGCTCGACGCCTACAGCAAGGACTGGACCGATGCGGCGGTCGACGCGTGCCGCGCGACCCGCGTGCGCCGCGAGCAGGGCGAGGACGCGCTCGCGCTGCGCCAGGGCTGCCTCGAGCGCCGGCTCGACGAGCTCGGCGCGCTCACCCGGCTGCTCGCCGGCGCCGACGCCGACCTCGTGCAGAAGGCCGATCAGGTGGTCGCCGGGCTCGAGCCGGTGCGCGCGTGTAGCAACGTCGCCGCGCTGCGCGCCGCCGAGCAGCCGCCGACCGAGCCGAAGGCCAAGCTGGTCGAGCTCGGCGCGCGGCTCGCCGAGGCCAAGGCCGAGCTGCTGGTCGGCCACTACCTCGCGTCGGTGATCGCCGGCAAGAAGGCCGAACGGCTGGCCGACGAGCTGCACTATCCGCCGTACAAGGCCGAGGCGCTGGTCGTCGAGGGCGCGTCGCTGATGTCGGCCAACAACCTCGAGGACGCGACCGCCGCGTGCCAGGAAGCGGTGTGGCAGGCGGTGCAGGGCCGGCGCGACGACGTCGCCGCCGGTGCGTCGCTGTGCGCCGCCGCGACCGCCGCGCAGCACGACGTCGGCGCGGCGCGGGTGTGGCTCGGCCTGGCGCGCGCGATGAACGCGCGCGGCGGCCTGGATCCATCGCTCGAGCTGCGCGAGGTCGAGGTCGAAGGCGTGGTCGCCGCGCTCGCCGGCGATCTCGCCGGTGCGATCGCGGCGCAGCAGCAGGCGCTCGCCCGCGCGGCCAAGGCGCTCGGCCCCGACAACCCGCTGCTGTGGACCGACGAGGAGGTGATCGGCGCGACCTACGCGCGCAGCGGCGCGTTCGACAAGGCGACGCCGCACCTCGAGCGCGCGCTCGCGCTCCACCAGCGCAGCGTCGGCCCCGACCACCCCGATCTCGCGACCATCCTCACCACGCTCGGTACGTGCTACGAGCGCGCCGGCGATGCCGCGAAGTCCAGGGCCGCCTACGAGCGCGCGCTCGCGATCCGCGAGAAGTCCGACGGCGCGAACAGCCCGACCCTGGTGCTCACGCTCAACAACATGGCCGACGGCATGATCAAGGCCGGCGATCCGGCCGGCGCGCTGACGTTCCTCGATCGCGCGAGCGCGATCAGCGAGCGCACCGCCGGGCCCGACAACCCGCTCGGCCAGGTGGTCTCGACCACGCGCGCCGAGGCGCTCGCCGCGCAGGGCAAGCTGGCCGACGCGCGCGCGCAGTACGACGCGGTGATCGCGTCGGAGAGCAAGACCCGGTCGCCGTTCCTGGGCCAGACGCTCGGCTCGCGTGCGACGATGGAGCTCGCGGCCAAGCAGTGGGCCGAGGCCGCGGCGCTCGAGCAGCGCGCGATCGTCGCGTTCGAGGCCGCGGGCGGCAAGGACTCGCCCGACCTGTGGCAGCCGCTCACCGGGCTGGCGCGCGCCGACGTCGAGCTCGGTCATCCGGCCGACGCGCGGCCGCTGCTCGAGCGCGCGATCGCGATCGGCGAGCGCGCGCAGATCGCCGCGAGCGACCTCGCGCCGACCCGCGACCTCTACGCCAAGCTCACGGCCAGGTGACGACGTGGAGCTGGTTGCCCGGCTCCCAGCACGTGTCGGTGCCCTTGTAGGCGAGCTCGACCACGAACAGGTTCATCGCGTCGGCGTGATAGACGTTCGCGAGGTAGGCGGGGTTCGCGCACGGCTCGCAGGTCGGGCACGGCTTGTGCTCGGGCGCCAGCCACGGCAGGCCGCTCTCGGTGAGCAGCGACTGATCGGTGTTGTGATGGAACACGTGCAGGTGATCGCCGTTCCAGTCGACGTCGAAGCCATCGCCGATCGCGAGGTGCTTGTCGCCGCCGTCCTCGGTCGGCTGCAGCTCGAGCTTGTGCATCGCGATCAGATCGTGGACGCCGTGCAGGCGCGCGAGCTGGCGGTTGGCTTCGGCGATCCGCTCGGCGAGCTCCTTGCCGGGCTCGCCGTTGGGGGCCAGCCGTTCGTACTCGTCGGACTCGGCCACCGGGATCGACTGGATCGTGCGATCGCTGCGGTCGCGGACCTCGACGTGCAGGTTGGGATAGCCGCGCCCGCCGTCGCCCTCGTGCAGCGCGACCACGACGAGCTCGCCGCCGCGCGCGACCGCGGGCAGCCCGACCGCCTCGAGCCGGTGGTCGCCCCACGCGATCGTCGGCGCGGGCGTGTCGCGCGGGGTCGGCGGCGGCGCGGCGTTGCTCGACAGCGGCTCGACCGGCTCGGAGCGCGCTCCGCACGCCGCCACCACGAAGGCAGCGAGCGCGAGCCGGATCATTCGACCAGCTTCAGGTGGGTCGAGCGCTTGACCCGCTGCGAGTCTTCCTTGGGTGCCACCGCCGGCACCGGGGCGGGCGCCTCGCCGCCGCCGGTGAGCACGTCCTCGGGCACGTCCTCCGGCCACACCGTGCCGCGCTGCTCGCCCTCGACCATCGCGGCATAGACCGCGGTCCACGGCAGGACGACGTGGAACGGCGACCCCGCGAACGTCAGCGTTCCGCTGATCGCCTGCTCGCCGACCTCGAGGTCCGCGATCGCCGGCGTCAGCTGGTAGCCGAAGCGCAGGACCAGGCTCGGATCGGCGCGGAACCTCGGCGGCACCGCGACCTCGGCGCGCCGCGCGTCGACGTGGACCAGCACCGGGCCGCGCGCGAGCAGCTGCTCGAGCGTGCGCCGCTTGTCGGGCGCGCTCGCGTCGTCCTCGTCGCGCAGCGCGTCGATCGAGGGCACCTCCTCGGGCGGCTTGCCGACCAGCGCGATGAACTCGTCGCTCGACATCAGGCCGGCGTCGACCGCGTCGCGCAAGATGCCCTCGGGGCGGTCGCCGGCGGCCGCGGTGACGCGCTCGACCGTGCGCTCGCAGCGCGCGGCATGACGGAGCACCGCGCCGTGCGCGGCGAGCGCGGAGTGAGCGCCGCTGCGCCAGCGCGCGAGCGCGCGCTCGACATCGGCCAGCGAGGTCGAGACGCGGTGCTCGATCAGCGCGGTCACCACCGCTTGGAGCCGGGCCAGAGTCTTGGGGTCGCGCTCGATCATGGCGTGGACTTAGTACGATCCCCCATCGAACGTAAAGCGCAACATGCTTTTTCCGTGCCGCGTGTCCCCGCTCACGCTTCCACGAGATCCCGCAGCATGTCGACCACGCGCTCCGGAACCGGTATGGCGACGAACCGCGCGAGGTCGACCACCGCGCAGGTCACCCGGCCCTCGGCGCACAGCGCGCGCGGCTCGCTGCGATGGACGCGGTAACGGAACGTGATCGACGTGACGCCGAGCCGCGCGACCGCGACCTCGATCTCGGCGACGTCGCCGAAGCGCAGCGGCGCGCGAAAGTCGCAGTCGGCGTGCACCGCGGGAAAGCCGACGCGATCGCGATCGATCAGCTCGCGGTAGGCGAGCGCGCCCATCCGCGCGCGCCACAGCTCCTCGAACGCGACGTGGAAGAGATGGAAGAACCGCGGGTAGTACACGATCCCGGCGTGGTCGACGTCCGAGAACCGGACCGGTGTCTGGTACGTGAACATCACGTCCTCGCCGGCAGGTGGAGCCGGATGCCGCACGCGGCGGGCACGCCCGGGCAGGGTGGCGCGAGCTTCTCGACCTCGATCGACACCGCCGCGGTGGGGTACAGCTCCTGGATCTGCGCGCCGATCGCGCCGGCGAGCGCCTCGAGCAGGCGGTAGGTCGAGCGCGTGCCGAGCCCGACCACGACCTCGCTCACCTTCCAGTAATCGACCGTGTCGGCGATGCGATCCGACGCGGCGGCGGCCGCCAGCGGCAGCTCGAGCGTCAGGTTCACGCGGAACCGCCGGGTGCCGCGGCGCTCGGCGGCGGTGTAGCCGTGGTTGCCCTCGAACTCTAGGCCGCGCACGAACACGCAGTCGGTCATGGCGGCGAGGGTATGATGCGACGTGCGCATCGTCCACGCCGCCTGGGTCGCGATCGGCTGCGGCGGGCCGCCGCCGGTCGCGCCGGCTCCGCCGGCCACGCCGGCCTTCACGATCGCGGCCGATCACTGCGGCCCGATCGCGTCGCACGACGTGGTCACGCTGACCGCGCTGCGCGCGCTGGTCGCGCCCGACGAGGTTCACCCCGCGCTGGGCCCGAGCTCGGTCGTGCTGGTCGTGACCCGCGGCGCGACGCCCGCGATGTACGTGATGACCAACGAGGACGGCACGCCGTTCCAGGTCCAGGTCGCGCTGCCCGGCATCGCGGTGCCGGCGCTCCACCTGGCGGTGGGCGCGCCGTATCACCCGGGCGCGGGCACGATCTGCCCGTGCTGGGGCCCGACCTTGCCGGCGTGCTATCGCGGCGGCGACTACCTCGGCGTCACGCTCGACGCGACGTGCAGCGGCTCGTCGGCGGAGCCATCGGACTTCGACGGCCTGCCGGTCAAGACGCTGGTGTGGCGGCCGGGGCTGTTCGAGCCGATCTAGGCCTCGGCTTCCGCCTCGGCCTCTTCCGCCGCGGCGTCTTCCTTCACGCGCAACAGCTTCTTCTTGATCATCTGCCGCTTGAGCGGGCCGACGAAGTCGACCAGCAGCTTGCCGGTCAGGTGATCGTTCTCGTGCAGCAGGCAGCGCGCGAGCAGCGCCTCGCCGTCGAGCTCGAACCGCGCGCCGTCGATCCCGGTCGCGCGCACCCGGGTGCGCATCGGCCGCTTGACCTTGACGTAGATGTCGGGGAACGACAGGCAGCCCTCTTCCGAGTCCTGCTGCTCGTCGGAGACCTCGAGCACCTCGGGGTTGATGAAGCACAGCGGGGGCTCGGTCTCGGCCCGGCCGGCCAGCTTGGGCTCGACCACGAACATCCGGCGCGGGTCGCCGAGCTGGAGCGCGGCCATGCCCAGGCCGTTCTCGGCGTACATCGAGTCGCACAGGTCGCGGTACAGCTCCCGCACCGAGTCGTCGATCGCGTCGATCGGCACGGACGCCTGCCGGAGCCGCGGATCCGGCCAGATCACGACGGGTCGCACCGCCATAGGCAAGGCCACTGTAGCACGCATTGACAAGCACGTAGGACCCGGCCATACACGCCCGACAGCATGCTCGCGAGGTATTCGGACGCTCGGCTACCGACGCCGTACGGCGAGTTCCGCATCGTCGTGTACCGCACCGGCGAGCCGGGCGGCGAGGGCGCGACCGCGCTCGGCGTCGCGCTGGAGGAGCACGTCGCGATGGTGATGGGCGATCCCAGCGGCGCCGGCGTGCTGACCCGCGTCCACAGCTCGTGCTTCACCGGCGAGGTGCTGGGCAGCCTGCGCTGCGACTGCCGCGCCCAGCTCGACGCCGCGCTCGCGCGGATCGCGCGCGAGGGCCGCGGCGTGCTGGTCTATCTCGTCCAGGAGGGCCGCGGCATCGGGCTGGGCAACAAGGTCCGCGCGTACCAGCTCCAGGACGCCGGCAAGGACACGGTCGAGGCCAACCTCGCGCTCGGCCTGCCGGCCGATCTGCGCAGCTACGATCTCGCGGCCGGGATCCTGCGCGATCTCGGCGTCACCTCGGTGCGCCTGATGACCAACAACCCCGACAAGCGCTCCGGCCTGCAGCACGCGGGCGTGGTAGTCGACGCGCTCGAGTCACACTGGGTGGGCGAGTCCGAGCACAACGCCGACTACCTCGAGGCCAAGCGGCGTAGGCTCGGGCACCTGCCCTGAGGCGGTCATGGCAATCACCGAAGCACAGGTTCGCGACGCGCTCGCCAAGGTCCAGGATCCGGGGCTCGGGCACGACATCGTCAGCTATCGCGTCCTGCGCTCGGTCGAGCTCTCGGGGCAGGACGTGCTGGTCCGGCTC
>DATJAE010000064.1:0-27332 GCA_035516595.1 Kofleriaceae bacterium | reverse complement strand
CGACTTCAGCTTCTGGCTCGCCTCGAGGAAGTCGGCCAGGCGCCCGAGCACGTCGTCGAGGTTGCCCGCGAGCTCGCCGGCGCGCACCATCGCGACGTAGAGGTCGTCGAACAGCCTGGGGTGACGCGCGAGCGCGTCGGCGAACGAGCTGCCCTCGTTGACCGCGCCGCGCACCTCGGACACCGGCGTCTTCAGCCGCTCGTTCGTGATCTGCTCGACCAGCGCGCCGAGCGCCTCGGCCAGCGGGATGCCGGAGCGCAGCAGCGTCGCCATCTGGCGGGTCAGCGCGGCGATCTCGACCTTCTTGACGCCGCCGAACAGCCCCCCGAGATCGACCTCGCGCGACAGCCCGCCCTTCTTCGCGTTCTGCTCCTTGGCGACCTTGCCGGCCTTGGACAGGTCGAAGCTGGTGACCAGCACGCCGTCCTTGCGCAGCAGCTGGCGCAGCACCTTCGGCGACTCCGCGTCGCGCATGCCGGCGACCGCCTTGCCGGCGGACGAGCGGCCCTTGTACGCGTACATCGGCATGCGCTACTCCCCCGACTCCGCGGTCATCAGCATGACCTCCTCCGGCGTGGTCATGCCCTGCAGCACCTTGCGCGCGCCGTCGCTGCGCAGCGTGACCATGCCCTCCTCCATCGCGGCCGCGCGGATCGTGCCGGCGTCGGCCTTCTCGAGGCAGTGGCGGCGCACGCGCTCGCTGACCAGCAGCAGCTCGTAGATGCCGGTCCGGCCGCGATAGCCGAGCTGCTGGCACGCCGGGCAGCCGACCGCCTCGAACACCTTGCCCGGCGGCGGCGGGCGCATGCCCTTGACCGCCGGGAACTGGTAGCGCCCGGCGTAGAACTGCTGCGCGTCGAGCCCGAGCTCGGCCACCACCTCCTCGGACGGCCGCACCGCGCGCGCGCACTCGTAGCACGGCCGGCGCACCAGGCGCTGGGCGAGCAGGCCGACCAGCGACGACGCGACGAGGAACGGCTCGATCCCCATGTCGACCAGGCGGGTGATGCCGCCGGCGGCGTCGTTGGTGTGGACGGTGGAGAACACGAGGTGACCGGTGAGCGACGCGGTGATCGCGACCTCGGCGGTCTCGCGGTCGCGGATCTCGCCGACCATGATGACGTCGGGATCCTGGCGCAAGAACGAGCGCAGCCCCGACGCGAACGTCAGCTCGATCTTCGAGTTGACCTGGGTCTGCGAGATGCCCTCGAGCTGGTACTCGACCGGATCCTCGACGGTGAGGATGTTGATGTCGGGCGAGTTGATCTCGGACAGGCACGCGTACAGCGTGGTCGTCTTGCCCGAGCCGGTCGGGCCGGTCACCAGCAGGATGCCGTGCGGGCGCGCGATGATCGAGCGGATCGCCTCGAGGTGATCGTCGGCGAAGCCGATGTCGGCCAGGCCGAGCAGCACGCTGCTGCGATCGAGCAGACGGATCGTCGTGCTCTCGCCGCCGGCGGTCGGCGCGGTCTCGACGCGCATGTCGACGTCCTTGCCCGCCATCTTGCGCCGGATGCGTCCGCTCTGCGGCAGCCGCTTCTCGGCGATGTTGAGCCCGGCCATGATCTTGACGCGCGCGATGATCGACTGGTGGAACTTGCGCGGCGCGCGCTTGACCTCGCGCAGCACGCCGTCGATCCGGTAACGCACGACGATGTCCTTCTCGCCCGGCCGGATGTGGATATCGGAGGCGCCCTCCTTGGCGGCCTGGAACATCAGCGCGTTGACCCACGCGATGATCGGCGCCTCGTCGTTGGCGTCGAGCATGTCGACCAGCTCTTCGGCGACCGCGCCATCCTCGACCTCGTCCTTCTTGACGCTCTCCTCGAGCTCGGCGCCGCCGCGCAGCCGCGCGTAGGTCTTGTTGATGTGATCGATGATCTTGGCGCTCGACGCGACCACCGGCTCGACCGGCTCGGCGAACAGCACCGACACCGCGTCGATCACCTCGACCGCGTGCGGATCGGCGACCGCGATCATCACGCGGCCGGCGGCATCGCGGCCGAGCGGCAGCACCAGGCGCTGGCGCGCGAAGCTGATCGGCAGCTTGTCGATCAGCTCGGACGGGATGTCCTCGGCGCGCGGCAGGTCGCGCAGGTACGGCATGTCGAACTGCAGCGCGAGCGCGAGCGCGAGCTGGTCCTCGTCGATCAGCTTGAGCCGGAGCAGCACCTCGCCGATCAGGCCGCCCTCCTCGCGCTGCTTGACGAGCGCGCGCTCGATCGAGTCCGGAGCCACGCCGCACCGCCCGACCAGCAGCTCGCCGAGCAGCGACGCGTGCGACAGCCCGATGCCGGAGGTCGCGACCATCACCGGCCTCCCGCCGGCGGCGGCGGCGGATTCTCGGGGAGCTGGCCGTTGCCGTGGCCCGGCTGCTCGGGCGCCTCGATCGACGACGGCGCGTAGTCGACCGGGCCTTCCTGGACATGCTGGCGGTGGCCGGCGGCGCCGAGCGCGGCAGCATCCTCGTCGACCGACTCGAGCGAGCGGTTGATCTCCTCGATCAGGCCGCGCTTGCGGCGGTAGTCGATCTTCGGCTCGTACTTCATCTCGTTGAGGTTCGAGAACGACGCGGTGAACTCGCGGTACTCGCGGGTCTTGCGCTCGCGGATCTGCTGGAGGTCGAGCTGGTCCTTGATGATGTAGGGGGTCAGCAGGATGAGCAGGTTCGTCTTCTTCTTCTCCTTGGTGGTGTACTTGAACAGATAGCCGAGGATCGGGATGTCGCCGAGCAGCGGCACCTTCGACTCGCTGTAGATGTCGCGCTCCTGGATCAGGCCGCCGATCACGACGCTCTCCTGGTCGTGGACCACCACCTGGGTCTTGAGCTTGCGCTCGGTCCAGGTCGGGCCGAGGATCGGGTCCTTGCCGCCGAGGTCCTCGGTGTTCTGCTCGATCTCGAGGCGCACGGCGTCGTTGCCGGAGATGTGCGGCGTGATGTTGAGGTCGAGCGTCAGCTTCTGGCGCTGGATGTTCTGGCCGATCGAGCCGACCGGCAGGCTCGTGCCGCCGGTCGTGCCAGTCGAGCCGGTCGACGGCAGGCCGATGCCGCCGAACGACAGGCCGGCCTGGTACGGGATGTTGTTGCCGACCGAGAACTCGGCCTTCTCGTTGTCGATCGCGATGATGTGCGGCGCCGACAGCACGTTGGTGTTGTCGTGGCTGGCCAGCGCGTTGAACAGCACCGCGTACGACGGGATGCTCGTGCCGAGGAAGGTCTGCGAGTTGGTGAGCGGCGACCCGACGATGCCGCCGATCAGGCCGGTGAGCGACGCGAGCGACGCGACGTTGAGCGAGTTGAGCGTCGGCGTCTCGACGCCGCCGAGCACCAGCGCGTTGCCGTTCTGGATCGGCAGGCCACCGTGCGCCGCGGTGCCGAGGCTGTTGGTGTTGTCGAGCTGGACCTCGAGGATCAGCGCCTCGATGAAGACCTGGCGGCGCGGCTGGTCGAGCCGATGGATCACGTCCTTGAGCGCGACGTAGTCGCGGCCCGACGACATGATGATGAGCGAGTTGGTGGGATCGTCGTTGGTGATCTTGACCTGGCCTTCGAGCGCGGCGCCGAGATCGCCGGCGCCTCCGGCCGGCGGCGCCTGCGGAGGCGGCGCGCCGGGGGCGCCGGGCGCGCCGGGGCGACCGCCGGCGGCGGCGCCGGTGCGACCCTGCAGCGCGTTGTTGAGCGTGGTCGCGAGATCCTTGGCCAGCGCGTTCTCGAGCGTGTAGACCCGGATCGCCGCGCCACCCTCGGTGTCGAGCACGATGTCGAGCCGGTCGACCAGCGCCTTGACCCGCTGGTAGCCGGCCTCGCTCGACACGACGATCAGCGTGTTGGTGCGATCGTCGACCAGGATCTTCGACGGCACCGCGTTGCCGGCCTCCTCGCTACCACCCGGGCCCGGTGCGCCGGGCGCGCCGGGCGCGTTGACCCGGCCGCGGATCGGCCCGCCGCCGGCGGGAGATGGCATGCCGCTCGCCGACAGCCCGAGGATCTCGTTGAGCTTCTGCGCGAGCTGGGTCGCGTCGGCGTGCTTGACCGGGATCGTGTAGATGCCCTCGTTGTTGCCGGGGATGTCGATCGTCTTGGCGAGCGACATCATGTCGCGCACCTGGCTCGCGTAGTCGGTGATGATCAGCATGTTGCCGGCCGCCGCGACGCTGCCCGACGACGAGCGGATCGAGTCGAGCGCGGCGCGCAGGGTCTCGACCTGCGCGTAGGTCGGCTTGAGCACGTAGCGGACCATCTCGTCCTCGTCGGCCGGGATGCCCTTGTCGTAGATCGGCACGGTCTCGCTCTTGGCGGTCGCCGCCTCGACGATGCGCAGCACGTTGCCCTTGGGCACGACGGTCAGCCCCATGGTCGACAGCGCGACCAGGAACAGCTTGTAGGCGTCGGCCGGGCTCATCTTCGCCGGCGCCATCACCGTCACCTTCTTGCCGGTCGACACGATGCGCGGATCGAGGATGAAATTCTTGCACGTGAAGCCCATCGCCCACGCGATGAGGTCCTTGAGCTCGCTCTCGGGCTTGAAGTTCACCGCGACCGGCCCGGTCGCGTGCTTGCAGATGTAGATCGGCTGGTCGTCGCCCGAGGTCTTGGGCGTGTCGCTGCCGGTCGGCTGGGCGAACGCCGGCGTGATCGTGCCGATCAGCACGACGGTGACGAGGAGTAAGCGAGGATGTTTCATCAGTTCACCGCACGTTGTATTTCAGGGTCATCTGCTTGCCGCGGCGGGTGATGTCGACCTGGAACGAGTTCGCCTCGCGCAGCTTCGAGTACACCTCGAGCGCCTGGTCCATCGACGTCATCTGGAACCCGTTGATCGCGTCGAGCGTGTCGCCGTTGGTGAGCCCGAGCTTGGCGAACACCGAGTCGGGTCGGATCGCGTAGAGCTTGAAGCCGCTGGCCTTGCCGCCGGTCATCGCCGGCACGACGCGCGCGCCCTTGGCGAACAGCATCGGGTTGCCGAGCGCCTTGTCCATCAGCGACTTGTCGATCTCGTAGGTCGAGTCGTCGATCTTCTTCACGCCGTTGTCGATCTGCGCCTGCAGATCGTCGCCCTCGGCGGGCTTGGGCTCGACCGCCGCGACCACCGGCGCCTGCGCGCCCTGCAGCACCAGCCGCTCGATGTGGCCGTTGTTCTCGAAGTCGATGTACTTGTAGTGGATCTCCTTGAGCTTGCCGGTCGCGCCCGGGATCGGATCGCCGACCGAGAAGCTGCCCTGGTGCTGGCTCTCGGTGTTGATGACCGTCGCGTACGAGTCCTCGGGCTTGGCGCCGACGTTGGTCGCGAGCAGGACGAGCGGCAAGCTGGTCGTCATGATCGACGACGGGTCGGTGGCGACCACGACCGGCGGCGTGCACTCGGAGCAGAACATGTTGCGCTGCGCGAATGGCGTGCCGTCCTTGCTGCGGCTCTGCTTGACCGGCGTGGCCGGCGACGGCGCGGTCACCGCGACCCGGATCGCGTGGTCGGAGTCGCCGAGCAGCACGGCCTCGAGGATGTTGCTCGCGGCCTTGGCCGCGAAGATCGCGCACACCACGACGACCACGCCGCCGAGCAGCCAGAAGTAGCGCTTGATCAGATCTTGCATGTCACGCCTTGTCCTCGGACACCGACTCGGCCTCCGGCTCCGCATCGCCCTGCTCCGGCTCGGCGAGCCGGCGGTAGATCGTGCGGGTCGCGATCCCGAGCAGCTTCGCGGTGAGCCGCTTGTCGCCGCGCGTGTGGCGCAGCGTCTCGTGGATCACGCGCATCTCGATCTCGGCGAGCGGCATGCCGATCGGGAACGTCAGCGAGGTCGCCGACGCCGAGCCCGGCGTCGCGTCGCGGATCTCGCGCGGCAGCGCGTCCTCGTCGATCAGCGCCTGGCCGGCGCGGGTGAGCACGACCGCGCGCTCGATCGCGTTCTCGAGCTCGCGCACGTTGCCCGGCCAGCCGTACTCGCCGAGCCGGTCGAGCGCGACCGGCGAGCAGCCGCCGATCGCCTTGCCGTTCTTCTCGGCGTAGACCTGGACGAAGTGCTGGGCGAGCAGCGAGATGTCGTCGCGGCGATCGCGCAGCGGCGGCACCGACACCGGGATGACGTTGAGCCGGTAGTACAGGTCCTCGCGGAACCGCCCGGCCTTGACCTCCTCGCCGAGGTTGACGTTGGTCGCCGCGACGATCCGCACGTCGATCCGCCGCGACTTGCCGCCGCCGCCCAGCCGCTCGATCTCGCCCTCCTGGAGCACGCGCAGCAGCTTGACCTGGACGTGGCGCGAGATCTCGCCGATCTCGTCGAGGAACAGCGTGCCGCCGTGCGCGGCCTCGAACCGGCCGTCGCGCGCCACCGCCGCGCCGGTGAACGCGCCCTTCTCGTAGCCGAACAGCTCGGCCTCGAGGATCGACTCCGGGATCGCGGCGCAGTTGACCGCGACGAACGGCCCCTTGGCGCGCGCCGAGTTGTCGTGCAGCGCGCGCGCGAGCAGCTCCTTGCCGGTGCCGCTCTCGCCGAGCAACAGCACGGTCGCCTCGCTCGGCGCCGCCTGCATCACGATGTCCATCGTGCGCCGCCATGCCAGCGACGTGCCGATGATCGCGCGCCGGCGCTTCTCGGCGAGCTGCGCCTTGAGCGTGCGGTTCTCGACCAGCAGCGACTGCTTCTCGAGCGCGTTGCGCACGATGCGGACGACGTGCGCGCGCTTGAGCGGCTTGGTGACGAAGTCGTACGCGCCTTCCTTCATCGCGTCGACCGCGGTCTCGACCGTGCCGTACGCGGTCATCAGCACGACCTCGGTCTCCGGCGCGATCGTCTTGGCCGCGCGCAGCAGATCCATGCCCGACGTGTTCGGCATCATCAGGTCGGTCAGCAGCACGCCGATCCGGTGCTTGCGCAGGAGGTCGAGCCCGCCGGTGCCGTCGGTCGCCGACAGGCAGGTCAGGCCCTCGCGGCGAAAGATCTTGGTGAGCGACTCGACGATCGCGGGCTCGTCGTCGACCACGAGCACGATCCCGCTGTCGCTCGGGGCGTCGCGAAGCGCGGTCGGCTCGGCCCCGCCGTCGGGCTGGGCCGGGCCGCTGCCGCCCTCGACCTGGGCCGCGGCAAACCGTCGGAACGGGCTGTGCGCAGGCTGGTTCCACATGCTGGACATCGCACTAACAAGCCCGGTGCCAGGCTCGATGCCCATCAAGATCCTGGAATTGCTCGTCACCGATGCGGCTCGCGGAGGGGTTTGCTGCCAGATTGTCAGGCCGGCCCCGGGCTCCCGACAAAGTGGCAAGGGCTGTCTAGCACGCTCGCCCGGTCCGGGCGCGTCAAGACGGCCGCGGCTCGCGCGGCTTGGCGTCGGTCGTGCGCGGCTTGCGCGACGACTCCGCCGCGGGGATCTGGCGCGGCAGCTTGACCACGAACGTCGTGCCCTCGCCGACCACGGTCTCGCACTGGATCTCGCCGCCGTGGCGCTCGACCAGCTCGTGAACGATCGACAGCCCGAGCCCGGTGCCCTCGCCGACGTCCTTGGTCGTGAAGAACGGATCCCAGATCCGCGGCAACACGTCGGGCGAGATGCCCGGGCCGTTGTCGCTGATCTTGACCTCGACGCCGGCGGCATCGCCGCGGGTCTCGATCGCGATCGTCGCGGCCTCGCGTCCGGTCAGCGCCTGCGCCGCGTTGGTCAGGAGGTTCATGAACACCTGGTTGATCTGACCGGCGTGGCCGCGCACGCGGCCGGGATCGCCGTAGCGCTTGACCACGGTGACGTTCTGCTTCAGCAGGTGGCGGAGCAGCTCGAGCGAGTCGTCGATCGAGCGATCGATATCGAAGTCGACCACGCTCTCGTCGTCGGTCCGCGAGTAGTTGTGCAGCGCGGTCACGATCGCCTTGGTCCGCTGCGCGCCGCGCTGCACGACCTTGAGCATCTCGCGCACGTCCTTGGCGGCCTCGCCGCGCGCGGCGGCATCGGGACGATCGATCTCGCCGACCGCCTCCTCGAGCGGCCCGACCGTGTTGACGATCGCGTTCACCGGGTTGTTGATCTCGTGCGCGATGCCGGCGACCAGCTGGCCGATCGACGCGAGCTTCTCGCTGCGCACCAGCTGCTGCTGCGCGCGGGTCAGCTTGTCGAGCGTCTCGGCGAGCTCGCGGTTCTTGCGCGCGAGATCGGCGGTGCGCATCTGGACCGCGCGCTCGAGGTCGAGGTTGACCTCCTCGGTCGATCGCAGCTTGTCGCGCAACCGGCGCCGCATCTCCTCGAGCGCGACCGTGAGCCGGCCGATCTCGTCGGCCTCGCCCGCCGCCGCGACCGGATCGGCGAGCTCGCCGCGCGCCATCGCGTCGGCGCGCTGCTCGAGCCGGCGGATCGGCGCCATGAACTGCGCGACCGTGAACACGACGATCCCGGCGCACGCCGCGAACAGCACGAGGAAGAACACCAGCAGCTCGCGCAGCGGGCGGACCATCGACTGGCCGCGCCCGCGATAGCTCGGATAGAACACCGCGACCGCGCCGAGGTCGTAGCGGTTGCCGCGCCACAGCACGTCGACCGGCCCGGCCTTGCCGGTCAGCCCGGCCTGATGGACCTGGATCAGGCTCCCGGTCGACGCGCCGATCAGGCTGCGCACGTACCACGGCAGGCGCGGCGCACCCATCGGCCCGCCGCCGACCGCGAGCTGCGTGCCGGCGCGGTCGAGGTAGTAGACCACCGCGGTGGCGTCGGGCGCGTTGCCGATGATCCGGCGCAGCGACGCGCGCACCGCGTCCTCGGTCGGGGCGCTCGGCGCGCCGCCGAGCTCGGTCTGGATCTCGGAGCGCAGCCAGTGCAGGCCGATCTCCGACTGCCGCACCGCCGCGTCGGTCGCGAGGTTCTTGTACTGCACGAACCCCCACAGCAGCGCCATGCCGCACGCGAGCAGCACCACGCCGCCGAAGCTCAGCATCAGCTTGCTGCGCAGCGACAGCGACGGCTGGATGCTGCGCACCGAGACGCGATAGCGCTGCGTGAGGTGGGCGAGCAGCGGGCGCAGCACGTCGCGGTGCCACAGCTGCTCGTAGATCGCGCCGGCGACCGCGAGCACGAGCGTCGCGGTCGACAGGATGATCGTGTCGTCGAGGTCGAACCCGAGCTGGAGCCGCGCGACCAGCGCGCTCGCCACCGCGATCACGAACCACACGCAGATCGTGAGCAGCGCCAGCCGGTAGGGCAGCGCCTGCGCGCGCCGGTAGATCTCGGCGGCGGGAAGCGCGTCGGTCTGCTCGCCGCGCGAGCTCGCGAGGTAGCTGCGCAGGTCGCGCGTGAACACCCGCGCGAACAGCATCCACGCGACGAGCCCGGCCACGGTCGCGAGCGGGAAGAACGTCTCGAGCTCGAGGTACTGCTCGCGCGTGATCGGCACGAAGTAGTAGGCGAACGCGGCCTGCGCGCCGAGCACGCCGCCCGCGACGATCATCGCGACCAGCATGAACTGGCGAAAGTGGCTGTCGTCGAACTTGCGCAGCGGCGAGCCCGACGCGAACAGCCGGCGGCGCAGCTGGCCGAAGATCCGCGCCCACCACACCGCGCGTACGCACGAGATCACGTAGGCGTGGACCGCGGCGAGCGAGGTCAGCTCGGCCGCGCGCTCGGCCGGCCAGCCGTCGTAGACGCAGAAGAACAGCCCGGCGAGCGCGGCGGTCGCCGACCACACCGCCGTGCGCAGCAGCAGCGCGCGCACCGGGCCCTTGAGCGTGATCCGGAACGCGCGCGCCGCGAGCTCCTTGCTGACCCGCTCGCCGCGCCGCCGCGCCGCGACCGCCGACCACAGCGGCAGGAGCCACATCGTGATCGCGACGTGCCACACCACCAGCGCGACGACCCCGACCGGCAGCGCGGTCCGGATCAGCGAGTCGGCGCCGAGGTCGCCGAGATCGAACGCCGACCACAGCGGATAACCGACCGCGAGCAGCTCGAGCAGCGCGAGCGCGACCGCGGGCACGACGAACCGGCGCTTGAACGGGAGCGTCGCGAGCGACGGCAGCGCGGACGAGC
This sequence comes from Kofleriaceae bacterium, assembly GCA_035516595.1. Classification (GTDB taxonomy): domain Bacteria; phylum Myxococcota_A; class Polyangia; order Haliangiales; family Haliangiaceae; genus JABFXX01. The sequence goes on along the minus strand of DATJAE010000064.1, from coordinate 17,329 downwards.
TCTCGCTGGACATGCCGTCGCCGGTGGTCGGCATCACGGCAAGGATAGTGCACTTCACCGTATGATGCTGGCCGTGAGGGTGTTTGCCACGTTGTGCGCGCTGACCGCGGTCGCGCACGCCGAGCCGACCACGACCCCGATCACCGATCGCGACTACCGGATCGATCTCTACGACGGCGTGCCGCTGGGCAACAGCGCGACGATCGCGATGGGGGGCGCCTCGGAGGCCAACGCGGCCGGCTCGTCGGGCACGCTGGTCAACGCCTCGGCCTCGGCGGTGCGCCAGACCACCGACAACGACTCGTGGAGCTGGGACTACCACCTCGATTACCTGAACGCCGGGCTGTCGCACGACTACACCAACTCCGGGCTGACGACGACCACGACCGGCGGCTACGAGACGTTCACGCTCGGCGGCTCGGTGCGCGTCCGCGACTGGGCCGGCGCGGTCACGCTCAGCGACCAGAGCGCGCCGCTGGTCGGCGCCATGGTGACCCTGCCGAACGGCTCGACCAGCGACATCGACGCCAGCACGTGGCGGGTCAAGGTCGCGGTCGCGAAGTGGTTCGCGCGGATCGACACCGCGGTCGGCATGGACATCCAGCTCGCGCAGCTCCGGATCTCGCCCGACTGCAGCGGCCCCGGCTGCACCGAGCTGTTCGGCATCCAGGGCGCCGGGCTCGAGGCCGGCGCGACGTGGATCCCGTCGAACCAGAGCTTCCGGCTCGCGCTGTCCGGCTCGACCCCGATCGAGGGCGGCCAGGTCACCGCGAGCAACTGCGATCCGGCGTCGTGCCAGGGCTACATCCTGCCCGACGAGGTCTACGTGCCGTGGCGCGTGGTCGCCGGCGGTGCCTACCGCTTCGCCGGCTCGGCATGGAACCACCAGGTCAAGTCGACGTTCCGCGACGAACGCGCGGTCACCGTGGTCGCCGACCTCGTGCTCACCGGCGACTCGCCCGACTCGTACGGCCTCGAGGCGTTCGGGCTGCACGAGCTCGAGCGCTCCGGCCGTCACCTCGCGTGGTCGCCGCGCGCCGGCGCCGAGTACGAGTGGCTGCCCGGCCGGCTGCGCGTGCGCGGCGGCAGCTACTGGGAGCCGGCGCGCTTCGACGGCGTGCCCGGCCGCGTCCACGGCACGTTCGGCATCGAGGTCCGCGTGTTCGAGTTCCACGCGTGGGGGCTGCGGCGCGGCCGGATCACGCTGACCGGCGATCTCGCCTCCGGGTACGACAACCTCGCGCTGTCGATCGGGTTCTGGCACTGAGTTGCAGCGCCGCGGCGTTTGCGCCATGTTCGCGGCGCCATGCAACTTCCACGAGCATTTGCCGTGATCGCGAGCCTCGGGCTCGCGGCCGGCTGCGGCCACAAGGACAAGCCGGCCGAGACCAGCACGACGACCGGCAGCGCCACTCCGACGCCACCGCCCAGGGGCAGCGATGACATGAAGCCCGAGCCGGTCGCCAAGCAGCCGCCGCCGGCGCCACCGGCAGAGGCCGTCCCGCCCACCGCCGCGGACCTCGACGGCTATCTCAAGGACATCCCGGGGTCGGGCAAGCTGATGGCCGATTTCGAGACCAACCTCGGCACCATCCACTGCGAGCTCTACCCGGACAAGACGCCGATGACGGTGGCGAACTTCGTCGGCCTCGCGACCGGCAAGAAGGCGTGGAAGAACCCCAAGACCGACGAGGTCGAGACCGGCAAGCCGTACTTCGACGGCCTGACGTTCCACCGCGTGATCGCCGGCTTCATGATCCAGGGCGGCGATCCGCTCGGCGAGGGCTACGGCGGCCCCGGCTACATGTTCGGCAACGAGTTCGTCAAGGGCCTGCAGATGGGCCCGGGCGCGCTCGCGATGGCCAACGCCGACGATCCGTCGGTCGGCCGGGTCGGCACCAACGGCAGCCAGTTCTTCATCATGGAGGGCTCGCGCCCCGACCTGGTCGGCCACCACACGATCTTCGGCCAGTGCAAGGACCTCGACGTGGTGAAGAAGATCACCGCGGTCCAGGTCGATCAGAACGACAAGCCGCTATCGCCGGTGACGATCGAGCACGTCACGATCCATCACTGACTGAACGGCCCGCGCGACGCGCTACGGCAGCGTCGGCGGGTTGCCCGAGTACGACAGGGTCACGGTGCCGTTCATCGGCGCGTTCTGCACGATGTTCTGCACGCTGAACGCGCCGGCGCGCGCCGCGTCGTAGCCGCCGGTCATCGCGCCGAGGCCGTGCGTGCCGGTGATCTGGTCCTTGTTGGTCGGGTTGTAGATCCCGTCGGCGCCGGCGAGCAGCGGCAGCGCGAGCGAGGTCCCGCTGTGCGGCGCGATCACGTAGCGCACGTACTCGTTCTCCGGGAAGGTCTGGCCGGGTTGCGACGGGCCGCGCGTGACGTCGAGCGTGCCGATCACGAAGTCCGCGGTACCGGAGCCGTCCTCGCTCCAGCTGAAGCCGGTGGGCGAGTAGGTCACGTTGCCGGTGACGTACGGGATGAGGTACGCGCTGCCGTCGACCGCGGTCGGCGTCGCCATGTACGGCACGCGCTGGCCGAGCATCTCGTTGCCGTTCTGGCCCTGGATGGTCGCGACCAGCAGCTCGTCGACCCCGGTGACGTTCGGCAGGTTCACCTGCTGCGGGTTCTGATCGACGCGCTTCTGACCGGAGGTGTACAGCGTCGTGGCGCCATCGACGATCCGGATCTCGGCGTCGATCTCGGTGGTGTCGGTCGCGATGTCGGCCGACGATAGCTCGCTGGTCAGCGCCTGCGCGAGCTCGTCGGCGCTGAAGTCGACCGCCGAGCCGTACGGCGCCTTGGCGATGAACGAGTCGCGGTTCCCGTCCTGGACGAAGAACTCGAGGTTCGGGGCACAGCCCGCGACCGACACCGCGACGTACGGTGGGTTGCCCTGGCCGGTGCCGCACGCGGCCGTCACGGTGACCGTGCCGTTGGCGCCGTCGGGCACCTTGACCTCGATCGCGCTCGGCGTATCGAGCGTGTCGATCTCGTGGCCGACCACGATGTTGTCGCCGGCCTTCACGCCGACGTAGGTGAACACCTCGGTCGGCATCGCCTGCGCGGGCGGCGTCGGCGGCGGATAGGTCCGGATCACGGTGAGGTTGCCGCCGTTCGGCATCGGCGCGGTCGCCGTGCCCGAGGCGTCGGTCGTCACCTCCGAGATCACCGAGTCGTCGGCGTTCTGGAAGATCACCTTGATGTTGGCCTGCGGCGCGTAGCCGTCGCGGACCGTGACGCCGACGTTGGTCGGCGGTGGCCCGCTCCCCGAGCCGTCGTCGTCGCCGCCGCCGCCGCCCGGTCCGATCGATCCGGTGCACGCCGTTGCCAGAACGAGAAGCCCGATGAAGCCGCGCATGTGACAGCTGTTGTTCACATCCGATGCCAACCAGGTTCGCGAGCTTGCGCGATCACTCGGGGGGCGGCCGACCACAACTTCGCGATCGAGCGGGGCGCTTACCCCCGGCGACAGCATCCGACATCGCGGCCAGTACCTCGCCACACAGGATCTGATCGGTTGGGGCCGCCGATCCATCGCCGATCGCTTCGTTGCCGCTCCTTGCGTTACGCCCGGTAGCGCTGCGTCGCGGCGCCTCGCGCTCGGCGCGCCTCGGCAGCCGCAACCAATCGTCTCCTGTGTGGCGAGGTACTAGCGGAACAGCCGGCCGCGCAGATCGGCCGCGGGCTGCGCGATCACCTCGAGCCCGGCCAGCCGTTGATCGGCAGCGTCGCGCGCCGCGCCGGCCGCGGCCTCGATCGCGTCGAGCGTGCCGGTCAGGGTGAAGTAGGCCTTGCCGGCGAGATCGACCGCGAACCGCACGTCGCGCACGGCGACCTCGGCCACCTTGCACGCGGCATCGGCGGCGCGGATCGCGGCGCACACCGTCTGGGTCTCGACGATCGCGACCGCCTCGGCGCTCGGCTCGGCGGTCCAGTCGGGCGGCGCGACCGGCGCGCCGAGCATCGGCCACACCTGATCGTCGGCCGCGGGCAGCCAGGTGCGATCGATCAACGCGTCGCCGGCGACTCCCGCGCCGGCCGCGATCGCCTCCTCGACCTCGGCCACGCCGCCCTCGAACATCACGAGGTGCTTGCCGCCCGACACCGCGCGCGAGTGGAGCAGCACCGCGGGCGCGCGCTTGAGCCCGGCATCGGCGACCACCACGCCGCGGGCGATCGACGCCAGCTCGAGCACGCCGAGCGCCGGGCCCCGCATCAGACGAACCGGAACGCTTCCTTGAGCGTGCAGCGGCGTTCGCGCGTGAAGTGCACCGCGGTGGTCAGGCCCTCGCCGGTCGGGCTCGCGATCGTGAACGAGGTGTAGCCCTCGCCGCCCAGCCCCAGGCCGGCGTACGACGCATCGTTCTTGACGAAGATCGAGCAATTGCACACGCGCGCCATCGCCGCCATGTGGTCGATGTTGGTCGAGTGCATGGTCGCGGTGTGATGGAAGCCGTGCTCGACTCGCACCGCGGCGGCGATGCCTTCCGTCGCGTCGCGCACGCGGAACAGCGGGATCACCGGCATCAGCAGCTCGTGCTGGACGAACGGGTGCTGCTCGTCGACCTCGCACATCAGCAGGCGCAGGTCGTGGCCGTGGCCGCGCACGCCGATCTGCGCCGCGATCAGCGCCGCGTCCTTGCCGACCCAGTTCTTGTTGACGTGGTCGCCCTCGAGCACGACCTTCTCGAGCTCCTTGACCTGGCGGTGATCGAGCCACAGCACGGGCTGGCGCTTGAGCTCGTCGATCAGGCGGCTCGCGATCGCGTCGACCGCGATCACCTCCTTCTCGGCGATGCACACGATGTTGTTGTCGAGCGACGCCCCGCGCACGATCGCGTCGGCGGCCTTGGTCATGTTCGCGGTCTCGTCGACCACGGCCGGCGGATTGCCCGGGCCGGCGGTGATCGCCTTCTTGCCCGAGTTCATCGCCTGCTTGACCACGACCGGCCCGCCGGTGACGACCACGATCCGCACCATCGGGTGCTTCATCAGCGCCTGCGCGCTCTCGACCGTCGGGCGCTCGACCGACACGATCACGTCGCGCGGTCCGCCGGCGGCCTGGATCGCCTCGTTGAGCAGGTGCACGCACCAGTTGCACACCTGCGCCGCCGACGGATGGACGTTGAACACCACCGCGTTGCCGGCCGCGACCATGCCGATCGCGTTGCACAGGATGGTCTCGGTCGGGTTGGTGGTCGGGGTGATCGCGAGCAACACGCCGTACGGCGCGCGCTCGGTCAGCATCAGGCCGTCGTCGCCGGTGTACGCGATCGTCCGCAGGATCTCGCAGCCCGGCGTCTTGACCGCGACCAGCTTGTTCTTCGACAGCTTGTCCTCGTAGCGGCCCAGGCCGGTCTCCTCGACCGCGTAGCGCGACAGCGCGTCGTTGTTGGCGAGCACCGCCGCGCGCATGCCCTCGACCATCTTCATCCGGGTCGCGACCGGGGTCTGCTCGTTCTGCTCGAACGCCCGGCGCGCGGCCTTGGCGGCCTGATCGGGATCGGCGTAGACGCCGTTGCTGCCGCGCGGGATGTCGGGCTGGCGCTGGCTCGGCGCGGTGAGGTGCGAGCCGGTCAGCGCCTGGACCGAGCTGGCCGGCGGCGCCGCGTGGCCGAGCCGGTCGAGCACGCGCGCGACGATCTCCTCGATCTTGCGTTCGTCGAGCGTGGCCACGCTACTCCTTCACGTAGCGGCGCTCGCCGGCCAGCGCGATCTCGTCGACGATCGCCATGATCGTCGCGTCGACCGGGCGGTTCTGGGTGACCTGGGTCTGGCGCGCCGAGCTGCCGGCGGCGTACAGCACGACCTCGCCGATCCCGGCGCCCACCGCGTCGACCGCGATCGCGATCGCGCCGGTCGGCCTGGTCGCGCCGTCGACGTCGCACGCCTGGACGACGAGCAGCTTCAAGCCCTCGAGCGTCGGCTCCTTGCGGCTCGCGACCAAGGTGCCGATGACCTTGCCGAGCACCATGGCTACTTCGCGGGGCCGTTGCCGGCGCGGCCGAGCGGCAGCACCGCGTCGACGTTGGCATGCGGGCGCGGGATGACGTGGACCGACACCACCTCGCCGACGCGCTCGGCGGCGCGCTGGCCGGCCTCGGTCGCCGCCTTCACCGCCGCGACGTCGCCGCGCACGATCGCGGTGACGTAGCCGCCGCCGGTCTTCTCGTACCCGACGAGCTCGACCTTCGCCGCCTTGACCATCGCGTCGGCGGCCTCGACCATGCCGACGAAGCCTTTGACTTCGATCATTCCGAGTGCATCAGCCATCTCTCATCTCCTAGGTTCTCCTAGCGATCCACGAACTTCTCGGGCTCCTTGCCCGTGACGCCGGCGAGCGCGGCGGTCGCCGCCGCGGCCGCGGCATCGATCTCCGCCTCGGGGCCCGACATGTAGAGCCGGCCGAACGCGCCGTACGGCGTGACGTTGACCAGGTAGACGTGCGCGGCCTTCTCGGCCTCGTTGGCGGCGAGCACCGCGTAGCCGGCGGGCTCGCACTCGAAGATGAACAGCGACTGGCCGGGCAACACCATCATGCCCTGCGAGCTGCGGTTGATGATCTGGGTCTGGTAGGCCTCGACCCCGCGGATGATCTGGTTGGTGAGCACCCGCGGCTTGAGCCGGTTGTGCTCGTCGAGCCCGAGGTACTTGAGGATCGCGGCGCCCGCCGAGAGCACCTCGCCCTTGTCGTGATCGTGGACCTCGAGCAGGCCGTAGGCGCGCTCGACCACCTGGACCGCGGGCTGGACCCTGGTCGCCTTGAGCGCGGCGTCGGTCACCTGGTTGATCGCGATGCCCGGCGCGATCTCGACCCACAGCGAGGCCTGGAACGGCACGGGCAGAAAGCCGCGCGCGGTCTTGCCGATGAACGTCGCCTGCTGCGGCTGGAGCGCGTCGAGGAAACAGTACGTACGAAGGACCGTGGCCACCGGTAGAGCGGGCACGCTAACACGCCCGCTTGGAGCTGATCCACGGCACCGCCCCGAAACGTCGCAGGCGTCGCACCACGGTCGCACGGTGCGCGCGCGAGATCGCCATGCAATGATGCGAATCGCTCGATGCGGCGCTTCGTGGTGGTTGCTGCTCTGATCGCGAGCTCGGCGCTCGCGCGCGCCGACCTGATCGGACCCGCGCTCGACGCGGTCGGCGGTGGCGGTGGCGGTGGCGGTGGCAGCGGCAGTGGCAGCGGCAGCGGCAGCGATCAGGTCGCGAACGATCTGATCGACTGGGCCGGCGAGCCGCAGGTGACCGCGCTGCCCGCGCTGTTGCAGGTCGCGGTGCGGCAGGCGCCGGCGCTGCAGAACGCGAGGTACGACATCGCGATCGCAGACGCGCAGATCTCGGAGACCTGGATCCGCCACGACTGGACGATCCAGGCGCAGGCGAACGGCGCGAAGACGCTGTCGGCGTTCGACGGCCTCGCGGTGTCGTCGGACCAGTACGGCGGGACGCTCGACTTCACGCGCCTGCTTCCGACCGGCGGCACGATCGACCTGCACGGCGGCATCAGCTACAGCAACGACACGTTCGGGCCGCTCGGCTCGCAGACCTTGTGGCAGGACCTCGTGACCGGCGGGATCACCCAGCCGCTGCTCAAGGGCCGCGGCGAGTGGCTGTACGACGCCAACGAGAAGAAGGCCAAGCTGTCGCGCGACTCCGCCGTGCTCGCGCGCCGGCTCGCCGCGATCACCACGGTCGAGAACGTGGTGTCGTCGTACTGGGACCTCGTGCTCGCCGAGCGCCAGGTCGCGATCACCGAGCAGAGCCTGGCGCTCGCGCGCGAGCGGTTGCGCGTCACCCAGATCGGCGCCGACGCCGGCAAGACCGCGCACAGCGAGATCCCGGCGGTCGAGCAGATCATCGCGACTCGCGAGGAGGACGTGCTGAACGGCGAGCTCGCGGTGCTGCAGGCGTCGATCGCGCTGCGCCGCGCGACCGGCTTGCCGATCGGGCGCGGCGAGCTCGGCCTCCGGGTCGACAGCACGCTCGACATCAAGGAGGGGACGTGGGACCTCGGCGGGCTGGTCGAGCGCGCGTTCGCCGCGAGCCCCGAGCTCGCGCAGCTCGCCGACCAGAAGGCGAGCACGACGGTCGACATCGATGTCACCGAGAACGCGCTGCTGCCGCAGCTCGACGCCGCTCTGACCATCGGCCCGACCGGTGCCGAGGGCAGCTTCGACGCGACCGCCAAGGATCTGGCCGAGCTCAAGAGCGTGAGCATCGTCGGCTCGCTGACGTTCTCGCGCTCGATCGGCCAGCACGACGTCAAGGGCCGCGCGCGCGAGCTGCGCACCCAGCGCGAGAAGATCGCGGTCAACGCGTTCGACCTCAGGGCGCGGCTCGCGCAGACCATGACCACCGCGGTCGCGCAGCTCGAGCTCGCCCAGCGCCGGGTCGTGCTCAGCCAGCGCGCGATCGAGCTCGCCAAGGAGAACATCCGGATCGAGACCGATCGGTTCAACCTCGGCACGCGCACCAACTTCGACGTGCTGAACCGGCTCGAGGACCTGCGCCAGGCCGAGCTGCGCGAGGCCCAGGCGATGGTCGACTGGCACAAGGCGGAAGTGGTCGTGCAGTCGCTGACCGGCGACCTCTTGCCGGCGTTCGGGATCACCGTCGACTGACAGATCCTCGACGCCGCGGCGCGGCAGCGCGCGGCAGGTCCGGGCAGCGCCCCGCGAGGTCCGGCTGGCATCGCGGTTGTAGGGACCACGGCCATGCGCGTGTGGATGTCGCTGATCGCGGTCGCCGCTTGCTCGCCACCACCGGCGCCGAGCGCGGTGCGCGCCAAGGTCGATACCGATCTCGGCGGGCTGCTCGCCTCGGCCAGGGCCGCGCAGGACGGCATCACCGCCGCCCTGGACGCACACTCGACGCTCGCCGTCGTGGGCGGGCTGTGCGGGCTGTCCGCGCCGAGCTGGGATCCCGCGGCGGTCACCGGCTGGCTCGACCAGCAGGTGTTCGCCGACGCCAACACCAAGGGCGATGGCCGCTACGAGCTGCCCGCGGCGCTGTTCTGCGGCGACACGCCCGATCCCGCGTGCACCGAGCGCGTCGCGCTCGCCCAGCCGGCGGTGCGCGTCGAACAGGACGATCCCGGCACGATGCGCTTCGCGATCGAGCTCGACGCCGACCACGACGAGCCGCTGGTGTTCCAGCTCCAGCCCGGCGAGCTCGACGCGACGCTCGATCTCGACGGCGAGGACGCGGCGATCGGCGCGTTCGCCCAGCTGCTCGGTGCCGAGCCGGTGAGCGCGGGCGCGACCGGTTATGCCAGCGCGATCGTCTCCTCGGTCGATGCCAGCTCGATCGTCGCGATGGTCGGGGTCGACAACACGATCGAGGTCCAGGGCAGCGTGTCGGCAACGATCAGCGACGGCGAGCTGATCTCGCTCGGCGCGGACGGCAGCGCACCCGCGGGGACGCTCGCGCTCGCGTTCGGCGAGCTCGCGTTGCACCTGCCCGGCGTGCCGTCGACCGACCTCGACCTGCCGAGCGCGACCGGCAGCGTGTCGCTGTCGCCGTCGGGCTTGCTCGAGCTCGACCAGCTGTGGCTGGGCGACCGCACGACCACGCTGTCGCGCGGCGGCGTGCCAGCGCTGACCATCGATCTCGATCCCGACGACGGCCGCAGCGTGTCGGCGATGGTCGGCGCGACCGCGACCGTGACGCCGCGGCTGGACCTGCGGCGGACGGTCGACGACGCGGCGCTCGGCGAGACGCCCGCGTTCGACGTCACCGAGGTCGTGGTCGACGGCACGCTCGCGAGCACGCCGGTGGCGGACCAGGTCGCCGTCCAGCAGGGCAGCTTCACCGCGACCACCGAGCCGGCGAGCTTCGGGTTCGCGGCCAGCGCGGGCCAGTGCGTCAGCGCGAGCGACGGCGGCTACGTCGTGGGCGCGTGCCCGTGATCAGCGCATCGCGATGAACGCCATGTGGACGCCGCCGTCCTGACCGTCGCGGCGGTAGCTGAAGAACCGGTCGGGGTTGCAGCGCGTGCACGGCGGGGACGCGTCGATCAGCTCGCCGCGCACGCCGGCGCGCTCGAGCGACGCGCGCATCGCGACCCGCAGGTCGACGTGGTCCTTGTGCGGGCCGGGGACGACCAGCCCGGGGAGCTCGCCGAACCGCGCGCGAAACGCCGCGACCACCTCGGGGCCGACCTCGAAGCAGCACGGCCCGATCGACGGGCCGAGCGCGACCCGCACGCGATCGGCGCGCGCGCCGAGCTCGACCATGCGCGCGACCACGTTCGGCGCGATGCCGGCGATCGTGCCGCGCCAGCCGGCGTGCGCCGCGCCGATCACGCGCGCCTCGGGCTCGGCCAGCACCAGCGGGATGCAGTCGGCCGCGAACGCGCCGAGCACCGGGCCGGCGCGGTCGGTCACCAGGCCGTCGAACTCGGCCGGCTCGGGCAACGGCTCGCCCACCCGCCACACCGCGGTGCCGTGGACGTGGCGGGTGATCTGCAGCTGGTCGGGCGCGAAGCCGGCATGCGCGGCGAGCCGGCGGCGGTTCTCGTCGACCCGCTCGCGGTCGTCGCCCCAGCGCGCGCCGAGGTTCAGCGATTCCCGCGGGCCGGTCGACACGCCGCCGCCGCGCTCGGGGAAGCCGTGCAGGAAGCCGTCGGTCGGCACGATCGACGACGTCACGAGGCGGATCACGAGCCGCTTGTAGCACGCCCGCGTGATAGCGTAGGGAGCATGATTCCGTACGACGATCTGGTCGCGGCACTGTCGGCGTGGCGGGCGCGGCAGGGCCTGCCGGTCAGCGCGCTCGGCGGTCCGCGCGCGCGCCTGACCCCGCCGCCGATGCCGGTCGCCGTGCCGCGCACCGCGCCGCCGATGGCGCCGCCCGGCCGCAGCAAGACACCGCCGCCGCTCGAGCCGGTCGAGGAGCTGCCCGATGCCGCCGAGCTGCTCGCCGAGGCCGACGCGATGCTCGACGAGAACGCCTACGAGAACGAGGGCGCCGACTACGCGATGACGTTCGGCCAGAGCCAGGACGATAGCCAGACCGCGCTCGCCCCCGATCCGGCGTACGAGTCCGACGAGCCGCCGCAGCGCGACTCGCTGTCGACCGACCCGGTCGGCGCGCCGCCGACCCGCCGCAAGCGCGACGAGTGGTGACCGGCGACGAGCACGCGCAGGACCAGATCGGCCTGGCCGTGCTCGCCGCGCAACCCGGCGGCGCCGCGGCCGGCGTGGTCGACGACGTCGATCCGAAGTCGGCGGCGCTGCTCGGCAAGCACGTGCTGATCGGCCCGAGCGATCCGTGCGGCCAGTGCGAGGTGTGCCGGCGCGGCGGCGCCGCGGTGTGCCCGCACGCGCGCCGGCACGAGCCGCTCGCGCCGCGGCGGCGGGTCGCGGCGCGCTGGGCGGTCGCGCTCGGCGACGGGCTCGAGCTGCCGGTGCCGGCGGCGGCGGCGGTGGCGGGCGACGTCGCGCTCGCCTACACGCTGTACGCGCGCACCGGGCTGTCGCCGCGCGAGCCGGTGGTCGTGCTCGGCGCGACCGGCGTCACCCGGTTCCTGATCGAGATCCTGATCGCCAAGTCGATCGCGCCGATCGTCATCGCGGGCGATGACCCCGCGTGGTGCGACTGGCTGCTCGGCAAGGGCGCGGCGCTCGCGCGCACCGCCGACGACGTGCGCGCCGCGGTGGCCGCCGCCGGGCTCGGCGCGCGGCCGTGGCGGATCCTCGCGACCGGGGCGGATCACGCGCTCGCGTGCGCGCTCGCCGGGCCGCGCGCGACGCTCACCGCGCTCGCCCCCGCCGCCGATCTGCCCGGGGCGCTGGTCGCGCGCGAGGTCACGGTGATCGGCGTCGCCGGCGCGCACCCGGACCTGGTGGTCGAGGCCGCCGCGATGTGCGTCAAGGGCGAGATCGATCTCCCCGGCGGCGTGACCGGCGATCCGGCCGATGCCACGCGCGCCCGCGTGATCGCGCTCAGCGGAACATCAGGTAGATGATCAGCGCGACCATGATCGCCGCGACCGCGAAGATGATCACCACGCCGCGGCCGCGCTTCATCTCGCCGATCAGCGCGTCCTCCGAGACCTTGCCGTCGGTCCGCGCGCCCCGCTCGTCGATCGCCGGCATCATCTGCGTGCCGCCGGTGCGCAGGCTGTACTTCTCCTTGTCGCCGCGCGTGATCGAGCCGTCGTCCTTGTAGCGCTCGTCGATCGGCAGCGAGTCGGCGCGATCGCTGTCGGCGAGCTTGCCGGTGCGCATGCGCTCCTCGGCGGCCGCCTGCGCCGCCTGGGCGTCGAGGTCGCCCTTCTTGAACCACATCGTCTCGCGGAACTTGCCCTTCTGCTCGTCGACCGGCTTCTTCTTGCCGGCCGGCGCCGCGGCGACCACCGGGGCGGCCGGCTGCGCGGCCAGCACCGGTGCCGCCACGACCGGGGCGGCGACCACCGGCGGCGCGACCACCGGCGGCGCGATCACCGGCGGCGCGGGCTGCGCGGCCGGTGCAGCCCAGGGGGACGCGGCGGCCGGGGCGACCGGGGCACCGGGCGCCGAGGGCACGCCGTGCACGGTCGGCGCGACCACGCCGACCACCGTGCTCGGCACGACCGGGTTGGTCGGCGCGCGCTGCGGGACGACCGGCGCGGCCGGCACCGCGGCGGTCGGAGCCTGGGCGAGCGGTACGCCGGCCACGACCTGGGCGGGCGCGGCTGCCACCATCGGCTGCGGCACCTGCGCCGACGCCGGCAGGCCGCCGCGGATGCCCATCAGCGTCTGGACCAGCTCGCCCTTGGGCTTGTTGGCGCGGCCCATCGCCATCGTCTGCTTGAGCTCGATCACCTCGCCGTGACCGACGCGCGTGACCTCGTCGACGAACTGGCGCACGGTGAGGAAGCGCTTGGTCGGGCTGCGGTCGAGCGCGCGCAGGATCACGGCCTCGACCTGGGGCGGCACCGGCATCAGCTGCGACGGCGGCCGGATCGTGCCGCTCGCGTGCTGGCGGTGGACCTCGTCGGCCGACCCGGTGAACGGCGCCTGGCCGGTCAGCACGTAGTAGTAGAGCGCGCCGAGCGAGTACAGGTTCGAGCGCTGGTCGACCGCGCGGCCGTCGACCTGCTCGGGCGAGACGAACTCGGGCACGCCCGGCACCTTGTCGCTGGTCGGCACCGGCAGCGAGAAGTTCACCAGCTTCACGTCGGACCCGGCGAACAGCACGTTCTTCGGCGCGAGATCGCGATGCACGACGCCGACCTGCGCGGCCTCGATCAGGGCCTCGCCGATCAGCTCGATCAGATCGGCCGCGCGCTCGGCCGGAATCGGCCCGCGCGCCGAGATCGCCTCGGCCAGGGTCTGCGCGCCGTCGAGCAGCTCGAGCGCGACCCACGATTCGTCGCCGCGCTTGCCCGAGGCCAGCACCTTGGCGACGCCCGCGCTGTTGACCCGCTCGAGCTGCTTGAGCTCGCGCTCGAGCCGCTGCGACACGCCCGGCAACGCGGTGACCGCCGGGGCGATCAGCTTGACCACGCAGGCCTTGCCGGTGGTCTTGTCGGTCGCCCGATGGACCACGCCGGTCCGGCTACCGCCCAGCCGGACGCCGAGCTCGAACCGGGCGGCGAGCGCGTCGGCGCCGGCGGTCTGGGTCTCGAGGGGGACGAGCCGGGCGGCGTCGACGGGACAGAAGTTGGCGTCGTCGCTGAACTGCTTCTGGCACTTGGGGCAGAGCTTCATCGCCTCATCCCTCTAATCGTGCGGATCGTATGGGCATCTCCGAGGGAAAGCAACGTACCACGGTTTGACATTGCCGCCCGTCGAGCGTAGAACGCGCCGTCATGGCTTCCCGCACCGCCGCGACCCGCGTCAAGCGCAAGAACAAGCACGAGAAGGCCGGCCGCCGCCGCAAGAACCGGCTCGCGCGCAAGTCGACCGCGAGCGCCAGCGAGCTGTTCGCGCACCTCGGCGAGCCCGGCAAGCCGGCGCCGAAGGCCTGATCATCCCGCCTGCTCGGCCGCGACGCGGTCGACCGAGTAGACGCCCTTGATCCGCGACAGCGACCGGATCACCTGCTTGAGCTGATCGAGGTCCTTGACCGAGGCGTGGAACGTGTTGACCGCGCGGCCGTCCTCGGTGGCGCGGCAGTGCGCCTGCGAGATGTTCACGCCCTGATCGGTGAACGACTGCGAGATGTGCGCGAGCAGGCCGGGCTTGTCGGCGCACAGCACCTGGATCGCGACCTCGTGCTGCGCCTTCGACGTGCCGTCCCACTCGACGTCGATCCGCCGCTCGGGATCGAGGTCGAGCCCCTTGTCGCAGTCGCGGCGGTGCACCGTGACCCCGCGGCCGCGCGTGATGAAGCCGACGATCGGATCGCCGGGCAGCGGCGAGCAGCACTTGGCGAACCGCACGAGGATGTCCTCCTCGCCCGCGACCTTGATGCCCGACGACGACGTCCGCCGCGTCACCTTGCGCAGCAGCGTCTTCAGCATGCTCTCGGTGCGTGGCGCCGCCGCGCCCTCGCCCTTGGTCGCGCCGCCGGGCAGCGCCTTCTCCATCACCTGCGCCACCGTGATCTTGCCGTAGCCGAGCTGCACGATCAGCTCGTCGACGGTCTGGCAGCGCAGCTCCTTGGCGGCGTGCTGCAGCTGCTTGTCGGCGCGCTGGAGCGTCAGGTCGTGCTTGCGCAGCGCCTTGTCGATCAGGTCGGTGCCGAGCGCGACCGCCTTCTCGCGCTGCTCCTGCCGGAGCAGCCAGCGGATCTTGGTGCGCGCGCGCGCGGTCTTGACCAGCTTGAGCCAGTCCTTGTTCGGCTTCTGGTTCGGGCTCGTGATGATCTCGACGGTGTCGCCGTTGCGCAGCTGGTAGCGCAGCGGGACGATCATGCCGTTGACCCGCGCGCCCGAGCAGTGATCGCCGATCGAGCTGTGCACCGCGTACGCGAAGTCGATCGGGCAGCTGCCCTTGGGCAACGGCTTGACGTCGCCCTGCGGGGTGAACACGAACACCTCGTCGCCGAACAGGTCGATCTTCACCGACTCGAGGAACTCGGTCGGATCGCGCAGCTCCTTCTGCGACTCCATGAGCTGGCGGAGCCAGGCGAACTTCTTGTCGTCCTCGGCCGACATCCCCGGCCCGCCGGCCTCCTTGTACTTCCAGTGCGCCGCGATGCCGTGCTCGGCGACCAGGTTCATCTCGTTGGTGCGGATCTGGATCTCGATGCGCTCGCCCTTGGGACCGATCACCGCGGTGTGCAGCGACTGGTAGAGGTTGGGCTTGGGCAGCGCGATGTAGTCCTTGAACCGGCCGGGGATCGGCGTCCACGTCGAGTGCGCGACGCCGAGCGCCTGGTAGCAGTGCATCTGGCTGTCGGTGATCACGCGGAAGCCGATCGCGTCGTGGATCTCGGCGAACGGCCGCTGCGTGCGCTTCATCTTCTGGTAGATCGACCACAGGTGCTTGGCGCGGCCGTTGACCGCGCACGGCACGCCGCCGCCCTCCATCTCCTTCTGGATCAGCTTCTCGACGTGATGGATGTACTCGAGGCGCTCGGCCCGGGTCTTCGCGATCTCGCCGGCGAGCTGCTCGTACTCGCCCGGATAGAGGTACTTGAACGCGAGATCCTCGAGCTCGACCTTGATCCACTGGATACCTAGCCGGTTGGCCAGCGGCGCGTAGATCTGCATGGTCTCGGCCGCGATCCGCTCCTGCTTCTCCGGCGGCAGGTGGTGGAGCGAGCGCATGTTGTCGAGCCGGTCGCACAGCTTGACCAGGATGACGCGGATGTCGCGCGCCATCGCGAGCAGCATCTTGCGGAAGTTCTCGGCCTGCTGCTCCTCGCGCGTCGAGTACGGCAGCTTGCCGAGCTTGGTCACGCCGTCGACCAGGTACGCGATCTCCTTGCCGAACTGCTCGCCGAGCTGCTCGACGGTGGCGCTGGTGTCCTCGACGCAATCGTGCAACAGCCCTGCGCACACGCTCGCGACGTCGAGCTTGAGCTCCGCGATGATCTGCGCGACCGCGAGCGGATGGGTGACGTAGGGATCGCCCGACCTGCGGGTCTGGCCGTCGTGCGCGGTCGCGGCAAACTGGTACGCGCGCCGCACGATCGCGAGATCGGCGGCCGGGTGGTAGCCGGCCACCTCCGACAGGATGGTATCGAGCTGCTGCATCACGCCAAGTCGACGTGGTCAGCGTACCATGCGACGACGATCCTAGTCGGCGGCCACCGTGTCGTCGAACCGCCACGTGAATTCGAACGCTTCGCCGGAGCGCTTCACGATCAGCTTGAGCCAGCGCACCTGACTCGAGAACAGGTCGCGCTGGTAGAACACGAAGTCGGCCTTGCCGCGATACACCGAGATGTTGCCGAGCGGCTGGCGGCGCTTCCAGCCGTCGTCGGCGTAGCCGATCAGGTTGTAGCAATCGCCGCGCGCGTTGCGGCCCTTCGAGTCGCACAGCGCGGTGCGCTGCTCGTAGTCCCACATGTGCGTGATCACCGTGGTGCGCGCGTGCTCGACCGCTTCGGGCTGCCAGGTGTGGCCCCGATCGTCGATCAGCGTGACCTCCCACGTCCGCAGATCGGCGTAGGTGTCCCAGGTGTGATCGACCTGGACGTGAAAGCGCAGGCGATCGCGCGACACCATCGTGAAGCTCGCCCGGTTGAACAGCGGAAAGCGATGGTTGTGGACGAGCCCGGTGTCGCGGTAGCCGTCGGGCGCATCGGGCTCCTCGAGGTTCATCAGGCTGGTGACGATCGTGATCGGCTCGGACGTGCGCAGCGTGTCGACGGGATGGATCAGCGGATTCGGCTGCACCGCCTCCTTGCTGAACGTCTTCGTGCATCCCGCGATCGCGAGTCCTGCGATCACCAGACGGGCGACCGGCATAGCGGAGATCGTGGCGAACGCGCGCGAGCCCGTCAACTGCGTTCGCGATGTCGCACGCGATGCGCGCGGGCTACAGCGCGCGCAGGAACGCGACCAGGTCCGAGTGCTCCTGCGCCGACAGGCCCATGCCGAAGCGCTGGTCGTAAAAGTCGACCACCGCGTCGAGATCCGCCGCCGAGCCGTTGTGGAAGTACGGCGCGCGCGCGGCCAGCCCGCGCAGGATCGGGCCCTTGAACTTGCCGATGTCGGCCCACTTGCCGGTGATGAGCGCCCGGCCCGGGTCGGTGGTCTGCATGGTCTCGCCGGTGGCGTTGTTGCGCAGCGTGTACAGCGGCATGTCCGCGGTGCGGCGCGAGGCGTCGGTGAGGCCGATGTTGAGCGGCGCCACGATCGAGTGGTTGCCGCCGCTCGGCGTGTCGTGGCAGGTGCCGCAGGTGCCGCTGAACGAGGCCGGCAGCGGCG